>JAXHSV010000099.1:0-10719 GCA_034190305.1 Planctomycetota bacterium | reverse complement strand
CTGATATACGCCTTTTCGTCGGCAACCTCAAGGACGGTCCGGTAAAGATATAAAATTTAGCCCTGTTTCCGGCGGTTTATCCTTGCCTGATGAGACCTCGATAGGTTATATAGGTTGGCCCCACGGGGAAAAACCGTTTGCAGACCTTTTTCGAGGGGTTGCAAAACGGCTGCATCTTCCCCATTTCAAGGCCCCCTGAAGATACGCCACAGAAATAGTGCAGGAATACGTAAAAAGCGATAATTGAAAACGAAGTTGGAATTAGATAAATGACCAAGCACATTTTCGTAACAGGCGGTGTGGTGTCTTCGCTGGGCAAGGGAATCACGGCTGCATCGCTGGGGATGCTTCTGAGCCGGCGCGGGTTGAAAGTGGCGATGCAGAAATTCGACCCGTACCTCAACGTCGATCCCGGCACGATGAACCCCTACCAGCACGGCGAAACTTATGTTACCGACGACGGAGCGGAAACCGACCTGGACCTGGGACACTACGAGCGGTTCACCGGTATCGCCACCACTCGGGCAAGCAACTTCACCTCCGGACAGATTTACCGCTCCGTAATCGAGAAGGAACGCAGGGGCGATTACCTCGGCGCTACCGTCCAGGTTGTTCCCCACGTTACCGACGAAATAAAATCGGCGGTGCGGTCCGTCGCCGACGACGCCGACGTGGTCATTACCGAACTTGGCGGAACCGTAGGCGACATCGAAGGGCTGTCGTTTCTCGAAGCCATCCGTCAGTTCGCACTGGATGAGGGCGCCGAAAACGTCATGTTCATCCACGTTACGCTTATCGTAACGGTCAAGGCCGCCGGCGAAAGAAAGACCAAACCGACCCAACACAGCGTCCAGAAACTCCGCGAGATCGGAATCAGCCCGGACGTACTCGTCTGCCGGTGCGAAAAACCCCTCGACGAGGACATGAAGAAAAAAATCTCGCTGTTCACCTCCGTCCAGCGCCGATGTGTAATCGAAGAACCTGACGTCAAGGACACAATCTACGAGGTGCCTTTCCAGTTTATAGATCAGGGTCTGGATAAATTCATCATCGAACGTCTCGGTCTGGACGCCGGTCCGCTGGACCTGGGACCCTGGCCCGGAATAATCGAAACCATCCGCAGCCCAGCATCGACCGTATCAATCGCCGTCGTCGGAAAATACAGCGAATTGCAGGACGCCTACAAAAGCATATACGAGGCCATTGACCACGGCGGGATCGCCAACAACTGCAAAGTCGTCGTCAATCGCATCCGGTCCGAGGACATCGAATCGGGAACCCCAAATCGCGATTCTTCGCGATTTGATGACCCCTCTCAAGGCGCCGAATCGCTCCTGGGCGATGCTCAGGGGATTCTGGTTCCGGGCGGATTCGGGATTCGCGGTATAGAGGGAAAGGTGGCCGCCATCGAATACGCTCGCCGGAGGGGCATACCGATGCTCGGGCTGTGTCTTGGAATGCAATGCGCAGCCATTGAGTTCGCGCGTAATGTTTGCGGACTCGCCGGCGCCGACACCACCGAAAACTGCCCGGAAAGTCCGCATCCTGTCATCTACCTGATGGAAGATCAGAAGTCCGTTACAGACAAAGGCGCGACCATGCGTCTGGGCGCCTGGCCATGCAAACTGGCCGAGGGTTCCCTGGCGCGAAAGGCTTACGGACGGGACCAGATCAGCGAGCGACACCGGCACCGATACGAGTTCAATAACGCATATCGCGAGGTTTTCGAAGCCAACGGTATGCGTTTCGGCGGAATCAGTCCGGACGGGAAATTGGTGGAAATCATCGAACTGGCGGGACATCCCTGGTTCCTTGCCGTCCAGTTCCACCCGGAGTTCCGTTCGACGCCGGTGAACCCGCATCCTCTGTTCGCCGACTTCATCGCAGCAAGTATGAAAAAGAAAAGGAAATGAGCCGCAAACTACGCGAACGAAAACAAAATAAAAAATTGTTCATGCTGTTCGCTGCTTTCAAACAAGATAACTTTTTTTGTTCGCGTTGTTCGCCCAGACGGGCGACCGTATGGTCGCGGCCAAACAACAAAGGTTCGCCAGATAACCCGATATGCCTAAACGGACTGACATTAAAAAGATACTAATAATCGGCGCCGGGCCTATCGTTATCGGGCAGGCGTGCGAGTTCGACTACTCCGGCGTGCAGGCGTGCAAGGCTCTGCGTGAGGAAGGATACGCCGTCGTCCTGCTCAACAGCAATCCGGCGACAATCATGACAGACCCGGAAATGGCTGAACGCACCTATATCGAACCGATAACGCTTGAGATGCTCGAAGCCGTTCTTCGGCGCGAGCGACCCGACGCAATCCTTCCGACTCTTGGCGGTCAGACGGCTTTGAACCTTGCTGTCGAGGCGCACGAGGCGGGATTGCTGGAAAAATACTGCGTCGAGATGATCGGAGCGACCGCCGAAGTTATCCACCGCGCCGAAGATCGAGACGCCTTCAAGGAAATCGTATCGGCTGCCGGCGTGGAGGTCCTCCGCAGCGAAGTTTCGCACGACATGAACGAGGCCCGCAGGATACAAGCCGACCTTGGCCTGCCGATTGTAATCCGCCCGTCGTTCACACTCGGCGGCTCCGGCGGGTCGGTCGCGTATAACATCGAGGAATTCGAAGCCCAGGCCGCCGCCGGGATGGAAATCTCGCCCGTCCATTCGGTCCTGCTGGAAGAATCCGTCATCGGATGGAAAGAATTCGAACTGGAGGTCATGCGCGACCGGAAAAACAACGCCGTGATTATCTGCTCCATCGAAAACCTCGACCCTATGGGCGTCCACACGGGCGATTCGATAACCGTCGCCCCGGCCCAGACGCTCAGCGACCGCGAATACCAGGCGATGCGCGACGCCGCGCTGACCATCATCCGGGAAATCGGCGTCGAAACCGGCGGCTGCAACATCCAGTTCGCCGTACACCCGAAGACCGGGCGGATGGTCGCAATCGAGATGAACCCCCGCGTCAGCCGGTCGTCGGCACTGGCGTCCAAAGCCACGGGCTTTCCCATCGCCAAGTTCGCCGCCAAGGTGGCTGTCGGCATGACACTCGATGAAATCGCCAACGACATCACCCGCCAGACACCGGCCTGCTTCGAGCCGACAATAGATTACTGCGTAGTGAAAATCCCTCGATTCACATTCGAAAAATTCCCGACAGCCGACGATTTGCTCACCGTCAGTATGAAGAGCGTCGGTGAAGTAATGGCCATCGGGCGGACGTTCAAAGAGGCATTTCAGAAGGCTCTGCGTGGCCTGGAGATTAAGCGGGCAGGGCTTGGCGCCGACGGACGGGACGAACCGGCCGACAATATCGACCCCGCCGTCATAAGACAAAAACTTACAAAACCAAATTCTGATCGTCTTTTCTACATCCGCCTGGCGATCCAGCAGGGAATGAGCATCGCTGAAATCGCCGAACTGACCCGAATCGACCCGTGGTTCCTCGATAATATCGCCCAGATTGTCGCCGCCGAGAACGGACTGTTCGGAAAGAGTAAAATTTCTGACGACAAACTTCTGGACGCGAAGAAACTAGGCTTCAGCGACGCCCAGTTGGGCAGGCTGACGGGGACAGACGAGTTGGCTGTCCGCGAGCGGCGAAAGAAGTCCGGCATCCGGGCGGTCTTCAAACTTGTCGATACCTGCGGCGGGGAATTCGAGGCCTATACGCCCTACTACTATTCGACCTACGAGCGCGAGGATGAAACGCGGCGGTCCGATAAGCCCGGCGTTATGATCCTCGGCGGCGGGCCTAACCGCATCGGGCAGGGACTCGAGTTCGACTACTGCTGCGTTCATGCAGCCGAGGCGCTGCGGGAAATGTCCATCCCGTCCATCATGGTCAACTGCAACCCTGAGACCGTCTCGACCGACTACGACACCTCCGACCGTCTCTATTTCGAGCCGCTGACGCTCGAAGACGTCCTGGAAATCGTCCACCGCGAACAGCCCCGCGGCCTGATAGTCCAGTTCGGCGGGCAGACGCCGCTGAACCTGTCTGAAGGCCTGGCAGCGGCGAACGTCCCGATTCTCGGAACAAACCCCGCCTCTATCGCCCGGGCCGAAGACCGCCGGCAGTTCAGCCGGATGTGCTCCCGCCTGTCTCTGCGCCAGCCTCGCAACGGAATGGCTTCGTCGGTCGCCGAAGCGCTGGCGCTGGCCGGCGAAATCGGATATCCGGTCATCGTTCGCCCGTCGTTCGTCCTCGGCGGACGGGCGATGGAAATCGTCTATACCGACGAGGACCTGCGCCATTTCGTATCAGCGGCGCTTAAGGCCTCCGACGGAGCGGCAGTGCTGATAGACAAGTTCCTCGAAGACGCCATAGAACTGGACGTCGATGCCGTCGCCGACGGGACGGACGTTTTTATCGCCGGAATCATGGAGCACATCGAGTACGCCGGCGTACACTCCGGCGATGCCGCAATGGCCCTGCCGCCCCACCTGCTCAACGAGCAGGTAGCCGACGAAATCCGCCGGGCGACCCGCGACCTGGCGGAGGAACTGGACGTCCGAGGGCTGATGAACATACAGTTCGCCGCCGTCGGCGGGCGGGAACTGTACATCCTGGAAGTCAACCCGCGCGCCAGCCGGACCGTGCCGTTCGTCAGCAAAGTTACCGGCGTGCCTATCGCCAAAGTCGCCACCAGGATCATGCTGGGCGAGACGCTCGCGTCGATGGGGCTGGATAAATCCCGTCCGCCGCTGAAGCACGTCGGCGTCAAGGAATCAGTCTTTCCGTTCAATCGTTTTCCCGGAACGGATGCGGTCCTCGGACCGGAGATGAAATCCACCGGCGAGGTGATGGGAATCGACAGCGACTTCGGACTCGCTTACGCCAAGAGCCAGATCGCCGCGGGAACTGTTCTGCCGAAAAGCGGAACCGTCTTCGTGTCAATCAAGGACGCCGACAAGCAAAACCTGCTTCCGACGATCCGACGTCTCAAAGCGATGGGCTTCGATCTGCTCGCCACCGACGGGACCAGCGAGTTCCTCGACCGCCATCGCGTTGCCAACGAGCGAATAAACAAGGTCCTCCAGGGTCGGCCTCACGTTGTCGATGCGATCAAAAACGGGAAAATTGACCTGATTATCAATACGCCGTCGGGTCGCCGGCCTCGGGCCGATGAACAGGCCATTCGCATTAACGCCGTCGTCGCGGGAATCCCGCTTATTACAACCGCCACTGCCGCCGAAGCCGTCGCCGAAGGCATCGCCGCCCTGCGAGCGGGAACGCCCGACGTAAGACCCATCCAGGAACACATCGAAGGGATGTGGTGAATCAGCCGTCAGCGGTCAGCGGTCAGCGGTCAGCGATTATCCGACACAGGTTCGCTTTCTTCTTCGGCCGCATCGTAAACAGCCTCGATGAACGCTGAATCCTCGTCTGACATGGCTAAACTCTGGCGGTATTCCAGCGCTTCGGGGTCTGCGACATACTGCACTTCGCCGTGGTGTTTTTCCACAATCTGGCGGATTGCTTCGATGTCGGTTCTGTAGAATTCCTTACGAGGGTTCGTCTTGTTCAGACTTAATTTATGGAATGCCCGATGCAAAGCATTTTCCAATGTGGGAGCATCTTCGCAGGATATCATCATGTGTACGTCGAACGGGAACGGGACAGAGGCGTCGCCAAGTTCTCGAACACGTATTTCCGGCTCCAATCGTCGCGTCATGCCGATTTTAAACACGCCCTCACCAAACGATCCAATGTTGGAGATGACATACACGTACCCCGACTTGGTCATCTGGGCTTGCGATAGGGCCCGCTTGGAATTTTCTTCAGCCTCGGCCAGCCGGGCCTGCAACCGCTCGATTTCCTCGCTGTGCTTGTCTTCGGCTTCTGCCATGGCCTTGTCCAGAGCGACGGGCGGCACCTTCAAGCGAAGCTTGTGGGTGCACGCCACAAAAACAAACAGCATTTTCAGGAAACACAATTGTCCGGAATCAAGACACTCACAACCTCCCTGCCAATCCGGCGTTTGGTGTGGAGCGTTTTCCAGGGGCGTTCGTCCGAGGAAGGTAAACCTTAAAAATAACGACCGCAGGCGAATCACCCGCTGAAGAGCAGCCCTTGCGTAACGCCGGCGAGCGGACTAAAGTGTATGACCGAAGGGGATTTCGAACATGGAAAACGACAAAAAACCACGCAACCCCAGCCGTCTCTTCGACGTGGAAAAACGCAATAAGCCATGAGAAATTAATGCGCATTGCCGGGTGAACGAACATGAAGATTCGCTGGAAATTGTTGATTTTACTCCTGGCGATTGCATTGTCGCCGCTGGTCGTCTGGACCGGTTTGCATCTGACCTTCATGCATCGTCTCGGTGGTCAACTCGCTTCGGACAGGCGCGCAATCCTCGCCGAAACCGCCCGCCATCACCTCCGGCGCGTCGTGGACGATCACGGGCGGATTATCGAACGCGAGGCGGAAATACTGGAATTGGCGCTGCAAATTCAGGCCGGCGAGGTCGAACACAGGCTCGCTCAGGCCCCGCCGACTCAGCCGCGACTGTTCTTCGGCAAAGACTATGACGACCAGGTCAATCTACCGTCGGGCATGGTCCTATCCGACAAGCACCTCCGCCCCGGCCCGGACGGCAAAGCCGCGCCCATCCAGGTTACTTACGACCAGCAGGTGTGCGTCCTGGCGCCGGGCGTCGATAGAAAGACTGTCGCCGCCGACCTGGCGCGCCTGTCCACGATGCCGGAGGTGTATAAGTCGCTCTACGGGCCCAACTCCAAGCGCATGTACTGGCAGTACACGTCCCTGGAGACGGGCATCCACTCCTGCTATCCGGGGCACGGTGGTTACCCGTCCGATTACGACCCGCGCAAGCGCCAGTGGTACACGCAGGCAAGGCAGGCCGGTGCGATTACATGGACCCTTCCGATGGTGGAGGTCTCCACGCGAACGGTTGCGCTGACCTTGGCGATGCCTGTGCTCCGACCGGACGGGTCATTCGCCGGCGTAACGGCTATTGACGTGCCGCTTGAAGGCATCTTCGGTGAACTGACGCTGCCTGAACCGTGGGCTTCCGATGCGTCAAAACTGCTGGTTTTTCCGAACCACGAAGGCGGCGAAACCGAGGGGAAACTGGTAATTCTCGCCCAGCAGAGTTACGCCGGATACAGAGCAGACTGGCGCGGTCCTGAACTGAAGCAGTTCCTTGAATCCGGGGATACCGATGAGTTAAAGGCGCTTTTCGCCGATGCGGTCGGCGGCAGGTCCGGCGTGCGGAAGATGCGGTATAAAGGTAAGGATGCCTTATGGGCCTACGGCGCCGGCGGACCTGACAAGCAGTTTCCCGTCGTCATCGTGCCTTATGAGAAAGTTATCGCGCACGCCACCGAGGCAGAGAATTTTGTCCTGGACCGGATGACCCACAGCATAAGGATCGCGGGGGTCGTCATGTTGTGCGTCGCTATTGTAGTGGTAATCCTGGCGTTCCTTATCTCGCGCAGGGTAACCAAACCCCTGGTTCAACTCGCCGATGCCGGTGAAAGGCTCGCCGGCGGCGATTACGACGCAAGCGTACAAATTAAAACCGGCGACGAGTTGCAGAACCTCGGCGATATTTTCAACGAAATGGGGCCGAAACTGCGGGATCGCGAGAAAATGAAGCGGTCGCTGGACCTGGCGATGGAAATTCAACAGCACCTGCTGCCGGCTGAAGCACCGAAACTGCCCGGTTTCGATATCGCAGGGACAAGTCTCTATTGCGATGAAACCGGCGGGGATTACTACGACTTCATCGACCTGGTGGACCTGGGAGCGGGCAAACTGGGCATTGCCGTCGGCGACGTTACCGGACACGGGATAGGCGCAGCCTTGCTGATGGCGTCTGCGCGAGGCGTGCTTCGCAGCCATGCAAGCCGGCACGGCGGGGACCTGAGCGAACTGTTCGAGGCTCTGAACACGCACCTGGTAAGGGATACCGGCGAAGAGCGGTTTATGACGCTGTTCTACGGCGTGCTGGATGCGGAAACACGCTCGCTGAAGTGGACCTCCGGCGGGCACGACCCAGCCATCTGGTTGCGGCGGAGTACGGGAAAGTTCGAAGAACTACCCAGCACCGGCGTGCCGCTGGGTATCGTCGAAGGCGCAACTTTCGAGAACGTAAATCCCGTTACACTGGAAGCCGGCGACATCGTCGCAATCGGAACCGACGGGATTTGGGAGGCAGTCAACTCTGCGGACGACATGTTCGGCAAGGACCGGATGCGAGAGGTGCTGTCAGCCTATGCCGAAAAAAACGCCGCCAAAATCCATGCCGCCATCGTCGCCGCCGTCGGCGAATTCCTCGCAGGGACGCCCCAACAAGACGACATCACGCTGGTAATCATCAAAGCGCTGTAGAAAAAATTTCCAACTGCTAATTCCCAATTGAAAATTTACGAAGCCTGCTCCGGCTGGGGTTCTTCATCCATGGGTAGTTGTCCGGTCGGTTCGGGCGGCGGGGCCTGGGCGGATTTTCTGCGCGGGCCGTTCATTAATTCATCAAGGGCCGAATAGGTCTTGAAGCGGACGACCTTCCTGGCGGGGACGTGGACCGGTTCGCCCGTCTGCGGATTTCTCGCCATCCGAGCAGCCCGGCGACGAACACGCAATACCCCCAGCCCGGGCAGGACGAACCGATTATTCTTCAGCAGTTCCCTTCCGGCCAGCGCTACCAGTCCCTCATAGAAGCGGTCAACGTTGGCCTTGGAGATGCCCGCCTGACGCATGATGCCTTCGATCATTTCGTTGCGATTCATGATGTGCCCCTTTCGTAAGTAAATCTTCGCCACCTATACGGTATTTCCTCCACAGCCGGGCGTCAATAAAAAGGGTAAATCGGCGCCGAAAGATGGGGCGTGTTTTCTCCTGGCTAAGCCAAAACCGTTCGGTAAAGTAATAGCGTTAAATACTCAAACTGAATATACGAAAGCGCGGCTCCGGCCACCACGTTATAGTGGCGGCACTTCCAAAAAGAAAGGAGCAGCGCTTTCAGAAATGACCGATTTTGTTAGCCCGGCAGGACGAAAGATTTGCAGCCCCGCTCGTGAGAGCGGGGTTTGGAATCGCTTAAACTCTGACGGGGCTGGACCGAAAATGTATCCGCCTTTTTTTACCCGGCACTTACGTGCCTACGGGCCGGGCTACGGATCTTTCGACCTAACGGGCTGCACAAACACGCGGTTAACAGGATCATTGCCCGACGACCAGGAATATGACATATGGAAAGTGTGAGCAACAGGCCGATGAAGTATTACTATCCAGAACACCTTGCCGGATACGAGCGCATCAAGGCTGAAGGCAAGACTGCCTGGGCTGAAATCCACGGCGGGAGCGGCTTTGAGAACTTCGCCTCGCGCGAGTTCTTGGAGGCCGTGTTGCCGAGGTTGCGGTTTGCCGACGAGCATCCGGCCGCGCTGGAGCTTGGCTGCGGGACGGGTCCTGGCGCGTGCTTTCTCGCTGAGCAAGGATTCCGCGTCGATGGGATCGACCTGATCCCCGCAGCCATCGAGATTGCATGTGCGCAGGCCCGCAAGCGCGGCCTGGACATTTATTATGAGGTAATGGATGTCGTCGAGTTGCCGCACGAAGGCAAGCCATACGACCTGATTGTTGACAGCTACTGCCTTCAGTGCATTGTCACCGATAGCGACCGGGATAAGCTTTTCGCAGCCGTCCGTGCGCGGCTGAAACCGCAAGGCTATTACGTCATCAGCACAGCGTATTTCGAGGACAATCGGTGTCATAAGGATGAGAGTGTCATCGACGAGTCCACGGGAACGGCGTACTATCGGTATGGCGAAAACTGCCTCTTTGATCCGGCCGCGGATATCGTGTACAGCCCAGTCGAACAAGAACACTGTCAGTGGGAAGATTCGGTAAGAATCGCCGGAAAGTGGTATCTCCCCAATCGCAGACACCGCCGGCCCGAAGCGTTGAAGGCAGAGCTGACGATGGCCGGTTTCAACGTGCTCGATCAAGATAAGGGCAACATGCTCTGCAGCCACAAAGGCGCCGTCAAAAAGGACAAAGCATGATACTTCTGATAACCGGCCCGGCAAATGTCGGAAAGAGCACCGTGGCAAAGACACTTGCCAAGCGCAGGCGTGCTATTCACATAGAGGTGGACACCCTTCGGCATTTTATCGTCGATGATGAGTATCGCCGGGCGAAAGACTTTCAGTACGCGCTAAACCATTCCAATGTGCTCTCACTCTTGCGTAACTACGAAGAGTGCGCCATGGACGTGATCGTTACCGACATTTCATCTGATCCCGAGACACATTCTGCTCGCATGGAAGACTATCGAAGAATCGCACCGACAGTTAGCGTAATGCTCAACTGTCGAAAGGAGTTGCTGGAAAACGATCGCAACAAGTATGGGCCAGGCTTTATGAGTGATCGAGTCGAAATGTTGCACCAAGCATTTCAAGGTCACAATGAAGCGTATGACCTGGTCCTCGACACATCGGATATGACCGCTGAACAAGTGGTCAATACCATCGACCAGTTTTGGACAGGAGGAGTCAACCGTGACGCTTGATATGAGAACATTTGCTCGGAAAGTCCGCGTAACGGATGGCGTGTATGGTACTGAGTTGCAGGCCAAGGGGTTGCTGAAGCCCGGAGAGTGTGCCGAATTGCTGAACGCCGACAACCCGGAAGCGGTGGAGGCAGTTGCGCGAAGTTACGTCGAGGCTGGAGCGGAT
>JAXHSV010000098.1:0-10813 GCA_034190305.1 Planctomycetota bacterium | reverse complement strand
GGCGACTTGGTCAATTTCTTCCTGCGAAGGCGGCGCGTCCAGCGGAACGTCTATCACCTTGGAAGCGGCATCAATTTTCACTTTCTCTGTAGCAGGAGCACCTTGCCTGCCGGCAGGTACATCGGCCAGCGCTTCGGCGGCGGCTTCGGCAAGTTTCTTGCCTATTTCATCCGTGTCGTCAAACGTGCCTGTTCCCCAGCCGCGATCGCGATAGACAACCGGGTCAACGTCGCCGCAAGCGCCCTGAAGATATATGCCGACGCCGCCTCGCAGCCGGGCGACATGACGACAAACCTCTCCGGGAAAGTCGGCTGAATATTCCAGATTATCAGGCCCCAATACAACCGCATGTGTGGCGTAGTTGATGATAGTGGCTATTGCCTGACCGTCGGCGCCGTCGATTCCGATAACGCCAAGGCTTTCATCAATTTGGTGCTGGTCGCTCTCGCGGTTGTACCCGATTCCGGTAACGGTCGTCAAACCGTGCGAGAGGCGGGCCGGTTTCAAAGCAGGGACCAGGCCGCCGGCCATATCCACAATTCTCTCTTTCGCATCCGCCACCCAGTCGGCTTCCGAAGCAAGCGAATCCGGGCTGGAGTGTGTGTGAGTGCAGGCCAGAAGAACATTCGAGGCGTCAGTGCCACAGGCCTGACCGATGCGACGGCGAATTTCATCAGACACCGACACCTCAAAGCCCAGCAGGTCGCATGAGACGAGTACTGCCTTTGTCCTGCCGTCATCCAACATGACGGCCCTGGCCATTATGGGGTCATGTACGCCCGTCGATGGTTTCGCCCTTGCGGAAAACCCGATCATCCGCCCGCCTACGGGCGGGTCAAGGTCAACTGTCGCCGCTGACGCTCTAAACATTTTTCACCTCAATTCGTCTATGTTTTCGCAAACTTTATTTATAGCCGACGCCGCGTTGCGAATTGCCTGTTCGTCAGCCAGGAGGAACGCCTGCGGCAGCCAGACGGCGTCCGAACAGACCGCTTCACAGACCGGGCAACACACCCTGGTGTAATCAATCTCCTTGCCGTAATACGGACAGGAAGTCGGACAAAATGCCGGACCTGTCCCGCTCTTTTGGAACAACGGATTCTTATAAAGTGGAATGGGATAACCCTGCGATGCGGGCAGACCTTCTGCTGCGAGCGCTTCGATGAACTTCTCGCGGCCAACGCCCAAATCGTCGCTGTTGATGCGAAATGTGTACATGTGATAACTCCGCCGGGTCATTCGCGGGTCATTGGTCAGGACGGTGACGCCGGGCGTCCCTTTGAGTTCTTCATCCAGTATGGCTGCGTTCGCCTGGCGTTTTAGCGTCTGCGATTCAAGTCGGGTCAGCTGCGCCAGCAGGATAGCGGCCTGGAACTCCGTCAGTCGCAGGTTGCCGCCGAGGATGTAATGCTCATACCAGGGCTTGTCCTTGCCCCGTCCGCAATTTGTGTAACTCCGGCAGAGTTCAGCCAAGTCCTCATCGTCGGTCAGGATGATGCCGCCTTCGGCGCTGGAGATGTTCTTGGATGCCTGGAAACTGAACGCGCCGCAGTTGCCCAGCGCGCCTGTTCCCTTTGACTTCCACTGACTACCCCATGAGTGGCAGGCGTCTTCGATAATCGGGATTCCGCGCTTCGCCGCCAGGTCGCCCAGGGCGTCCATATCGGCTACATGTCCGCCGAAGTGAACGGGAATTATGGCTTTGGTCTTATCTGTGATTTTGCGCTCGACGTCGGCGGGATCGATGCAGTGGTTCTCCGGCAGGATGTCGGCGAAGACCGGAACAGCATTGACGCGGAGTACGGCCGACGCCGTAGCCACGAATGTGTACGGCGGGACGATTACTTCATCGCCCGCGCCGATGCCAATCGCCGTCAGCGCCACCTCCAGGGCTATCGTGCCGTTGCAGGCCGTTATGCCGTACTTTGCCCCCTGAAATTCCGCGAAGGCCTGCTCGAACTGCCTGACCTTTTCACCGTACCACCATTGGCCCGATTCCAGAACTTCGTTGAGGCCCCTGCGCTCTTCATCGCCCCAGATCGGCCAGGTCGGCCACTGGTGGTCGGACGATTTCTTTCCGCCGTTGATCGCCAACTTTACCATTGATTGCTCCTTCTGAACGATTATTCTGCGTTGGGAAAGATAGACTCTAAAGCCTCCACAGAACTTGTCAAGACTGAGCCTGACCAAACTCATCAGTCGCTTTAGGGCAAGTGGAGTCAAACTTTCATTACCTTGCGGAATTCACGGGGTTGTAATAGAATACCGCGCAAGACCCTGTGGAGGTGTCCAAAGTGGACATACCGGTAGAACTATCGCGGATCGTAATAACGGAAACCTCACCGCAGCAGGTTATTTTCCTTACGGAGACCGGCGGCGGAGGGAGAAGTTTTCCGATTGTCATCGGCATCTCAGAGGCCTTGGCCATAGACCGCAGACTTAAAGGTATCGAGATGCCCCGCCCGATGACTCACGACCTGTTGGCCCGAACAATCGAGGCAATGGGCGGAAAGGTTGAAAAAATCGTCGTCAGCGACCTGCGAGACCACACCTTCATTGCTACGCTCTTCGTACGGCGCAACGGTAAAACGATTCAGGTCGATGCCCGCCCCTCCGACGCAATCGCTCTTGGCGTGGGGCTGGAAACGCCGATATTCGTAGCCGAGCACGTCATAGACGAAGTGATGAATGAATCAATCAACCTCGCCGGTCAGCGGGAAAACCTCCAGCGGCGACGCGATGAACTAATCGACCAGATCGACCGGCTGAAACGTTACATAGAAAACGAACTGACCGATACGCCACCCGGAAGCGACAGCCAGCCCCTGCGGGAACTCCAGGGACAATTGAAGGAAATGCAATCCGAACTGGAGGCCATCGAAGAAATTCTCCAACACCTGCCTGAGTGAAAACCGGTTGACCGGGACTTAAGACCAGGTGTTTGGGATTTGGGAAAAATCCGCAATCTGCATTCCGAAATCCGCAATCGAATCATCCCCTCGGGTGAAACTTTTTATGAACGGCCTTTAGGCGCGAGGCGTCAACGTGCGTGTAAATCTGCGTGGTGGCGATGTCGGAGTGCCCCAGCATTTCCTGAACGCTTCGAAGATTGGCCCCACCGGCCAGCAGTTGCGTCGCAAAGCAGTGTCGCAGCGTGTGGGGGCTGATGCGCTTGCGAATCGCAGCTCGGCGAACGTATTTGCGAACGATACGGAAAATATCTTCGCGCCTCAATGCTTTTGCCGTGCGCGAAAGTAACAGCGCTTCAGCGTTGCTATCCCCCTGCCTGTCCTGACTGATATATCGCCCTACCTGCTCCAGTGCCGATGACGCGACCGGAACGATCCGCTCCTTTCCGCCCTTGCCGAAGACGCGAACGACGCCGAGGTTGAAGTTGATGTCGCCGAGTTTCAGCCCTGCAAGTTCAGACGCCCTCATGCCGGTGGCGTAAAGCAGCGCCAGAATCACCCGGTCACGAAGCCAGTACTTATCCTCATCAGGTACGGGTGTTTCCATGAGGGTCTGAAGGACTTCATGGTGCAGTGTTGTCGGAAGGCGGGACCATTTCCTCGGCGGGTCAATCGCGCCGGACGGGTCGGAATCCATCAGGCGGGTGAGGACGCAGAACCGGCAGAAGGTTCTCACCGCCGCCAGGGCGCGGGCGGTCGAGGCGGGGCTTTTACCGGCTGCGCTCTGAGAAAGGAGGAAATTTTCGACCACTCGCGGCGTAATTTTTTGCAGCGACCGACAACCGGTATCGCTTAGAAACGAACCGAACTTTATGAGGTCGCGCCGATACGCCCGGCAGGTGTTATCAGCCAGACCGCACTCGCCGCGAAGATAGTCCTCGAACGCCTCGACAGCCGAACGCATATCATCCGGCGGCGCGGAGAACTTCACGGACTTGGGGGTAGTTGCGGCTGTTGTGGGCATCGTCGAGAAGCTTCTTCCGATAGACGGGACACTCTTGGTAATTGTCGCCGCAGAGCCCGAGCGCATCGTCAAGCCGGTGAAGCGACAAGCACGCCGCACACCGTGAATCGGCATGTTCAATAAACGGGCACATATGAGTCTTATCGACCCGCAGGACGATTTGACTTTACTCTTACTTGGTGCGCTGGTCTTCCGGGTAGTGTTCTTTGATCCATTTTACGATTGCTCTGGCTAGACCTTCTGTCTTCTTGGACACACCTGTGTTAACGCTTTCTTTGGTTCGACCGACGCAGTTGGCCACGCCTATAACCTTTCCGGCGTCCTTGTCCACTAACTCGATTCGCGCGACGACTTCTTCCAATGGGCCGAATGCGTGCCCCGACATGGAAGCGTTCTCGTAGTGAAGAATTTTACCTTGAATCAGGAGCGTTCTGCCGCTGGAAGCATTCGGAATTTTTTCCTCGTCCAGTGCTTTGGCGAATTCTCCCGGAAGAGCACTGAAAAGTTCACTTGGCGCCATCCCGTTCATATCGTCGGCCAGCTGGGTCAGTTCAAATCTCTCGTACACTCCAAGCGTTGCGGAAACCGGTTGAAGTACTGCAAAACTGCCTTTGCCTCCCGTTACACCGCCTAGTCCCTCTTTGGCGATTCGACTTATACATCCGCCCGTAAAGACCATGAAACCAGACAACAAAATAATTAAAACGGTTCGTCTATTCATACTCTTTCCTTTCATTCGTACCTGATTCGTTTAGACGTCGTCGGAACGACGACGCCACGGCGACGATATTCTATCCCACTCTCTAAAAAATATTCAACTCTTACTCGTTGTGGTCGTTGTATTCGTGGTCGGATTCGTATCAGGGACGGTTGCCGGCATCGTTGCCGGCGCCGTCGCGGGCTTCGCCGGAATGATGCGGAACAATCGCCAATATCTGCCCCATTTCCCGTCGGGCGAGTCGATTTGAAGGATTCTGTCGTTCGGTATCGGAGCCGACCTTGCAGGGAACAGGATATACGTCGGTACAGCCGACAGACGCTGCCGCTGCCGGTATCTATCCACAAATTCAATAATTTTATCGGCGTCCGCCCGGGCGCTTTGGCAAGGCCTCAATATATTTCGCTGCGCACTGATTGTTTCATCCCATTGGCCGGCGCGTCCGGGCCAAAGGTGCAGAATGTATGGAAGGTCGGACGGGCACGCCAGAAGCGATCTCCGCCCGTAAAGTCGTATTTCCGCCCTGCTGCTGATAAAAAGTGCATCCTCGGCGGTATGCCGGCTGGCCCATGAGGCAACTTCCCGAAGTTCCGTCTGCTCGGCATCTCGCAGGCGGCGCCGACTGAACAGGTTTCGTTCCGCGACCCCGGCGACCGCGTCGCCGACCATGTGCCGAATCGGCCGGGTGTTGTAACTTGAGCCGATGTACACCGCCGCCAACAGCCCCGCCGTTACACGCACCCACGATCGATGCCTGTGCGTCATCCTTAACAGATGCACAGTCGCCTGGGCCAGAAGGACGTACAGAGGCAGCATTGCCAGGCGAAGCGCCTCGAACAGTTCAATCAGCACCGGCAAACCGGAAGCGGGACTGAACCACCGAAGGACTATCTGGACAAGCCCGTGCAGGCAGAAGGATACGAAAACCGCCGAGATCAGCACCCCCAGCCATTCGCCCAGATTGCTCGCCCGATACCGACCGGCCAGGCATAGAATTATCACCACCGGCGCAACCAGCGTACAAGCCACCGGAAGCCAGCGAAGGGCCTCTATCAACACTCCCGGATAGAGCACGTTCATCCCGCTGTTATCGAGAACGCTTCTCAGGCACTGCCAGGACATTGAAGGCAGGCGGAACGCGCCGGAGGAACTGAAAGTAACGTAGTAATGATAAATCGCCGGCGACGCCCCCACCACCGCCGCCGTTAATGAACCAGCCGCCCGGACCCACGCTCCGGGCTTCAGACGCCCCAGCCCAAGCATCGCTGTAAGCATGACAATTGCGAGATTGGCCGCGGACATAAAATGGATGTTTCCGCAAAGACCGACAAGGAAGAACACTAACAACACAGCCGGTTTTTTATGCGTACGAACGAAACCCAGCACCAGCAGCGGCACAACGGTCAGGTACAGCGACGCCGACGTAACGGTAAATATCGGACCAAGACCCCAGTAAGGTCTGGAAGTCGAAAAAATCGACATTGAAGCCACAGCCACCAGCGTCGCCACCGACGTGCTGTGCGTCTGGCGATACAGCAGGATATACATGCTCAACAGGTACAGCAGCAGCATACCGGCGCCGAGCAGGCGCAAGGCGTTAATCGGTTCATCAGGTCCGCCGATGTCTATCGCCGACGCCAGGACAGACTGCCATGCCGGCAAATTCAACCGATAGACCGAATTGTCGCCGGTTCCGGCGAACACGTCGTCGCTGCTGTACAATGCCGGGTCCTGGCGCTTATAAACCTCCGCCAGCAGATTGGCCTGGCTGCCGGTGATGTGATTCTGACGGAACGTCACCAGCGTGTTAATCGCGACAACCGCCAGGATTACCAGAACGACCCGGTGATGTTTTTTTACAGGAACAGGCCTCATTGAAGCGTAACTTTCCTCTATGAAAGGTAAAAAACAGTATAATCAGTGGTCGGTAGTCGGGAAGATAAAAATTGGAAATTGGAAATCGGAAATTCGAAACTGAGATGGAGGCGTTTGTCGCCCTCAACGACCTGCTGGAGACCGGGCAGGTCGTAGTGGTCGGCGTCAGCGGCGGAGCCGACAGCGTCGCCCTGGCTGCGGCGCTGCACCTGACGGGACGATACGATCTGCACATCGCCTACATCCATCACAGCCTGCGGGCCGACGCCGATGCCGAGGCGGATTTCGTCGCCAACCTTGCCCGGAAGTGGAAAAGACCGTTTCACATCGAGCGAATTGACACGCCCGCCATCGCCCGGTCCGAGCGGATGAGCATCGAAGAGGCTGCAAGGACGGGGCGATACGAGGCCTTTTCAGACGTAGCGGTCCGCGTCGGCGCCGGCGCGGTCGCCGTCGCTCATCACGCCGACGACCAGGTCGAAACGGTTCTGCATCGCATCGTCCGCGGCACGCACCTTCGAGGCCTGGCCGGTATGGCGCCGAAACGTCCGCTGCGAGAAAACTTGTACCTCGTCCGTCCGCTGCTATGGGCAAAGCGAGAACAAATCGAGCAGTTCTGCCGGAGCGAAGGACTCACCTGGCAAACGGACCACACCAACGCCGAGACGGATTTCACGCGAAACTTCATCCGCAACGAGTTGCTACCTCTGCTGCGAAACCGTCTGAACGCGCGAGCCGACGATGCGCTGTTGCGACTGGCCTCGGCGGCGGGAGAAGCCGAATCGGTCCTGGCGGAACTCGCTCAAAGGCTTTTCGAGCGAGCGTGCAGGAAGCAATCCGACGGGCAGATTATCCTCCGTACCTCGCCGTTGAAGAAGGCCCCCCCGCTGTTGGCGGCAATGGCCATGCGAGAGGCGCTGGCTGCGATGGACGCGCCCCAGCAGGCGCTTGGGCGGGAGCGCTTCGACGACCTGCTGGCCGTCCTGAACGGGACGGCAAAGGTAGCGAATCTCCCGGGGCAAATCCGCGCAGAACGCCTTGGCAGGGACATCCACCTCATCCGACAGTAGCGATGGGAAAACCGCACCCTTGCTGCGCGGCGGGTTTCCTAACCCGCTGCGCCTCACAGAAAACTGCGAACTACTAATCGCTTGCATATCCATTCGGAACCCCACTATAATGCCGCGGCGATTTACCGAAAAACAGACTTTGGAAACCCGAATTTAGACATGGAAAGAGAGGTTTAAAATGCCACTGGTCCCGATGAGAATACTGCTTGACCACGCCGCCGAGAACGGATACGGGGTCGCTGCGCTGAACGTCAACAACATGGAGCAGATTCAGGCGATTATGATGGCTGCCGACGAGACCGAAAGCCCCGTCATAATCCAGGCTTCACGCGGCGCGCGTAAGTACACCAACGACGCCTATCTTCGCCATCTTATGCTGGCGGCTGTGGAACTGTATCCGAAAATCCCCATCGTTATGCACCTGGACCACGGAAATGCGCCGGAGACCTGCTTCAGCGCCATAGAGCAGGGTTTTACCAGCGTGATGATGGACGGCTCGCTGAGCGAAGACGGCAAGACGCCCAGTTCCTATGAATACAACGCCGAGGTAACTAAAAAGGTCGTCCAGGCCGCCCATGCCGTCGGCGTCAGCGTCGAGGGCGAGATCGGCGCACTGGGAGGCATTGAGGACGGACACGGCGCGGGCCTGAGCGAGGAAGAGGCCCGGGAACATCTGACCGACCCGAACCAGGCGGAGCAATTCGTCGCCGACACCGGCGTGGACGCCCTGGCCGTCGCCATCGGAACCAGCCACGGGGCGTATAAGTTCAAGAAAAAACCGACCGGCGAAGTGCTGAAAATGACGCTGATCGAGGAAATCCACAAGCGCCTGCCGAACACGCACCTGGTGATGCACGGTTCGTCCAGCGTACCGCAGGAACTCCAGGACATCATCAATAAGTACGGCGGGGACATTAAGCAGACCTACGGCGTTCCGATAGAGGAAATCCAGCGCGGAATCAAGCACGGCGTCCGAAAGGTCAACGTCGATACCGACAGCAGATTGGCAATTACCGGCGCGATCCGCAAGGTCTTCAGCGAAACCCCGGAAGCCTTCGACCCGCGCAAATATCTCGGCCCGGCCCGCGAAGCCATGAAAAAGGTCTGCGTCAAGCGGATGACCGCCTTCGGCCAGGCGGGAAACGCCGGAAAAATCAAACCCGTAACCTGCAAACAAATGATGGACTTCTATAAAAAATAGATGTTCGCAAGGAAAAAGAACAATGACAGTCAAAGTGGACGCGGATAAAGGGCGTATCGCCCAATTTTGTCGAGAGCACCACATTCGCCGGCTGGCGTTGTTTGGGTCGGTTCTTCGCGATGACTTCAGCCCCGAAAGCGACATAGACGTTCTGGTGGAATTTGAGAAGGGGCACGTTCCGGGGCTGTTTGGGTTGGCTCGTTTGGAGCGGGAACTGTCGGATGTCTTCGGAGGCAGGAAAATCGACCTGCGAACCCCTGAAGACATCAGCCGTTATTTCCGAGAAAACGTCCTCGCCGAGGCCGAGGTGCAGTATGCAGGATAACGACAGAATCCGGCTGCGGCACATGCTCGATGCCGCCTGCGATGCGGTTGCTTTCGCAGAAGGCAGATCGCGAGAAGACCTGGATTCGGACCGCCAGCTCGTCATGGCTGTCGTCAAATGCGTCGAAATTATCGGTGAAGCCGCCAATCAGGTCTCTCCCGATGCGAGAGCGGAACTTAAGGATATTTCCTGGCGAGATATGATCGATATGCGCCACCGGCTCGTGCATGGTTACTACGACATCAACCTCGACGTTGTCTGGAGCACGTTACAGGAAGATCTCCCTCCCCTGATTAAAATGCTCAAGGCAATCCCCGGTGTAAATGGATAGTCGGACAATTTGTCAGGCGGCTCACATTACATGGTTCCTTAGGAAGAACCGATAGACAAAATGAGTCGTTCAGGACCAAATCTGTTATACATACTCGCCGACCAGCTTCGGTTGCATTCGTGCGGCTTCATGGGCGATGCGCGAGCGATGACGCCGAATCTGGACCGACTGGCGGGCACGGGCGCTAACTTTATTAATGCCACGTCGATTCAGCCTCTCTGCGGGCCTTACCGGGCGTCGCTGATGACAGGCTGCTACCTGACGACCAACGGCTACGTAATGAACGAATTGTCCGCGCGGACGGACATGCCCACACTGGCCGGTACTCTGACCGAACACGGGTACAGATGCGCCTACGTCGGCAAGTGGCATCTGTATTCAACGCAGACAAAGACTCACGAAAACGTCGCCGAACTTGTCGCCAATCCCGCAAATCATTTCGTCCCGCCCGGACCAGACCGGATGGGTTTTGACGACTACTGGGCCGCTTACAACTTCAATCACGACTACTACAAAGGCTTCTACTACAAAAACGAATTCCAACGCATAGACATCGAAGGATACGAACCTGACGCGATGACCGACCTGGCTGTCGCGTATTTGCGGAAAGCAAAACAGAACGACCAACCGTTCTGCCTGTTCGTCTCATACGGCACGCCCCATCAACCCTGGACGCAGGAGAATGTGCCCGAAGAATGGTTGGCCCGATTTCGGGATATCGATTTTCCGCCGCCGCCGAGTTACAGGGAAGGTTCAGGCCGGTACATTCACGCCTGGTTCGACGAGCAGTGGTGGCAAAACAACGTCAAGCCAAACCTCCTGCAATGGCAGCGGATCTATTACGCAATGACGGCGAACCTTGATTGGAATGTAGGGCGTCTTTTGAAGCGCCTCGACGATCTCGGTCTCGCAGAAGACACTATCGTCGTATTCACAAGCGATCACGGAGATCTTTTCGGCGCTCACGGACGGGTGCAGAAAAATATCTTCTACGATGAGGCCGCGCGGGTTCCGCTGCTTATCAGCCAACCTGGAATAGTTCCGACAGGATACACATCCGACGTCTGCCTGAATACTCCGGACATAATGCCCACATTACTGTCGCTGATGGACGCGCCGATCCCCGACAGCGTCGAGGGGATGGACCTTGCCCACTGTGTCCTGGGCAGGCCGGGACCGGAACCCAAGGCCGCGTTCCTTCAGAGGATGGGTCCGAGCGTTGACTGGGACGATGGTTTTGAATGGCGGGCTTTGCGAGACAAGCGTTATACCTATGCTCTCCAGCGCGCGGGCCGGCGCGAGTTCCTGTTCGATAACAGGCGGGACCCGCATCAGATGAGAAATCTGGCTTCCGAAACCG
>JAXHSV010000097.1:0-11010 GCA_034190305.1 Planctomycetota bacterium | reverse complement strand
GAAGTCTCGGAAGATTTTCCGAGTTGAGTTCGGTCCGCCGAGCCTTTTCGGCTGCGTCTATCTCGTCCTTGCTGTAGGAGGGCGGTTTGGCCGACAGGTCAGGACGGACCAGCATGCCGGAAAGCACCAGCAGAAGCCCTAAACCCACCGCCGCTCCGGCAAGTCGAAGGAAATTCACGCTTACAGACTTCAGATTCATTGTCTCTTTATTGATCCCGGATAACTATAAACACTGTAATCCTATAAGAGTACCGCAACATGTGTAAAATCCAAGGATAAATTTCAGAGCGCCTGATAAAACAAACCGCTTACACTTTCGGTCGTCGTCGCGGGTCGGGCTTGCGGGCTTCTTCGGAGATTTTTCGCAAAACGTCGTTCTGATTCGTATCCTTCCCGTCCTTGAGTTGCTGCATCTGTTCGAGTCTGCGGCGGCGGAGAAGAACCTCGGCTGCATCTGCTAGAGTCCGGGTGTAATTTCCGCGCTGCTGACCGGCTGATTGAAGGTCCGTAACGACCCTTCCCCATTGCTCGGTCTGTCCGGCCATCAACAGCGCTGTTATCTCCAGCCTGGATTCGCAGGCCAGTCGCCAGAGATGCTCAGCGATACTTCTCAGCAGCGGTTCGGCGAACATCTCCGGTGTGATGCTTTCGCGGACCGACTCGAAAAGTTCCGGTTCGTTAATCAGGGCGCCGAGCAGCCATTTCTCCGCACGGACGGCAGCGCCGCCGTTATTCGTTCCGGTCGCGTCGTCCCTATCGGGCGGTCCGCCGACGGAGCGGCGAATTCGCCGGGAAAGGCGGCGCATATGCTCGGTAACATCCGCCGTCGAAAGTCCGACCAGTTCGGAAACCTGTCCGATCAGCAATCCCTCGCGCAGCGCGTCAATCGAACCATAGGCCGACGACGAAACCACCAGGCGGAGAAATTCCTCAAGAATTTCACGTTTTTCCGGAAGCGTGTCGGCCCGGCGATAGGCGTCCGCCCGACGGCTCCATGCAAAGCCGAGGGCGTCGGGCGCCTCGTCCAGGAGTTTCCGCACAGCCTCAGGCCCTGCTGCAAGTACGTAATCGCACGGGTCCTTTACGACCTGTCCGGCGATTTCGGTCTCCTGCCCGGACGGGCCGGACGTGTGGGCCGGAACGGTTGCGACACGGACGTGGAGCCGCTGGGCGAGAAATATCTCGATCGCCCGTTCGGCCGCCGCTTGACCGGCTGTGTCGGAGTCGAAGACCAGCACCACTTCGCGGGCATATCGGCCAAGAAGGCGAACATGCCGCTCCGTCAGTGACGTGCCGAGAGTGGCTGCTACGTTCTCGATGCCTTCCTGAATGAGCATCAATGCGTCGAGGTAGCCCTCGACGATAACGGCCTGGCCGGTTTGGGCAATGTGGCGGTGCGACCAGTTCAATCCGTAGAGATTGGCGGACTTGTCGAACAGGACCGTCTCCGGGCTGTTGAGGTATTTCGCCCGCTCATCGTCAGCCATTGCCCGACCGCCGAAGGCGATTACCCTGCCGGTTACGTCGAATATTGGAAATATCATCCGATTGCGAAACCGGTCGTAGGTCGAACCGTCCTCCCGCTGCACTACCAGCCCAGCCGACGTCAGTTGCCTGTCGGTAAATCCTGCGCCGATGGCGGCGGAACGCAACGCCTCCCACGAGTCCGGCGCATATCCAAGCCCGAAACGTTTGATGGACTCGTCGGTGAGTTTCCGGCTGCGAGCGTACTCCAGGACTGCGGCGCCTTCGTCGGAACCGAGTCGGTCCCGGAAGAAGCGGGCAGCGAATGTCGTCAGTTTCACCAGCGTTTCGGCGGACAGGTCGCTGTCCGTGCGTTGCGGCGTTGTATCTTCCGGTATCGGAATTCCGGCACGCTCGGCCAGTTGTCGGACCGACTCGGGAAACGTTACCTTCTGAATGCCCATCAGGAACTGAAAGACGCTTCCCCCCGCCCCGCAGGCGAAGCACTTGAAAATCTGCTTGGCCGGTGAGACGTACATGCTCGGACGATGGTCCTCGTGGAACGGGCAAAGACCGACGAACTCCTTTCCACGCTTTTTCAGCGCAACGTACTGGCCTACCACATCGACGATGTCCGTGGCCTGCTGAACCTGACTGACGAACCTTTCAGAAAAACGCGCCATTGCTGTTAATTGTCAATTGGTTGACTGGTTGCCGAGGCTTATTCCTCATCGTTAGACGAACGGTTATTATAATCTTTCCTGGCCTTGGCTAAATATCCCATGACGATCCCCATCAAAGCAAGCACGCCGACAGTTGCCGGCAGCGTGGGCCAGAGATGCTGGCGGATAAAGACACAAAACAGTGCAACAATGGCCACCGAAAAGGCTCCTATCGCCCCGACAATGGCGACAATTGGGTTGTCTTTCATCATTTATTCTCCCTTTAAATTATTTCCCCGGTTGGCGCATCGGTAACCATTATCGACTGATTGACCGGTTGACCAATCAACCTGTTAACTATGTCCCGCTGCGTCTTCGACGTTCTGTTTTAGGTTGATTGCCTGGTTGACAAGTTTATCGGCCAGGGTGTTTTCTTCACGCCGTACGTGCCGGATGGAAAAATTGCTGAATTTCTTTCTCATCCGGCAGGCCCGGTCGAACATCGGTTTCAGTCCGGCGTTTTTCACGCGATACCGCCCGTTCATCTGGCGGACGAGCAATTCAGAATCGCTGCATACCTCGACGCTCTCTGCCCCCAGTTTGCGAGCGGCGGGCAGAGCCTCCAGGAGGGCTTGATATTCCGCAACGTTGTTTGTCGCCTCGCCAAGGAAGAATCCCCCCTCGAACAGAACGGTCCCGTCGTCGGCGCTTTGGATGACCACCCCCGCCCCGGCTGGACCCGGATTACCACGCGCCCCGCCGTCAATATTTATCAAAACCGAAAATGCTTTGTTACCCATATCCCATATTATTTGCCGGTAGTCAGTTTATGGTCGTCTGATTTTTCACCGGACACCGACTACCGACTACCGGTTCCCGATTTAATGAATCTGTCCGTCAGGCCTGCTGAACCGATTCCTGCTCCTGGAGGTACAGGATTCTTCCACAGCAGTCGCAGAAGCGGATTTCGTCCCGCGTTCGCAGCGCGTTGGCGTGCTCGGCGGCGATTGACATGTTACAACCCGCACAGATGTACTGATACGGAGGTTTTTTGCCGATAATCTCGATCTTGGCCATTACGTCGCCATCCCTGATAGCGGCAATGCGGTCGAAAATGCTGAGCGCGTTGGGCGGGACTTCCTCGGCGGCTGATTTACGCCTGGACTGAAGTTCCTCAAGCATGGTCCGGAACCTGACGGTTTCCTCGCTCGATGTCTGCCTGACCTGTTCGAAGCGTTTTTCGGCATGGGTTATCCGATCTTCAACCTCTTTTGCTTCGGCCCGAACCTGATCGACCTGCTGCATCAGTTTCAAGGCATTGTCTTCAAGTTTGGAATTATCGGCCTTGAGGGTATTGAGCTGGGTCAGGGTCGCGGCATATTCCTTGTTGGTCTTGGCGGAGTTCAGAGACCGGCGTAACTTGCTGACTTGTTCTTCTCTGCTCTTCAGGTCCAGTTCGACGGCGCCGGCCTGTTTCTGGAGAGAGAGAACCTCATCGTGAAGTGACTGAAACCGATGTCGCAACTCGTCAACCTGCTTTTGTTGAACACCGACAGCAGCGCTGCTGCTGCTGAATTGCCTGCGAACATCAGCAAGTTGATGCTCAATTGCCTGAAGAGCACGCATCGCCTCCAGTGTCTTTCCCATTCACCGCTCCTCTTTACTTATTAATTCAATCAAATTATCTATTATGACACTATACTACCGGATAAATCAAGTTCTCTTAAAAATTATTCTCAAATAATTGTCCCGGGGCGAAAAAGGCACTAAACTTTCGCCTCCGACAACGAGGCTATCTATAATGACAGAGCGGACGAAAACCCGGACCGATCGACCGGCAATGCTGGTTATGGAAGACGGAACTGTATTTACAGGCACATCCTTCGGTGCGCCCGGCGAACGCGCCGGCGAAGTGGTCTTCAACACCTCAATGACCGGATACCAGGAGGTGTTGACCGACCCGTCATATCGCGGGCAGATCGTGGCAATGACGTATCCGCTCATAGGCAACTACGGCGTCAACGCCGCCGATGCCGAAAGCCGAGGCCTCTGGCTGGAAGGATTCGTCGTAAAGGAATTGTCGCGAATCACGAGCAACTTCCGCTCAGAGACCGACCTGGACTCTTACCTGCGCGACCACGGCGTGTTGGGAATCGAGGGTATTGACACACGGGAACTGACCAAGCGCCTGCGAACGGCTGGGGCGATGAGGGCTGTGATGAGCACCGAGGACCTCGACGCCGATTCGCTTCTCGCCAAGGCCAATGCCTCGCCGTCGCTGGAAGGCAGAAACCTGGTCGAGACCGTTACCTGTGAAAAGCCCTATCGCTGGGAACAAAACGGCGAGTCAGAGTCGGCATTGCGCGTAGTGGTGCTCGACTGCGGCGTAAAGTACGGAATTCTGCGCCGGTTGAAATCGGCGGGATGCGAGGTAATGGTCGTTCCGGCATCGACCGACGCAGAACAAATAGCACAGATGAATCCCGACGGGCTGATGCTGTCCAACGGGCCCGGCGATCCGGAACCGGTTCTCGGCGTCATCAAAACCGTCCGGACGCTGATTGAAAATCCGCCTCGAAAAACGCCCCTGCCGATATTCGGCATCTGCCTTGGCCAGCAGATTCTCGCACTGGCGCTGGGAGGAAAAACTTACAAACTCAAGTTCGGCCACCACGGGGCAAACCACCCGGTAAAAGACCTGCCGACAGGTGAGGTGGCGATTACCGTACAAAATCACGGTTTCTGCGTCGATATCGACTCTTTGGCGACCAGTGAGGTGGAAATTACACACATAAACCTGAACGACCAGACGCTCGAAGGCCTGCGGCACAAGCACCTGCCGATATTCTCGGTGCAATACCACCCCGAAGCCTGCCCGGGCCCGCATGATGCGCAGTACCTGTTCGACAGATTTGTCGATGAAATAAGAAAAATAAAATAAAACCACAAAGAACACAAAGGGACATAAAAGAACAAAGAAATTATTTTTCTCTCTTCGTGTCCTTTGTGTTCTTTGTGGTTCAATCTGTTTTCGCTCGTAGAGGCATCGACATGCGTGAAAAAGTATTGGTGTTGGATTTCGGTTCGCAGACCTGCCAGTTGATTGCCCGGCGGGTCAGGGAATTGGGCGTTTATTGCGAGATAGTCCCGCACGACATTTCAGCCGGCGAGGTCTCGCAAGCGGCACCGGACTTCGGCGAGCTCAGTCGAGTCGCGGCGATAATTCTCTCCGGCGGCCCGGCTTCGGTCCGCACAGATGAGGCGCCGAGTATGGATGCCGCCGTACTGAAAATGGACATACCCATACTGGGGATTTGCTACGGGATGCAACTGCTTGGACAACTCCTGGGCGGCGTGGTCGAAAAACACACCGGAGGGGAATACGGACCTGCGACATTGCAGGTGGACAGGAGCGACGAATTATTCGCCGGCCTGGACAATCACCTGGACGTGTGGATGAGTCACGGCGACCTCGTCAGAGAACTTCCGCCGGGCTTCGATACGCTCGCCCACACCGACGATTGCCATGTGGCCGCCATGGGCAACGCCGGAAAAAAAGTTTATGGCGTCCAGTTTCACCCCGAAGTGGTTCACACAACCAAAGGAAAGGAAATCCTGCATAATTTCCTCTTTCGCATCGCGGGTTGCAGCGGCGGGTGGACGATGGCTGGATTTATCAGCAAAGAAGTAGCGCGGATAAAACAACAGGTCGGCGACGGGCGAGTCATCTGCGGGCTTTCCGGCGGGGTTGACTCATCCGTAACGGCTGCGCTGCTGAATCGCGCCATCGGTGAAAGGATGCACGCCGTTTTCGTCGATAACGGGCTGCTGCGGGCGGGCGAAGCGGACCAAATCGAGCAGTTCTTCGGCAAGGACTTCCCGCTGAATATGCAACTCGTCGATGCCAGGCGGGAATTTATCGACGCGCTGGCGAGCGTAACCGACCCGGAACAGAAGCGAAAGATTATCGGAAAGGTGTTTATAGACGTTTTCGCACGGACAGCCAGGGACATCGGAAAGATAGATTTCCTCGCGCAGGGCACGCTGTATCCCGACGTAATCGAGAGCATCTCTGCCCGCGGCGGACCATCCGCCACTATAAAGACCCATCACAATGTCGGCGGTTTGCCGGACGAACTGGGCTTCGAACTGATCGAGCCGCTGCGGGAACTTTTCAAGGACGAGGTTCGCAGGCTTGGAACCGAGTTGGGCCTTCCCGCCCATCTTGTGAACCGCCAGCCCTTCCCCGGACCGGGACTGGCTGTACGCATCATCGGAGAAGTTACAGAAGAACGCCTCGAAATACTCCGGTCAGCCGACACGATCGTCCAGCAGGAGATGGAAGGATGGGAAGGTTACGACAGAATCTGGCAGTCCTTCGCCGTGCTTCTTCCGGTCAAGAGCGTCGGCGTGATGGGAGATGAGCGGACCTACGCCAACGTCGTGGCTATGCGTGTGGTTACGAGCCTGGACGCCATGACCGCAGACTGGGCGCGACTGCCTCACGAACTTTTGGGGCGTCTGTCTGCCCGCATAATCAACGAAGTCCACGGCGTCAACAGGGTCGTCTATGACATCTCCTCCAAGCCGCCCTCGACGATAGAGTGGGAATAAAGGAAGGGCATAGGGCGTAGGGAGCAGGGTATAGGGAGAAACGGTTCAGTGTTTAATAATTACCGATTATTTTCAATTTTTCCCTACGCCCTACTCCCTATACCCTACACCCTAGTGATGAAATGATTGTTATTATAGATTACGGACTCGGCAACCTTCGAAGCGTTCAGTGCGCCTTGCGACGGATCGGCGCCGAATCGACGATAACTTCCGATGCCGGCGAGGCTTCCGCCGCCGACGGCGTAATACTGCCCGGCGTGGGCGCATTCTGGCGGGCGATGGAGAACCTGCGCAAACTCGGCCTGGCCGAGGTTGTGCTGGAATCCGTGCGTAACGGAAAGCCGCTGCTGGGTATCTGCCTGGGGATGCAATTGCTCTTCAGCGAGAGCGAAGAGCATGGCCGGCACGAGGGGCTGGGAATTATCCCCGGTAAAGTCAAACGATTCACCGAGTCGCTCAAAATCCCGCACATGGGATGGAACGAAGTCAGACAGCAAAATCCCTCGCCGCTGCTGATCGGCGTTAAAGACGAAGCCTTCTTCTACTTCGCCCATTCATATTACGTGGCCCCTGACGAGCCCGCCGCCGTTATAGGTTTGACCGATTACGGAAAGACATTTGCCTCGGTCGTCCGGAAAGATAACGTTTTCGGTACGCAGTTCCACCCCGAACGCTCCGGGCCGGAAGGATTGGAGATGTTGAAAAATTTCTACAGGTTATGCCAAACAAAGTGAACCACAAAGGACACAAAGAAAGGAATTGAAATTTAATTGTGCGTTGTCCGTCCGATAAATCGCTTTCGCGTAACTCCATCCCACCGGAGGTGGACAAGGCCAGTAACGAAATTATAGGAGCCGCTATCGAGGTGCACCGTCATCTCGCCCCGGGCTTTCTCGAAAGCGTGTATGAAAAGGCGCTTGTGCATGAGATGCGGCTGATGGGATTAACTGTACATCAACAAGTGCCGATTGCACTGCTCTACAAGGATTTGCGAATTGAAGGCCAACGACTCGACCTTCTGGTCGAGCCCGGAGTCATAGTTGAATTGAAAACCGTTGACTCCATACTTCCAATCCACGAGGCACAACTGATCAGTTACCTCCGAACTACCGGTTATAGATTAGGTTTACTGATTAATTTTCGCTGCAATCTTCTCAAGAAGGGAATCAAACGCATCGTTTATTAGAGCAATATACAAGAAACATATTTTTTGCTGTTTCTGACAAATAAATCTGTTCTTTGTGTTCTTTGTGCCCTTTGTGGTTAAAATCTGTTCTGTCATGTTAGCTAAACGAATTATACCATGCCTAGATGTAAAGAACGGCCGGGTGGTCAAGGGTCGGTCGTTTGTGAACCTGCGTGATGCCGGAGACCCGGTCGAATGCGGCAAGCAATACAGCGACGCCGGAGCCGATGAACTGGTCTTTCTCGACATCACCGCCACACTCGAAGCCCGAAAGACAATTCTCGAACTGGCGGCGCGGGTGGCTGAAGAGGTTTTCATCCCGTTCACTATAGGCGGGGGCATCTCGACAATAGATGATGCTCGCGGACTGCTGAGCGCAGGAGCGGAGAAGATTTCCATCAACACAGCGGCTGTGAAAAACAAGCCGCTGATAACCGAGGTTGCCGAAGCCTTCGGAAACCAGGCAGTCGTCGTCGCCATCGACGCCAAACGAGTTGGTAGTACGGGCGTCCCGCCCGTACTACCAGGCGAGACGCCTGTGGTACCCAAAACACCTGTGACGCCAAGTTGGGAGGTGTACATCAACGCCGGAACGACGCCGACGGGAATCGACGTAATTCAGTGGTCCAGGCAGGTCGAGAGTCTCGGAGCCGGCGAAATCATGCTGACCTCGATAGACTCCGACGGCCACACGGCCGGATACGACATCGAACTGAACGCCGCCGTCAACGAGGCGGTCTCCATACCTGTAATCGCCTCAGGCGGCGCCGGCGGGCCTGAAGACATGCTGGCAGTATTGACCAAAGGCAAAGCCGATGCCGCACTGGCTGCATCCATCTTCCACTACGGAACCTATTCCATAGCCGAAGTAAAAGAATACCTCCGCAGCCACGGCGTGCACGTGAGAAGTTAGGGCATAAGCCTGAGTGACGATATTACCCACCCTTTACAACTTGCGATACACCTCGCGCCGGTGTTGAACGCGGTATATCTTCAGGCTTTCCTTCGGCGGATACATCCAATAGAGAATCCTATAATCTCCGCTCCGCAATCGGCATAGACCCCCAAGATCATCAGGAAGATTCGCAAGACGGTGATGGATTATTTGCGAGGCATTTTCGCCAAGCCAGACCAATCAGCGCAGAACTTTTCGCCGAACGGCAGCGTCGAGTTGTTCCAGGTCCGCCTCGGCTGTCGGTAAGACTGTCACTCGATAGGCCACTGCTTCAGTATCTCCGTCAAGTCCTTGCCTTTTTCGGCAATGTCTTCGGCTTCGTGAATCCGCCTCATCTGCTCCAGAAAGTTAGGATTATGAGCAGACAGCCAGTCGCCGAGTTCGTCCAGGGTTTGGGCGCTGGCCAGAACGCTCTCGGGTATCTCAACTGTTCGCACTTCCGACATTTCGATCTCCATTCCTGCTGATTACCATAACGAAATGATACCATAAAGAATTCCGAAAATCAATCACGAGGCACCAAGTAAAATTCTTCCTTGTGCCTGCGGATTCTCACGTTACGAACAGATTTGTGGTTGAAAAATTCGGTTCTGCCGTCAGGTTGATTCCCAGTCTTCGCAGGCCGGCCTCGTCGCCGGGGGTGGGGATGTGGGTCATGTGTACCTCGCAGCCGCGGATTTCCTTCAATTTCTCCATCGCCATTTTAGCGGCTGGATGAGCGGCGGCTTCGATGCTGATGGCGATTAGCGTCTCCTCCAGGTCCAGGCTCAGGGACCGCCTGTTGAGGATGTCCTCCTTGAAATCGGCGATGGACTTGATAATGCTTGGCGAGAGAAGATGGAGTTTCTCCGGCATTTCCGCCAGTTTCTTGATGGCGTTGAGGATCAGGCTGCTGGCTGCGTGCATGAGTGAAGAGTTCCGGCCCGTGATGATGGTTCCGTCCGCCAGTTCCATTGCCGCTCCGCAGAAGATGCCCTCGTTTCCCCTGTTCTGCTGCTGCGCCTCGATCGCAGCCTGTCTGGCCGGGGCGACTACTTTCCTGTCCTCGCACCTGACGTCCAGTTGCTTCATCAGCACCTCGACCCTTTCGACCGTTTCCCTGTCGGACAGGCCCATTGCATATTCACATTCGTATCGGAAATATCGCCTGATAACCTCCTGTTTGGCCGCTTCGGTTACCACCGCATCGTCCGTGATTGCGAAACTGGCCCGGTTGACGCCCATGTCCGTGGGGGATTTGTAAATCGATTCTGCGCCCGTAATTCTCTCCAGAATCCTTGCCAGAACGGGGAACGCATCGACGTCGCGATTGTAATTGACCACCGTTTTTCCATAGGCGGACAAATGGAACGGGTCGATCAGGTTGAAGTCTCTTATGTCGGCCGTCGCCGCTTCGTACGCTACGTTGACCGGATGTTTCAGAGGCAGGTTCCAGATGGGAAAAGTCTCGAACTTGGCGTATCCGCTCTTTCTTCCTTTCTGGTAATCGTGATAGAGTTGCGACAGGCAGGTCGCCAGTTTTCCGCTTCCGGGGCCTGGACCGGTAACGACCACCAGCGGGTTGTGCGTCTCGATATATTCGTTCGCACCGTAACCCTCGTCGCTGACGATGAGGTCCACGTCGGCGGGATACCCTCTGGTCGCCGAGTGCGTATAGACCCTTACGTTGCGACGCTGGAGTTTGTTTTTAAACACCAGAGCGGCCGGTTGATTGTTGAAGCGGGTGATAACCACCGCTCTAACTTCGATGTCCCATTCCCGCAGGTCGTCGATCAGACGAAGAGCGTCGCTGTCGTAGCTTATGCCGAAATCGGCGCGGATTTTTCTCCGCTCGATATCGCCGGCGTGAATGCACAGGATTATGTCGGCCTTGTCCTTCAGTTTCCGCAGCAGGTGCATCTTGACGTTCGGGTCGAACCCCGGAAGAACACGGGCTGCGTGATAGTCGAAAAGCAGTTTCCCGCCGAACTCCAGGTATAGTTTGTTATTAAACCGCTCGACCTGCTCCAGAATTGCGCCGGTCTGCTCCTTCAGGTATTTGTCGTTATCGAATCCACTGTTCGACGGCATGGATGCTTTCTCCTGCTCAAAATCCCATAATGAAACTGCACTGATATACGCCTTTTCGT
>JAXHSV010000096.1:0-11066 GCA_034190305.1 Planctomycetota bacterium | reverse complement strand
TCATAGAATGTCGATGCCCAACTTTCGTGTATCCTTCGTGCATTAACCTGAGTGGCCTTATTCTCACCGGGTACATCTGAATACCCCGCAGAACCTGGGTACAGGTCGAGTATGTCGTTCGGGTCGAAAATGAGGGTTACAGATTTGGCCCCGGCCGTCACGGTGACAGCCAGTATCAGGCCTGCTGCTACAATTAGTGTTACATACTTCATTTCTTTTCCACTCCTTTCTTGCTTCGCCTTCTCCGCTTTTTGCGGAGGATTCTTCGGCTGCTGTTTTTTCCCTCGGCGTAACCGGTTCCAGCCCTGATGGCTGATTCCGACCGCGCCGACTTCGGGCGGTCAGGTCTTCGCCGGGTCAGGAAGCAGCCTTACCTTACCTGCCGTTAGGCAGGCCTGCCCGGCGATTCGTTAATCACCTTACTTTTCTGTCCGATGCCACCCCCTTTCCTTGTTTTGCCAGTTGAATTTTTCATGTTCATACTGCCTTCATGTTCTTCAATCACAGGCAACAAACCTGCGCAACCAGCCAAACCAAATAATCATATCTTTCTACGTTTGCGGACATACCCAGCCAGACCTGCGACGCCCGTGAATACTGCCAGCATCGTCAACGGCTCGGGAACGGCAGTCGCAATGATCGTGCCCTCGATGTACCCCGGATTTCCCCAAGCGTCATTCCCGTAATCGTCCACGTAGTGCCAGTTCGTAAGCCTCGCGTAAAACCAGATAGTGTAATCCTGACCTATAACCAGGCCGGTGTCACCCGCGTCGTAAACTCCGTTTCCGTTCTCATCGACGAAGAAGTCGCCGGTGACTGAAAAAAGCTTTTCGGCGGGATTGAAGACCGGACTGAACGCATTCTGGTTCACGTCCGGGTCGCCACCGAGAAGGGTATCGTACACGGGAGTGTTGCCATAGCCCGTGGGGATCCTCCAGCCAAACTCACCGTTCACGGAGGGAGTCATTGTTGAGCCCGACTTCAAAACCACCTTTTCGCCCCAAGTGCTGCCGCTACCACCCTGCAAGTACAACTGGAACCAATTCACACCCTGGTAACCAGCATCACCCCCAAATCTCAGGATGTTCGCCACGCTCGTGAGGTCTTTTGCTGCCGTGGCTCCAGTGTCGCGACTACCATAGCCCCCGGCGTCGCTGTACGTCATGTAGTACCTGCCAGTTGGAATGTTGTGGTAATCGGTTCTAGGGCCGCCGATATAGCGGGCCGTACCCTGCTGATTCAGGCGAGTATCATCGCTCGTGGCATAATTGAAGATGTCGTTAGGGTCAAAAACCAAGGTTGTGGCCCCGGCCGTCACGGTGACGGTCAGTATCAGGCCTGCTGCTACAATTAGTGTTACATATTTCATAATTCCATCCACTCCTTTCCTGCCCCCCACCATTTGAGGAGCATTCTTGGCCTTACTGCACAGGCAACAAACCTGCGCAACCAAGTCAGACCAAAGAATCATATCTTTTTGCGTTTTCGGACATATACCGCCAAGCCGGCAGCGCCCATCCCGATAGCCAGCATCGTCAACGGTTCGGGGGTGTGCTCGGTCAGTAGTTCATTCCTGGCTACTATGGTTCCTTCATCGAAGATGTCGTACGTGCATCCGCCTGCGCTGTGGTAGCGGAAGTGGCTCAGCAGAATGTTCAGGTCCGAATCGTCGATACAGATATCCAGGTTGAAGTCGCCTTCATACCAGCCGACACCTCCGACTCTGTTCCAATTGGTCAGCAGCAGGTTGAGGTCGCAGTCGTCAACCACACCGTTGTTATTGGCGTCGCCCGGTGCGACGTTATAGAGGAAAAACAGGCCCTGGGCCGCGATAGTCTCAAAGACGGTCAGTTGCTCCGGAAGCATCGACCATGGAATGGCGACCTCTATGGCGCTGCTCATGGCGTAGGTGGGTTGGCCAAGGTCAACCCACCGGTCGCCGTCGTACTGGATCAGGTGCATCTCGCCGGGATCGAAGCCGTATCCGTTGTTAAAAGTCAACCCGAAGCGGCGAACCGGTCCGCCGCCGGCATAGAGGTTGAAGTAAAAGTCCAGGTAGGGTCTTTCGGAACCTTCAGCCGCCAGGGCTGGACGGTCCCCATAGACGCTGACGGACACATACAACTGCAGGTTTCCGTCGTCGAGCATAATGGAATAGAGGTCGTAATCGTTTGGGACATCCGGCTCATTCGGGTCAAGGATGATGACGTTTGCCTGCGCCCACTCGCCCAGTCCGATCTCGCCGTCAACAGTGATGCCCCAGGCCGACGTACTCCAGGGTAAGGCAATAAGCAGGAGTACGACTGTCGGCCACCACCAACGCAACCTCTCCGCACTCTCCGCCGGACCTTTGTAACGGCGCGAGGGAACGAGCGATGAGGTTCTTACCCCCTTGGATAAGGTTTGTCTTGTCATCACCGAGCCTCCTTGTCGTTGAATCCAATCATTGCGGCGAGGATTCGCACCTCGTCGGTATTGCCAAAATGCTTTGATGTCTTTTTCGTCGATTGCACTTTTTTTTTACGCCCTTATCTCAACAGCCTAGGCCGGCGAGATACCAAAACCGCTTGCGGGAATACTCCACCAGAATGCCGATACCGGAACCCAGACATATCAACGTTATTGGTTCCGGTATTGGGGCGTCGCCTTCGCTCCCGTTTTCCTCTCCGGGATAAGACGGCTCAATGAGATCCGTGCCATACTGGAACCAAACATTGGAAACATCAATCTGCTCAAAACCATCAGGCAGGGCGAGAGTGAATACCACAGCAGACTTCACGAACGGGCTGGCCCCTGTTACCTGTGCATTGCCGGTGGACGGGTCGTCGCCGGCGCTGACAAGGCCATACTGCATCCCGTCAGGGCTTTCAGGCCCGGACAGGTTACCACCGGGAAAAAGATCCCCCGGCCCGAAAAGATCGAGGCCGGCGGAACTGATCCCTCGCTCGGCGCCGCCGGGCGCCCCCGTAAGACCCGCCTTATACGCCCACTCCCCGCCCACGTTAGTGATGGAGGGTCCGAACACAACGGCGCTGCCGGGCGCCACCAAACCGCAAATCGGTTCCAACGCCGGGGTTCCGACCAGGTCAAAGAAAACCGCTGTCAGGATATCGCTCGGCACCATGACGTCTCCGGGCGATGAATTGTCCAACGTAACAATCAGGTTGTTATTGTCAACGTCGCGTTCGAAAGTGGCCTGGGCCGCTAGCCCGTCCGCAGCAAAGTGGAACGTGACGGCTTGAGCAGAGACGGTTCCTCCCAAGACCGTCGCAGCTAATAGTGTCATGTAAACCACCAGCAAGTTTTTCTTTGTCATAAACATTAACAACATTGCTGTTCGCCTTTCACATGCTCGCACTATCAGCCTGGTTACGCGTTACAGACCTTCTTTCAGGGAAACCGCCTTTTCCATTACCTAGATTCCTTGTCGTTGAATTTAGTCATTGTTGCAGCCAGGATTCGCAGTTCCATACCCCACTTGCGCCGTTCGATATACCTAAGGTCCGCCTCGAGTTTGTCTTTGAAAGCCTGGACGGAGGTGTCGTAGCCGTTGCGAACCTGCGCAAGCCCGGTAATTCCCGGGCGAACGGACAGGCGCTTTCTAACTTCGGGATAACGTTTTTCCAACTCAGCCATTATTTCCAGGCGTTCAGGCCGCGGACCAACAAGCGACATATCGCCTTTGATGACGTTGACGAGTTGGGGAAGTTCATCCACGTGGCTGTGCCTCATCCACCGGCACCACCGAATCACGCGGGGGTCGTTGTCCTGCGCCCAGACGGCCCCGGTGTCCGATTCGGCGTCGGCACGCATCGTCCGAAGTTTGTACATGCGAAACGGCTTGCCGTTTTTACCGGCGCGGACTTGGCTGTAGAAGACGGAACCTTTGCTCGATAGTTTAATGATAATCGCACAGACCCCCAGAATCGGCAGCGACAGGATTAAGACGACGGTGCCAAGGATAACGTCCACCACCTCTTTGGCCATTTCGAAATAGCGACGCGCCAAGTGTGTCGCCAACCCGATCATACCTCCCCCTACCGCCACGAGTGTTATCGGTTCAGGCATGATATTCCTCCTTCGCCCGTCCCTGAACCCCGATTAGAATTCCGAGCAAACCCGAAAAAACAAGTTGAACCCGACTCTCTATTTGGCGTATAATTAACATAGGCCCACCGGAACGGGCGCATAAGCACCCGCCCCGGTCCCTGCGGTGAATCGGCACAAGCGGACAAAGCATGATGCTGATTCGCCGCTTTTCTATTCTATTGCGATACGTGCTCCTACGCGCGCATAACAAACAACAATCCGCTTTCGCAACCACACCACTGCAAACAAAAGGGCTTTTTACCTACCTAAGCGACCAATACCAGACAGGACCGACACATCCTTTTTCTCGAATCCCTTCAGACCGGTCAGCCTCCTTGCCCACAATCACTAATTCTAACCACAAATCCCGATTTTTGCAAATAAAAAATGGAAAATGTGCTGCGGCGTTATTGCGTACCCAGTGCGTATATTTCGTGCACACCAAGTGTCGCTGTTTTTTAAGCCCCCGCCCATCCTGTTGGCGTCGGAATGTAACTTACTCCCTCCGCAGCACTTAGCAACAAACAATTCAGTGAACAATTGTAGCGCATTTTATCCAATTTAGGGCAATCATTGGTGAGCAGACATGTAATTTGTAAGATAGGTTTCCAGATTTATGTTCTTGTTTGTAATTCGCAGTTTGCGACGTATATGTTCGCGATGCTTATTTACGGTGGCCGGCGAGATATGATGCAGATCGGCAATCTCTTTGGTTGGAATCCCCCTTCTTATAAGGTTGCAAATACGGATCTCGGTCGGCGTAAGAGATGCAAATTCCCTCGAGAGATTGTCGGCGAAAGGTAAGGTGATGTCCTCTATGCTTTCCCTCAGCAGGTTCAGATATTTTCTCTGTCCCTGAGGTAGTTCATGTTCAAGGGTGTGCAGCATCGGCATAATGATTTTCTCAACATTTCCGATGACCCGCCGGCTGAATTCTTTCTTTTCGTCCTGAATCCCGGCCATAACCTCTCGCAAGGCAACGTTCTTCTCATACAATGCAGACTGCTCTGCAATAAGTCGCTGCTGGGCCTGAATGCGTTCGATGTTTCTTCCGATTCGCGCCGCTATGGCATCTATCAAGGATCGCTCTTCTTTCAGAAACAGAATTTCATCAGTGGTTGGTTTTTCATCAAGGAAGAAAACTTCCAAGACACCCGCCTTCTCTCCGGCAATCAGGATGTCCGCCGCCAGGTTCCACGTCGATTGCATGAAATTGTCCGTTGCGTATTTCTTCTGGCCAAAGGTGATTCTCGCACACGCATTTTTCGGATGTCGGCATGATTCCGGGAGGATATCTACGATTCCCTGAAGCAGGGCGTCAATATCATCTCCGCACGCATTTACCACCTCTGTAATTTGATAGAGGCAGTTGAGCTCCCTCACCCGCTTGCGCAAGTTATCCTCGCTGTTTCGCAACGCATCTTCGGCCTTCTTACGATCCGTGATGTCGCTGACGAAAATAGCGAGCCGAACCACCTTTCCTTCCAAATCGAAGACTGGACAAATACTGTGATTCAGCCATCGTCCGTCATGTTCATCCTCGAAACGCAACGGCTTGCCCGTACGGACAACCTTGTCGCTCTGGGCGAGTCTTTGTTCGGCTATATCGGGTTGGTGAACGTCGCGAACGTTCTCGCCTATAAGTTCACTCACAGGTTTCCCGAATCTTTTGGCCGCTATCTCATTCACCGCCAATATGGTGCCGTCAGGCTTTATCAGCAGCACCAAATCGAGGGTGGCGTTCAGAAGTGCTCGAGCCGTCTCCTCGCTGTCACGTAACGCTTCTTCAGACTGCTTGCGTCCGGTGATGTCTCGGAGCACCGTGATGATTTGTATGACCTTACCCCTATTAAGTATCGGTATCTTTCGCGCTTCCGTGCTGTACTTCTTGTTGTCGATTGTGAAGGTTTCCTCGCGAATGAATGTCTTGCCGGTTTGAAATACGTTGTGATACTCATCGCGCACACTTTCCGGCAGGAATGGAAAGGCCTCAAAGACGGTTAGTCCCACCGGGTTGCTTTCCAGCCCCAATTGTCTGCGCCACTGCTCCAGGGCAGAGTTACAGAGGATGATCCGCAGGTCTTTACCGACTACGTGAATCGCATCAACTATCGAATCGAGCGTGGTTCTGTATTGCAGTTCCGACGCATGCAACGCTTCCTCGGCCTGCTTGCGTTCGGTGATGTCTATCGCAAAAGCGAGAAAACCGATAGGGTTGCCTTCCTCGTCCCTGAACAGACTTACTATCATCTCCGAAGGGAATGTGGTTCCGTCCTTTCGCATCTGTTCGCTTTCACCCACGTGCCGACCGTTTAGTTTGACTTCCTCGTTGAACGGGTTCACGTATGTTTTCATCTGCTCAGGAGTGTGGCACACACTGAGATGTTTACCGACCAGTTCTTGTCCGGTCTCGTATCCATGCATCCTGGCCCATGCCATGTTGACGAACTGAAAGGTTCCGTCGAGGTCAACCACGGCGATTCCCTCTGCCGCCTGGTCGGCGATCATCGCCAGGCGCCGAAGCCTTTCTTCGTCCTTCACGCGTTCGGTGATGTCACGTTCGATACCGACGACATGATATTTGTCGCCAATCTTCAGTATGGTCGAAGTCCACTCATGGATGTCTTCCTTTCCGTCCGGACGGAGCCAGGAAGCGGTGCCTTCCAGCCTCGCACCATGCGCCAGCCGATCGCGCAAGAACCCACTACGAGCTTTTTTCCAACGTAGGAATTCATTAAGGTCTTCGGACCTCATCAGTTCCTCCTTGCTGCGGCCCGACATTTCGACGTACCGATCGTTGCACATTATTAGCCTGCGCTTGTCCGTCTTCGGGTTGTATTCGGTAATGAGGATGCCGTCAGAGGTGTTATCCATTATCAGCCGCAGCCAGGACTCACTTTGCCGTAACGATTCCATTTGTTCTTTTTTCTGCCCGGGAGTCTGCTTTTTACGCATAATGTCTCTCCTGTGGTTTGGCAGAGACTATCAGCGGACCATCTTGCCGCTGAAATCCAATTGTCGCCGTATATTATCCCAAATTTGACATAGAGTCAAAAAAGACCATCGAAACGATCGAAAGACACACGAGTCATGCTGGCCTATGGGCAAGCGGTAGAAGACCCCGAAAGACGGATCTACTCCAAAAAAACTGGAAACCGTTCGGGCCAATTCGGGCCAGCACGGACCGATTATTCGGAGCCCGCTCGCCGACAGGTAAATGCGGGTTTTAGTTCTCGGTCAGCGCCTTTGTAACGGCATCGGCGAATTCTTCTGCAGCGGCGGGGCCGTCGGCGGTAATAATCATGCCTTCCCTTACACAGGAAGAGTCCATGACCCTCGCCCCGCCGGCAACGAGTATTTCGCGCACCGTTGCGAAGGTCGTCGCCGAACGTCCCTTCAGCACGCCGGAATTGGCGAGAATTGCCGGTGCAATGCAGATGGCGCCGAGGACCTTCCCTCCGGAATCGGCGTCGCGGGCGAGTTTATGAGCGACGGGGTCGTCGAAATACGCCTCGGCGCCGGCTCCGCCCACGAAGATGACCGCGTCGAAATCGACGACTGAAACTTCGGCGAGTTTCGCATCAGGCGAGAACGACCGCCCCATCATTCCGTTAATCCGACCCGTTGCCGAACAGGCAACCGTTACCGTCGCGCCGCGGACCATAAAATACTCTCTGGGCACAAAAAGTTCCTCATCGCGGAACTGCCTGGGAGCGATGACCATAAGTATCTTTTTACCGGACAGCGGAGGCTGGACAGCGTGTCCTCCCGATCCCGGTGAACGACGACGGCATCCGGTTGCGCAAAGGATCGTTACGAAAGCGAACATCAAAATCAGGATTGGATTGACAATGTGTGCATTATTCATTTTCGGCTCCTTCGACATGGCGAATTTTTCATCCCTTTTTTACGACTGACGGGTTATGTTATCACTATTAATAACCATGACAAACCAAAAGAGCAACTGCATACCGGGCCGGGCCTATGCCCGGCGAGACGGTTCGTTGTCGGGTCCCTCCAGACCGGCAGACGAAAACGACGAGAACGTCCTGGCGAGCATTGCCCGTCGTCACGCTTCGCGCCGGCGCCTTCTGGAAGCGGATTCGCAGGCAGAGGTGTCGCCTGTAGCGAACCCCGCCGAACCACCTGCGGCGCCCGAAGCCGATCCGCCTGTATCGAACCAGGCCGAACCAACCAAGACTGACTCCGAGGCGGTTGACCTTTGCGAGGACCATCCCGGCGAGGTGTTTTATGTCCGCCAGGCGCTGCGGAAATTGCAATACGAACCCACCCGCGACGAAGTCGCCGGCGATAAATTCGCCCGCGGCAAACTCGCCCGTGTGCTTATTGTTTACCTTATCGCTGTTACCGGACTGACAGTGCTGGCCGTTGTGATGTACTTCCTGACACTGTGAGATTTGCCTGTTGGCAGAGATGCCCCATCGCCAGCCGCATCCTATAACTTCTTGCTTAGGAGGGTCAGTTTTCCGGTAAGTACGCCCCTGGCGGCGGTAATGGCGTCGCAGATACGTCGCAACTGCCTGACCGTACCGGACATTACTATTACCTCCAGGCATTTATGCCGGTCCAGATGAACGTGTTGGCTGCACAGAATGGCATGATGATCGGCGTGCTGGAGGGCGGTGAGTTGCTTGGACAGTTCTCGCTGCTGGTGGTCGTAGATAATTGAAAGTGTAGCGAGGACTTTGGCGGCGGGCTTTTCCCACTCTGCCTTCACCAGGGCCGATCGGACCAAATCCCGCAGCGCCTCTGAACGGTTGGAGTAGCCGTGGGCGGTCGTCCAGTTGTCGAATCTCGCCAGCAGTTCCTCTTCTATCGCCAATGCGGTTCGAGTCAATTTGCTCATGCCATGCTCCTGATCGGACGGTTCATTCTACGTATGCTGCGAATAGTCTGGTTTCTTCGGCGCCCCAGGTCTTTTCTATGGTCAGGCGTATCGCCTCGACCCGACCGTTATCGTCGCAGGCTGCCTGACTGTCAATTGGGATGCGGATAAGCCGATGATAATTTCCTTTGACCTGACCTGCGAGCGACCACTTGCCGGCGGAAAGAACCTCAACGCGGGCGTCTCTGATAAGCGATTCCGGCGGGGCAGTCAGTTCGCCGAAGTCGCCGAAATGACTCATCTGGATGAGCGTATCGAGCGAGCTGTCTGCGATGAGCGTGAGGCGTTTGATATTGCAGGGAGCGGGAAATTGCATCACGAGCGTGTCGCCCACCCGGCAGCGCCATGCGTGCTCATCGTCGCCGACGGGCCGATTTATCCCGTCTCGGAGCGGTTCAGGCTCGCCGGACGAGGCGGTCAGTTCCGCCTGCATAGTCGTTTCGGAGAATCTTTGAGGCACGCCCGGCAGGTATGCATCGTCGGAAAGGAGCGTCTGTTGGAGTTCGTCTATATATTCGGACACATCGGCCGGCGTGATGCCTCGCCGGATTGCTATTGCCGAAGCCGTTCCCGCCGCCTGTCCCATCACCGTCGCCGTTGCCATAACGCGCGTCGAAGACATCGCCATGTGCGAACAACTTGCGCACCTTCCGGCGAACATAAGGTTCTCAATATCGCGGGCAACCAGAACGCCGTAGGGAATTCCGTAAGGCGAAGGCGCGGGATTGAATATAGTCGGCGGAAGTCCCAGTTTCGCACAGCCGAAGCCTTCGGGTGTATGATCGTCCATAGTCCACCCGCCATAGGCGACGACGTCGTCGAAACGTCCTTCGGATCCGATGTCGTTCTGCGTCAGCACATGTTTGCCAACGTACCGCCGCGATTCCCGCTTGCCCGGGAGAAACTGCACCCACTCCAGCGCCCAGTTATCCGCGCCGTGGTCGCCGCGGTTCTTGATGTGGTCCCATACGCCATAGACCACAGCCAGTAGTTCGTCGCGGATTTTTTCGGTGTCGTGGATGCTATGGTCCATCCCGCCCAGTTCTATCCACCAGTACCCCATAGACCACCACAGATGACGTTCCCGCGGTTCCGGAAGGTCCTCGCATCGGTCGTATCGGTTTGCCCAGTCCGGCGGTTCGAACGGCTGGGGCGTGTCGTGCTCGCGTGCGGCGAAGCACAGTGTCATTCCCATCGTGCTCGAATCGGGCTTTTCCGGCGCGAACGACTCGCCGTACTCGTATCTCCCCTCGCGCCCCATCCGAAATTCCGCCCCGGTCAGCGGCGCGAGAATCGCGTCGCCGCTGGCGTCGATAAATATCTTCGCCCGGACTGTCCGGTGAATCTGCGTTGTCGTCTGCCAGCCGGTAATCGAGACGATTTTTTCGCCATCCATTTCCGCATCGCAGCACGAGCAGTTCAGCATCAGCGTGAGGTTTTCTTCCCTGCGGGCGGCGTCGTAGAGGACCGTGTCCCAGACGCTGAAACTGCGCTGCCGATTGTGGCGGACGTTGGTCAGCCGGAGTTCTTCGAGTATTCCTGTCTCGCGGACGTTTGGGATTTTATTGTGCCTGTCTGCCCCGCTTACGTGCATTCTGCATTCGCTGGAAGAATTTCCGCCCAATACCGGACGATCGTGCATCAGTATAACTGTCGCGCCGTGCCTCGCCGCCGACAGCGCCGCTGCCAGCCCGGCCATTCCCCCGCCGATTACGCATACATCCGCTTCATGTTCATCACGTCTGGTCATTGATATGTTTCCCTTGCAATAGGCATCAGAGACAGAAGGTTGTCGCGCACCCTTCCCTTATAATTCTGCTGTTCTGCTGAATCAAGGAATTGAAACAGAAATAACCCCGGCAAAGCCTGTGCCGCCAATGCCCAATGCCGTCTGTTCACATCTGACAGATTAGGCCTTCCGTAATTTGCTTGCCATGCCGCAAACGGTATTACGGAACGGTGATTAACATCAATGCCGTCAGGGAACTTGTTCCGTTGCTGCGTGCTATTATTTCGTCCGTCGGGCCTACTTTTTTGTCGCGGTTGAAATCATAGACGTCGTCGATCCCCG
>JAXHSV010000095.1:0-11347 GCA_034190305.1 Planctomycetota bacterium | reverse complement strand
GTTCCTTCACGTCTGCGGCGCAGCAAGTCACTTGCTGGACCTGCTCATTTCGTCCGGGGCCGACGCCGTGGAGGTTGACTCGGTAGTCGATATCGCCGAGGCGGTGTCGATGGGCAAAGCCCACGGCGTAACCATTCGAGGTAACGTCGATCCGATACAGCTTGCAAACGCCGAGGCCAGCGAGGCCTATCGGATTACCGCCGAGTGCGTGGAGGCAGGGAAAGCCTCCGGTAGCCATTTCATTCTCTGCGGCGGATGCGGTATCCCCAAGCATACCCCGATTGAGAATATGCAGGCCTTCGTTCGCGCCGCCCTTGACCACGGAGTATATGCAAATCGGGACAACCGAGATTCCTGATGCTTTCAAAAAAGTACGCCTGACTCTGTCGTCTCTTTGACTCTGGCTAGGAATTTCGCCGCCTGCATGCCATTAATCAGGCGGTGGTCCGTCGCCAGGCTGACACCGGCAACCGGACGGACTTCAATGCCGCCGTTGACAACAACGTAAGGCCTACGCCAATTTCGCGAGCAAGACTCCGCGTTACCGGTGTGGCGCGCACCCGAGCGGTGTCCTGCCGGGACTTTTCGGCCTGAGTTTGCGAAAAGAACGGGAAGTCTGGCGAGGTCGCCGAGGTCATCAACACGGAGAATGGAAAGACAATCCCGGAATCAAAAAGCGAAATTGCCTCCGCCTTCGACGAAAAGGGTCTTTGAGTTCGGAGATGCCGGGATATCCGCTGCGTCCCACGTGTTGGGAGACACCTCCGTCTTAGTGGCGTCCTTCCACACCTTGACCTTGCTCCCGCCGGAAGTTGCGCTCAGAGTGATCGTACCCTGATCGGGGCCGGTCCTGGAAAGGTAGATCGGTACGAGATCGTCTTCGCCCGTAACCGGATTCTCGTTCTTGTCGGCTGTGCTGTTATTATTGTCGTCGTCTTCGTTGAGGGCTACATAGCCGCTGCCTATGCCAATTCAAGTTGTGCCTTTGGTCCCATTTGGGTTATCGTTTTGAGACCAGAAAGAATGAAAAATCAGTCAGTTTGAGTTATATTGACTCACATGGTTCGTGGGAAATTATTTGACGATGAGTTTTTGCAGCGGCTTGCCCGGCTTGGGCTTATAGCCAAGCGGATTTCCGCGTCTTCACACGGAGGCGGACAGAGGCGGACCCGCCGGCTCGGCGACGGGCTGGAATTCGCCGACCACCGCGCCTACACACCGGGCGACGATATGCGACTACTCGACTGGCCCTGCTATGCCCGGATGGAACGGATGCTGCTGAGACTCTTCCACGAGCACAGCGAAGGGATCGTAACGATATTCCTGGATTGCTCCGGTTCGATGTCTCTGGGCGCCGAGGGCGGGCGGGTCGGCAAGTTTGATTACGCTCGCCGGACGGCGGCGGCACTGGCGTACGTGGCGATGTCCGGGCTGGACCGTGTGCAAATAATACCCTTCAGCGACGAACTGGGCGACGGAATGCAGACAGGTCGAAACCGCAGGCAGATATTGCAGGTGCTGGAATATCTCGAAACCCTTAACGCCGAAGGAAGGACGAGTCTCGGCGCATCTGTCGAGCAGTACGCCCGCAGGTACAAAGAGGCTGGAACGGTAATCATACTGACGGACCTGCTCGACGCCGACGATGACCTGGCGGGGGCGTTGTCTGCCCTCAGGCAGCGCACAAGCGAGGTAATCCTGCTGCAAATTGTGGATCGCTACGACGCTGCTCCGTCACTGCTGGGCCCTATGCAACTTGGCTCGGTCGAAACCGGCCGGCGGATGAACCTAAATATAAACGAAACCGTTTTGGCGTCCTACGCCGAACGATGGGGCGAGTTCATCCGCAGTGCAGAGAAGTCCTGCCTGGAAAAGGGTGCTATTTACCTTCAGGCTCCCACATCGTCGCCGTTCGAACGCCTTGTGCTGCAAGTTCTTGAAAAAGCGGGGGTTCTGCAAATATAATTCAGAAATCCAGCCGCAAAGGATGCTGTTTATTCAAACTTGCCGGTTTTTTAGGTGTTTTGTAATTATAAGGAAAAAAACATGTCCGGAATCAAAGACGTCAAGGTGAATGATTATCAACTCCAGCGGCACGGCGAGAACCCACTGCTGAGTCCTGCAGATTTTCCCGGTGCTCTGTCGGTGTTCAATTGCGGCCAGGCGATGATGGGAGATGAGACGATCCTTCTTGTTTCAATCATCCATCGCAGCGGCAGTTACCGAGGTATTCCCGGCGATGCGACCACTCACGTAGCCCGCAGCACCGACGGCGTCAAATTCGACATCGACCCGGAGCCGTTCCTGAAGAAACCGGATTTCGAGCCTTTCTCAAAGGTCGTCGGCGGCGTGATCGACACGCGAGTTACTTACCTGGAAGGCTGGTACTACATTATCCATCCCGGTGGGGGTTGGGGTACGCTGGGAGTCCTGGGGCGAACGAAGGATTTCCGGGAATTCGAGTATATTGACGTTGTCTCGCTGCCGGACAACCGCGTCCCGTGTCTGTTTCCGGGAAAGATCGGCGGCTATTACATGCGCTTAGATCGGCCTTATCGTGTCGCGCCGGACGAGCATCACACCGACGGCAACATCTGGCTGGCCAGGTCGCCGGACCTTGTCCACTGGGGACACTTCCGTCCGATGCTTAAGCCCGGATTTGCGCCGTGGGCGCGGACCAAGATCGGTCCGACTCCGCCCATTCGCACCGAAAAAGGATGGCTGACGATCATTCACGGCGTTCGCCAGTCGTGCGCCGGATATCGATATTGCCTCGGCGCGATGCTGCTGGACCTTGAGAATCCTGAGCGGATAGTAGGCCTGATTCGCGGCTCGATTCTGTCGCCGGACACCGATTACGAACGGACCGGCGTGGTGCCCAACGTGGTATTCACCTGCGGTGCAATTGCCGATGAGGACGACGACCGCATCCGCGTGTATTACGGCGGAGCCGACACCTGCATCTGCCTGGCCAGCGGTTCTCTAAATGGCCTAATCTCTGCCTGCCTGTGCGACGGACCCCCAGACAGATGAATCATGAGCCCAAAAGCGACAGAATTCGGCTAATTGTTTGTAAATTAGGGGGTTAGGAAAATTATACGCAGAAAATGCCGTAAATGGTGTTTTTTGTTGGAATTGTGTGAAGCAGGCTGATAGACTACGATAATAAAGGCGATGGGTTGTCGCTAACCTTACAGACTCATAGAATTGGGGATACAACCTTGGCGACAGTCGGTTATGATAACCGCAGTTTCTTCCTGGATGGTCGGCGGTTATGGCTTTCGAGCGGCAGCATTCATTACTTTCGTGTACCGCACCAGTTATGGCGGGACCGTCTGCTTAAGGCCAAGCGGGCCGGACTGAATTGCGTTCAGACCTACGTGGCGTGGAATTTTCACGAACCCCAGGAAGGTCAGTGGGACTTTAGTGGCGACAAGGACTTACGGGAATTCATCATCCAGGCCGGCGAGTTAGGTCTGTATGTTATCCTTCGTCCCGGACCCTACATCTGCGCCGAGTGGGATTTCGGGGGCCTGCCGGCTTGGCTGGTGACAAAAAGCGGTATCACCTACCGCACCGCCAATGCCGCGTATATGCACTTTTTGGGTAAATATCTGGGGAAGGTTCTTCCCCGGCTGGCGGATTTGCAGGTAACTCGTGGCGGGAACATCATCCTTATTCAGAACGAAAACGAGTATTACACCACTACCATGCCGGACCGGCTGAACTACTGTAGGTTCATCAGCCAGCTTATCCGACGATCCGGCTTTGATATCCCTATCATCACCTGTAACAATTTGACCCAACCGATGGTTCCCGACGCGATCGAGTGCTTTAACGGTTATAAAGGGGCCGTCCAATTCCTCAAGTGTTTGCGGGAGGTCCAGCCGGACGCTCCCATGCTGGCGACGGAGTTCTGGCCTGGGTGGTTCGACTACTGGGGCGAGTCCCACCAGAGGAGAGATGCCAGAGAGTCCGCCAGACTGGCGCTGGAAATCCTGGGCTGCGGTTGCCAGGTCAATTACTATATGTGGCACGGGGGGACGAATTTCGCCTTCTGGGGCAGCAGGCTTGGAACCACAGAGTCGTCTTGGCAAACCACCAGTTATGATTATGACGCGCCCCTGGCGGAGGGCGGCGGATTGACGGAAAAATACTACCTGACCAAACTGGTCAATATGTTTGCGAACCATTTCGGTCAGGTCATCGCACAGATGCGTATGGAGGGACCCGGTGTAACGGTTCACGACTCCACGCAGACGCTGAACCTGTCAGGCCCGTCGGGAAGATTGGCTGTGATTACTAATAACGGTCGGGACGAAGTAACTTCCGCAGCCATTTCATTGCCCGACGGAAAGGATATGGAAGTTTCCCTCCTTCCACTGGGCGCCGTCGCCGTTCCGGTAATGGTGAGGTTATCGCCGGATCGCCTGCTGAACTACTCCAACCTCATGCCGTTGGGCTTGTTCGGCGCCGACAACCTTGTATTACATGGCCCGGTGGGATGGGAAGGGCGTATTTGCATCAACGACCAGGAAATTCGACACGAGATTCCCGATGGCGACAAGCCGCTGGTATTGGAGCACTCCGGCCAGAAAATCATCATAATCAACAGCGATCTGGCGCAGCGGACGTGGGAAGTGGACGGTTCGCTCGTTTTTGGTCCGAAATTCGTCGCAGAGACGGTTGAGGACATTACACTGACTGACGAAATGAAGCAGTACTCGATTATCTCATCCGACGGTCAGGTTACACACAAAAAAGTAAAGCAAGTTTCAACCAGCCGTCCCAAGCCGCCTAGGCTGGGCGCCTTCGAGCGGGTGTGTGTCTGCGAAGAGCCCATTAAGGACGAGTTAGAATGGGAAAAACTTGACCGCCCCAGAGACCTTGCCGCTTTAGGCATCGATCAAGGCTATGGCTGGTATCATCTTGTGTTGGATTCTCCCCGGGCCGCCGGAAAACACCTGTTTCTTCCTGACTGCGAAGACCGCGCACTAATCTATGTGAATGGGAATATGGTTGGCGTGTGGGGAAGGGGGCCTGAAGCGGTAAGAAAACCCATACCGGTGAACTTCAAACGCGGACAAAACGTGGTCGTGTTTCTCGCCGATAACCTTGGTCGGGATAATTTCGGACCCAGTTTAGGCAAACCCAAGGGGTTGTTTGGGCATCTGTGGAACGCCAAATCGCTTCGTCCGGGCAAGTTCAAACTCAGCGCAGGCGGAGATTTCTCGCGTCGAATGATTCCACGTATGATGTCGAACATGCTGGCGGAGATCGAAGCCAAACAGATATGGACCGCTGAGATAACCTTCAACTTTCCGAAGATACATCCTGTTCATCTGTCCTACACCGATTTGCCCTACCAGCCAGTAATTACGTGCAATGATAGGCAGGTGGGGTTTTTCCCTGGATTTGCCGGTTATGGCGACGTAACCCTCGGAAAAGAGTTGAAGAAGGGGAAAAACACCCTCAAAATGCTGCTGTGGGGCGATGTAAAACCGAAGGATCTGGAGAAAATAAAATTTCACCTGTTAACTGAATCAATTTCTGCCGGCGCTAGAAAATGGTCGAGCCGAAAATGGACCGTTCCGTCGGAAACAGGCCGTGTTGTCGGTAAAGGCCTGCCTGCATGGTACCGCTGTCGGTTCAAATACAACAAGGCCTCCGAACCGCTTTTCCTGCGAATCAACGGTGCGAAAAAAGGACAGATCTATCTCAATGGTTACAACGTCGGGCGGTTCTGGAATATCGGTCCGCAGGAATATTATTATCTTCCCGAACCGTGGTTGGCCGATGAGAATGAGTTGCTGATTTTTGAAGAACAGGGACACATCCCGTCAGGAAGCAGACTTGTTTTCAGACCCGCCGGTCCCTATAGAGACTGATTTTTCCTTGCCGACGGGAAGTCTTTATGGTAATATAATTTATAATCGCGTAGTAATGTGTAAGTCGCAAAGTCGGTTGAGACAAATCTTATGTATAAAATCCAGGGGAATGCAAAGGATTGAGCCATGCATAACGTAACCAAAAAGGAACTTGTAGATCGCATCGCCGAACGAACCGGAGCCAGGCACGTTCTCGTCAAAGAGATCGTTCAGAATTTTATGGATGAGGTTATTGCAGAACTGGTCCGTGGTAATCGGCTGGAGTTTCGCGACTTTGGCGTCTTTGAGGCGAGGGTCAGGGCTGCTCGCATGGCACAAAATCCTAAGACGCTCGAACGAGTACACGTACCCGAAAAACGCACCGTACGTTTCAAGGCCGGCAGACTGATGAAAAGAAAAGTCCAGAACGGCGGCGCCTGAATTTCAATCAGAGTCGTTAACGATCGGGTGTAGCGGCTTGGTCGTTGGTGGTTACGTTCGGAATCATTCAGGGAGGTATTCTCATCCCCGTTTTTTTGATACCTTGCCGGATCATCCGTGTCGTCGCATGCGAAATTATTTTTTTAGAGCAGTTCACGTTATATTGTAGTGTTTGTGAGGATCGTGGCACGAGCGTCCCGCCCATGATTCCATGGCCGAGACAGCCGCGCCGCGCTGCGATTTATCGTTAACTGCTATAGAAGTTTTGCTGATTTCACCGGCGCCCCGAAAAGGGTGAGATCACGGCGACCATCCGGTTTTACGAAATCGCTTTGATAATCGCCTTGCAGAAGGCGGGCAGGTCGCCGGGCGTGCGGGCGGTGATGACGTTGCCATCGACGACGCATTCCTCATCCACCCAATCGGCACCGGCGTTAATCATATCGTGCCTGATGGCGATAAACGAAGTGGCCCGTCTGCCTTCCAATGCGTCGGTGCAGCAGAGCATCCAACCGCCGTGGCAGATGGCGGCCAGGACGATTTTCGCCTCGGCGCACTGCCGGATGAAGCGGATCATTGATTCATCCCTCCGCATGAAGTCCGGCGACCATCCGCCCGGGACAATCACCGCGTCAAAATCCTCGCCGCTCACATTTCCGGCGGCGGCATCCGATATGCACGGATAACCCAGTTTCGACGGATAAGTAACTCCTGCCTTCGGTCCGACCAGTACAACCCCAGCCCCGGCTTCGGTGAAGCGATAATAGGGATACCACACCTCCAGTTCCTGATAGGCCTGGTCAAGCATTATCGCGATCTTTTTACCTTGAAGTCCCATAGTCAAATTCTCCCTTGAAAATATCCACGAGTAAATTAGGCCGAGACAACGAAAAAAAGGCCGGGCTTTGTCCCGCGGATTGCACCGCAACATTTTCCATTCGACGCGAGTGACGAACAAAAACTGGAGATGAGGGGATTCGAACCCCTGACCTGCTGATTGCGAACCAGCCGCTCTCCCAACTGAGCTACATCCCCAGGGTGTAAATACAGTATAACAATTCAGCTAAATAAGCCAAGGGTTTTGCGGGTATTTACGTAAAATAAGGATTACCGGCGGATACTGAGCAATACTTACTCGTCCCTTTGGTGGACGAAGCGCTTTTTACGAAGATTATACCACAGAAGCGACTTTTTGAGATTGTCTGTTTGCCCTTTCGATTTCCGCCGGAAGGGGGGACAAGTGGGGGATTTTCGCCTTCCAGGTTTCAGCAATAGTATCAATGGCTTCAGCGATCGGGCCTTCCAGATAGTCTGCCGGCATGTTCTTGGCGGGTCGATATCCTACTTCACTGCATAGTTGCCGGAACAGCTCAGGATGGTCGATGAGCACGCAGGGTGCGGCGCGGTCGTGGATAAGTTTCTGCTTTTCACGGAAGCCCACAAAAAGCGGATGCCGCTGCACGAAGTCGTTCAGGCTGGCGTATTCACTCCTTCCTGCGATTATATCGAAAATGTTTCCGGCGGCAATCGGCGAAAAAACGCACGGGCTGATATCGCCGTTGGCGTAGATATGGAAGTAATACCTTCCGCCGGCGATGCATCCGCCGACCAGCGGTCCGTCATTCCAGAAATCTCCCAAAAATATCGGTCGGCGCTGGTCTCTCCAGCGATATACCGCATCACGCAGCGCCGCCCGCTGGTCCGCCGTCACCATCAGGTCCGCCCGCGGGCTGCGACCTATCGGTTGGAGCAGGAAGAACCACCCGAACAAATCGCCCTCTGCGATGCGGAGATCGATAAATGCGTCGGATGCAATGGCCTCGGCGTTCTCTCTCGTTATGGTGGCTGAGAAACCAACCATTACACCGTGTTCTGCAAGTCGTTGGCGAACTCGCCGGTTCAGTTCATAGACGCCTTTGCCGCGGCGGTAGTCGGTCTGGTGTTCGAATCCCTCGACGCTGATTGCGGGGAATATGTTTCCTACACGCCCCATTCGCTCGGCGGTTACATCGTCAATCAATGTGCCGTTGGTATAAATCAAAAAACCCTGATTTGGAAACATCTCGCCGAGGCGGGTAATGGTCCGGTCGGACTTTTCCCGCAGGAACGGTTCGCCGCCGGATATGGTTATCAGACTTACACCCATGTCGATAACCTGCCTGACGATCTGAACCAATTGCTCAAACGGCAGATCGAACCCGTCGGAGGAACTTTTTGCGTAACATCCCGGGCAGTGGAGATTGCAGCGGTCCGTCGGCTCGATTACAGCGGTGCAGGGAGTGGCCTGTCCGGCGATCTGGGCGGCATCCCTGTGGTACATATCTTGTGACCAGGTAATAAGGAACCGCAGCATGGCGCGAGCAGCGGCGGGGCGCTCGCTGACCAGTCGCTGGAGAAACGGGCGGAGCGTCCTGCCCAGCCAGTGTACGTGCATGAGTTGCTCGTCGTTGTACTCTGTCTGGTCATAAGCCGTTTCCAGACGGTCCAGGAGTTTCTCCAGGAGCCAGTCTCTCAAGGCCGGCACGCGAAACGCCCAATCCGCTCCCTTCATAGCCACAGCCAGGCGAAACTGGTTCCATTCCCCAATCGAAGAAGTACGATGCTCACTTATCATTGTTCCTTCTTCCCCATAGTTTATGTTCGATATGATGTAACCGAGGTTGGCCAATCTAAAAAGATTTGCGTACGAACCACCAACCTTCAAACATAATATACTGTTACAAAGTCAATTGCAAGAAATCATTTTTACATTTCTCGGCCTGGTTCAAAAACTGGTGCTACCGGGTAACAGTCGTTCCCAATGTTGTTTTGTAACAGGCCCCCGCTTCCGCGGGGGTATATAAGGATTTTACTTCCACGCCCCACATTCCCTTTTTTTCCTCGCCCTTTTGGGGCGAGGAAAAAAAGGGGATGGGGATTAACGAAAGACCACCTTGCGCCCCCGCTAAAGCAGGGGCCTGTTACAAAATGGCGAATGAAAATCTTTTGCATCATAAGTGTTACTCTGAATTGAACCAGGCCCGTTTCTCGGAACTTTTTACGGAAATGATACAAAACAGATTACAGAGGCAGGAGGTAGATTTCGCCCTTTTCTCGCACATGTTCCAGAAACAAAACCGTTTCTTTCTTCCACTGCTTTAGAATCGTTCGGGCCATAAGCGCATGGCGCCATAGCTGACGAATTTTGTCAACAGGCCCTTTTTTTTCCATCAGCAGGTTCCTCAACCGCCGCAGACCGGGATAAATAGAATGGTAAAAACGCAGATGCGCCCTAAGGATGGTTCGCTGGAGGCCTTCGATGCCCATCACGTTGTGGGGGTACACGCAGTGTGTCCCGTCGTAGTAGTTCCAGTCGGCGGGAAAATCCGTGAAGATGAGTTTATCCCTCATCTGTTCAAACAGCGGCGTTCCCGGAAGCGGCGTCAGTATGGAAAGTTGTATGCTCTCGATTCCGGCCCGGCTGGCGAATTTGACGATCTGGTTTATGTTGGTCTTTCCGTGCTCGGGTCCGAGTATAAACATCCCGTGAATCCAGAAGCCGCACTTGTGCAGTGTGCGCGTGTCCTCGTGGAGCCGGTGGGACAGACTGTTGTAGCCGCTGTAGCCTTTACGCCATTGTTTGGCGGTGGCTTCGTCGATTGTCTCATATCCGATATAGAGTACGTTTCCGCCGCTGCGCCGCATGGCTGAAAGTAGTTCGTCGTCGCGCCGGCTGCGGGAACCGTACCAGTGCATGTCCGCTCGCACCTGGGCGTTCCATCTGATGTGCATCGGCTCCATTCGCCGCAGCAGGTCCTTTGTCCAGGTTCGGTCGGCAGTAAGATTGTCATCATAGAAAAACACGTGCCGGAAACCGCGCCGCTTGTATCGCCACAGGTCCGCTTCAACCTTCTCCGGCGACTGCCGGCGGACGCGCCGCCCGAACATCCTTGTTACCGAACAGTACGTGCACCCGTGGGGACAGCCTCGAGAGGTCATCACCGGTAACTCATACAGCCCCCGCTTTCCCGCTGTTCCGATCAACCGGTCGAAATCGATCATCAGTTCGTGCTTCAGCGTCGGCAAGGTGTTCAGGTCGGCGGGCGGGTCTGGGTGGATTATTCCGCTGTTGACGGCGCCGGAAGCAATTTCGCCGATAATATTCTCGGCTTCGCCGCAAACGACCAGATCGCCGTATCGCTGAGCCTCTTCGGGCATAAAAGTGGCGTGCGAACCGCCGAAGACAATAGTCGCATTCGGCGCCTCTGCTCGTGTCAGACGGGCCAGTTCGTATGCACGATTGGCTGTGGCTGTCATGGTCGTAATGCCGACCACGTCGGCGCTTAAGACGTCCGCGAGACCCCGGGCGTTGGTCTCAAGTGGGCCGGAAATGTTCTCGTTATAGACAGCCACGTCGTATCCTTGTTCATCCAGGATTGTGGCCAATGTAATGGGTCCCAGCAGCGGCCAACGTCGAATCCAGGCATTGAACGGACGACCGGGTTGGCTACCGGGTTCGACAAAACGAATCTTGCGAGATTTCATGGGTATATCCTCATGTAACCGTCGCCGGACAGGGCGGTTCGGAATAACGTCAATATAACAGACAAGTTCCTTTTTTACAAAGCCTATTCGTCACGGAAAGATGGTTTGGGCGGTAAATTGCCGCGAGTAAACCAATAGGTTATAATTTCTGCCGATTTCCAAGGCGACCTGACAGGAGATACAAGACCATGACAAAGGCATTCCCCGATGTAAAGAAAATCGAGTACGAAGGCCTCGAATCGAAAAATCCCCTGGCCTTCAAACATTACAATCCCGACGAACTCGTCGAAGGCAAACCGATGGCTGAACACTTACGGTTCAGCGTGGCCTACTGGCACACCTTCCGCAATGCCGGGGCAGACCAGTTCGGGCAGGCAACGCGCCTGATGCCATGGGACGACGGGACCGATTCGATCGAAAACGCCGTCAATCGCGTTCGGGCCGCCTTTGAGTTCTTCGAGAAACTCGGTGTGGGGTTCTACTGCTTCCATGACCGCGATGTCGCGCCCGAAGGC
>JAXHSV010000094.1:0-11364 GCA_034190305.1 Planctomycetota bacterium | reverse complement strand
TTTTCAACCTGTGCTGCTTCGAAAGGTTATTGGGCGTGCACAGGTTGAAAACCTGTGCCACCAGTCACCGAACCACAAAATCAATATGCACCCCATGCGTGCTCATACTCTCCGCCAGATGGTCCCGCCGGGTGTGTCTTCTATGGCGATTCCAATTTGGGCGAGTTGATCGCTGATTTCGTCGGCGCGGACGAAGTCACCACCCCCATAGACCGCTAACCCATACTGATAAGACGCACGCCACCATCCGGATAATCCTTCACTTCATAACCTGCTTGCTCGAGTTTTGTGCGTATCAGATCGCCAAGATCATAATTCCCTTCTTTTCGAGCATTGAAGCGTCGCACAAGGAGAACTTTGGTTAACTCCCAAACCTGTTTGTCGAGATTCGAGTACGCCTGATCGTCAGTAGCCCCTCTCCTTTCCTGGATAATTTCCTGCAATTTTTTGCCGATTACCTCAACATCTTCCTGAATATATTGTCGGTAAGTACCAGTTACTTGTCTCTCGTTTTGAATTTCATCGACGGAGATGGAAATTTCATCTTCTTCCATTTCCGCCATGCCCAGGCCAAGAACCTCATCCATCGCCAGGAGTGTGGCATAGACCTGGCCCTTATTGGCGTCGATATTCTTCAGCGCCCCCCACGTCGCAGCCAGTGCCTGCGGCATATTAAGGTCATCCTCTGCCGCCGCCCGGAACTCGCCTATATGGGCTTCGATGGGTTTTTCGCCACCGCTGTAATGTTTCCGCAGGTCAAGAACCATCCGCCGCAGGCGCTTGTAGGCGTTTGCTGATGATTCCAGTCCGTCCCATGTGAAGGCCAACTGCTGACGATAATGAGCGCCGAGAAGGAAATAACGGTATGCCACAGGATCGAAGCCGCGTCGTGAGAGAACCTCCAGCGTGAGAAATTCACCGCCGGACTTGGACATTCTTTCACCTTCGCCTGACTCGGAGCCTTTTGGGAAGGTCAGGAATTCTCCGTGCATCCACCAGTTGACCCACTTATGGCCCAGGGCGCTTTCAGATTGGGCGATTTCGTTGGTGTGGTGAACGGCAACGTGGTCGATCCCGCCACAGTGAATGTCCATTCGCTCGCCGAGGTATTTAATCGCCATGGCGGAACATTCTACGTGCCAGCCCGGAAATCCCACGCCCCACGGACTTGACCATTCCATCAGGCGCTGTTTATCGGTCGGCGAGAACTTCCAGAGAGCGAAATCGGTCGGATTCCGCTTTCCTTCGACCATCTCGATCCTCGCGCCTGATTTTAGGCCTTCGATGTCGAGCCGGGCGAGTTTTCCGTAGTCCGGCAGCTTCGACGTGTCGAAGTACACACCGTCGTCGATGACGTAGGTAAAGCCGTTTTCTTCGAGTTTCCTTACCAGGTCAATCTGCTCTTCGATATGGTCGGTGGCCTTGCACCAGACGTCCGGGCCGAAGATGTTCAGGCGTTCCAGGTCGTCCCGGAAGGCGCTCCAGTAAAAATCGGCGATCTGGTGAACGCTCTTTCCTTCGCGCTTGGCGCCGAGAACCATCTTGTCTTCGCCTTCATCGGCGTCGGAGACCAGGTGCCCCACGTCGGTAACGTTCATGACGTGCCGGACCTCGTATCCGCACATGCGAAGGACTCGCTTCAGGATGTCTTCGAAGACGTACGTCCTTAGATTGCCTATGTGCGCGTAGTTGTAAACGGTAGGCCCACAGGTGTACAAGCCGACCCTGCCCCGCTCGATCGGTTCGAAGACTTCCTTCCGCCTTGTCAGCGTGTTATAGATTCTCAACGACATAATCAATTTGCAATTTGCACTTGGCTACTGAACACGCCGGCGGGCAGGAATCGGCAATTCCCCTGCTTAATCTTCCTCTTCTTCGATCAGGACCACGGCGAACGCAGCCACGCCTTCGCCGGAACCGATCGGTCCCATGCCTTCGGCGGTTTTTGCCTTGACCGAGACGACTGATATGTCCAGACCAAGCAGGTCGGCAATCCGCTCTCTCATTGGCATTTTATATGCGGATAATTTAGGCGTTTCGGCAACGACTGTTGCGTCGCAGTTGATTACGAACATGCCCATCTGAGCCAATTCTCCGACGACGTCAACGAGCATCTTCGTGCTGTCGGCGTCTTTCCATTTTTTGCTTGTATCGGGAAAGCGTTCGCCGATATCGCCGAGACCGGCTGCGCCTAAAAGTGCATCGATGATGGCGTGAATTAGTGCGTCGGCGTCGCTGTGCCCGCCCAGGCCGAGATCATGCTTAATGTGAACACCGCCAAGTATCAGCGGCCTGCCCGCGACAAAACGATGTGAGTCAAATCCAAATCCTATCAGGTTCATGTCGAGTAAGATAAATCAAACGCCGCCGAACAGCAAGAGGCGATATTCAATATTCTATCCGGAAAGTTTTTTAATCCTGTTTTCAAGCAGGTCGAGTTTTTTCAATTCCTCATCCGTCAGCCTCAGGTCGCTGATGGTCGGTCGGGCGCGGTTGATTCGGCGGACCTCCCGGATTTGTCGCATCGCCTCGTCGAACCGGCCTGACTTCGGCGAGCTCAGTCGAGCCGCGGCGAATAGCATCTCGGCGTATTCGCAGCGGAACCACATGTTCATCGGGTCAAGTTCGACGGCCTTTGCCGCCATTTCCAGAGGTTCGTCCCGCCGGCCCGGAATTCCCCGCAACACCCGTGTGAGGATTCGAGCGTTCGAGGAGGTCGGCGACCTGCCCCAGGCTTTTTTCGCGCAAGCGACCGCTTCGGGCCAATTCGCCCCGGCCGCATAAAGCCTCGCCAGGTCGGCCGGTGCAAAGGCGTCGAGCGGATCGGCGGCGACCGCCAGTTTCATTTCTTCCTCCGCCAGACGAACCTGCCCGCTCAAGCAGGCCTTCTGTGCGGCGCTGACGTGCAGCGTCCGATTGAACACCGGTTTCCACAGCCAGACACCCGCCGCAACCACTGCCGAGACCGACAACACAACAACAGGCCAGCCTATAACACCGGGCAATCGGCGGGACTTTCCGAAACTCGCCCCTCCGGCCATTGCGCCTGCGGCGATCCAGAATACCGTAGCCGTTGCGGGCATCCATAGCGTGTAGGTGATGAGGTTGTGCAGGATGAAACCCGCCAGACCGGCGGCGAGGGCTATGCGAGCGTACCGTTCGGCGGCATTGCTCCAACCCAGGGCAGGCCCGACCCACATCGCCGACAGCAGACAGAGACCGAAAACAACCGCCGGTATCACCGCCTCGATCAGCAGCAGCGCCGAGGCCGATGAGTCCACCCACACCGCACGAATGACCAGAACGACCAGGGACAGGAAGATACACCATCCGACCATCTGCGTATTGGTTCCAGCCGACGAGTCGGGTGGCACGGTCAAGCGGAACGAAGTGGAGCTTGGTCGTGTCGTGCGTTCACCACGGCCAAGTTTCCGCTTCGCTCCAACTTGACCGTGCCACCCGGTTGTAACGATAACAATCCACGCCAGCATCGCCAGATAGACTGCACCGCCGACCAGTCCGGATTGGACGGCGGCGTCCATTATGAGGTTATGCGGGCTTTTGGTTGCCTCGGCCGCTGCGGCAAGGCGGTGGCGGAGATAGGCGTCCCCGAATCCTCCGGGCCCGACGCCAAAGACCGGCTCCTCCTTGATAACACCGACCGACCCTGCCCAGTATTCCCAGCGAACCTGCATACTCCATCCCGGAAGCGAGCCGCGAATTTTTCCCCACCCGGCCACTGCACAAACCGCCGCCAGAATTACCACACCGCAGGCAGCCAGAACCTTCCGGCGATGACGGGCGAAGAATTCCCGCCGGAGCATCACCAATATCGCCGCGATAAACGCCGCCGCTGCTGCGGCGATTCCGCCTTTGCTCCGCGTCAGTCCCAGCGCCACAGCGGCGAGGGCAAACAGCCCGACGCCCACACACGCAGCCAGCGTCGGAAGGTGTATTTCGCCGCGTTTCAGACAGGCCGACCGGCGCGACCTCCCGGCAGCGGCGATCTTCTCAATCGCCAGCCCCCCCGCCGCCGAAACCAGCACCACCAGCAGAGATGCGAACACGTTGGACAGACCCATGTACCCCGTAGAAGACTTGTCGCGAATCCGATGCTCGAACATTTTCGCCTGCGGCGTGCCCGGCGTGACGCCGACATGCGCTAACTGCTTTTCCGGTTCGGCGTCGAAGGCGGCGATTCGCTGAGGAATCTCATAAGTTACTTCCGTAACGGATTTGACCCCCATCGTCCCTGCCAGTGCGGCAAGGACAAATATCACCAGTCCGAGCCGGTCCTTCCGGCCCGCCACGAGGTGCATCATTACCAGCCCGGACAACAGGATCGTCGTTTGATCGAACCACCCCGTCAGCGCGCCCCGAACATCCACAGCTCGTAATGCGCCGGCGAACGTCCAGGCAGAGAAAACCAGAAGCAATACCGCGAAAACAACACCGACCGGCTGAAATTTCCGCCGAAGCACCTGCGCGAAGGCCCACAGGCCAAACCCCGCCAGCAGGACCATTGCGAAGGTAACTCGCAGCAGTTCGTCCGGCAATTTATGCGAAATCTGCCCGCTACCGGCTGCCAGATTCAGTTGCGAGACGCGGAACGGGGTCTCCGTCACGAAGGCCCTGGCTACAAGAACTGTCAGGATGCATGCCAGAGCGGCGACTTCGAGAAGGCGGACTGTTGGTGGCACAGGTTTGGAACCTGTGCTTTGCCGAACAGGTTGAAAACCTGTGCCACCCTGCTTTTCGCCGTCGTTCAAGGCCTGGACCTCCCGTCGGCGGACTCAAGTAGTGCGACGATAAGCACAATCCCGACCGTCTGGGCGAAAACCAGTATCGCGCCAATACGGTCAACGTGAGGCAGCAGCGACGCGCCGGCGGCTGTGGCGGCGGTGGCGAGATAGATCGTCAGAACGGCCTTGCGCTGGCTCATCCCCCGCCGCAGGAGTCGGTGCGAGAAGTGCCGCCGGTCGCCGATCATCGGATTGCGCCGATTGCGAATCCTCAACCACACGACGCTAAATGTGTCGTACAGGGGAACCGCCAGAAGTACTATCGGCGCGAATACGCTGTAATACAGGCCGCTGGACCCGCCCTGATAGTACGTCGTCAATATGCTCAGTACGCCCAGCATAAAACCAAGCACCAGCGACCCGGCATCGCCCATGAAAATTTTCGCCGGTGGAAAGTTGAACACCAGGAATCCCAGCGACGCGCCCAGCAACAGGCAAAGCCATCCGGCTACGAACAATTGACCCGACGCAGCCGCTGCTGCAAGCAGGGCCGCCGAGCAGATCGCAGCCACACCGGCTGACAGACCGTCGATGTTGTCCAGAAAATTAAATGCGTTGGTAATCAGCACCAGCCACAGGATGCTGCCGATGCTGCTGACCGGCTCACCCAGCATTTCCATCAGGCGGATGCGCCCGATAAAAACAACCGCCCCGGCGGCGAGGACCTGGGCTGCAAGTTTCAGCCACGGACCAAGGTCTTTGCGGTCGTCTATCAGCCCGACGATATGCAGAAGCAGGCACCCGCTCAGAATCACCAGCGCAAGCGGCGTTTTTGCGACGACGCCGGGAATGTGAACGGCAAGGTTTTCCGGAAGCCAGTTCGGCGCACCCGTCGCCGACCACACACGCGCAAGGACCATCGCCAGCAGGCTCGGAAGGAGCACCGCAGCGGTAATGGCCACGCCGCCGAGAAGCGGCGTCGGCGTCCTGCCGAAACGATCCGGGGCAGGATGGTCAATGAAGCCCCATGCAAGGGCGAGTTTGCGCACCAGGACCGTCCCCGCCAACGACAGAATAAAAGCCAGTCCGACAGCGCTGGCAGCGGCGATTTCAATCATCAGATGTGTCCCTTCCATCATAACCTTACCCGAAAATGGGTGGCACGGCTTGCTTGCAAGCCGTGTTGCATCCGTTTGCGAAGAAACACAGGTTGCAAGCAACCTGTGCCACCCATAACGGGAAGTTCAATCATTGGTGATGTCCTTTTCTTCCCAGTTGCCGCCTAAGTGCGTCTCTTGCCTGTATCAGAAACTCATCGTAACGTCCGGATGCGTAATCGGGAAACGTATAAGGATGCGAAACCCACCGGCCATGAACGTAAGCCAGCGTTACCTCGGCGTAAATACCCTCTGAAAGATATATACGGTGGGCGAAGTCCTTTGTGCTGGCGAGGATGAGTTTGCTTTCGGTGATATATCCGGGGTCGAGATTTACCGTACGGTTCGGGCCTTCGGCAAATTCGCCCTCAATGTCGTTGGTCGCCCTCTTTATTGCCACGATTTGGTCCGGGGTGATGAGTTTCTTCAGCGCGATGAACTGCCTGAGCAGACCCGCACCCATCTCTTCGTCGTAATAATGTGTGAAGTCGAATTCCGTCACCTCGCCTGACAGATCGACAGGTCCGAAGTCCCGCTCCAGCCGTCGGGCGGCATCAACGAGCGTGTCCCGACTGATCGAGAGCATTGCGACAATCAATTTGACTCGTTCGGGTTGAGTTATCGCGCCCATGACCGGAGCAATTATCAATTGGCAATTGTCAATTGGCAATCGGCAATTTCAGTTATGCCGCCAGGGCCGGGTTCAGATGAGCGGGGCTCGGGGCTGCGCCTCGCCGGAATCGATTGGCTGCAACGGCTTCGACGACCAGCAGGACAATCACGACCACCAGCAGGCGGTCCCACAGGTTATCCCCGGCGGCTGCATCAGCGGCAGCGGCGTGGACACCTTCCAGCGTCCCGCCGAAGTATATCTCCGGCGGCTCATCGCCGGCTTCATCTGCTGCTCTTTTAAGATGCTCTACCAGGGCGGCTGGCTTTACGCTGAGAAGATTGCTTTCGAGACCGTCGGGATTGACGGCGAACGCACCTTCGGCCCGGACGGGCGGGCGTCCGGGCGGACCGTCGGTAACGTTGTTTCCAGGCTGCGAATTGTTGCGGCCTGTAGCCTCGAGGACCTTCCACCGATAGATTCCGGGCTGGTCGGTCTTCGTGAATACGGGGTCCGAGCCTGCCCGAAAAGGCAGCACCTCGATAGCGCCGTCGGGCATTGTAACATTCAGGACCGACTCGCCGGTAATTTTCACGCCGGGTTTGATCGTAACGGCGGAATCGGCGCTGAAGGTGTTGTCGGCGCCGAGCCGCTCACCGGATGACAGGCATATTCGCGTTACAATCGGAAGGAACAGCGAGGTAGTGGCGAGGTTGTTCCACTCGACGCTTGCAGTCGTACCGGCCAGTACGACTCGCCCAGCCCCGAAATCCCTGACCGAAATAATCGGATCGCCCCCGGCCCGACTGAGCTCGCCGAAGTCCGGCGATGAAAGAACGTTCCGGTGGTCCCCCGTCAGCCGCTCCAGACGATAGTAACGATGGATGACGATTTCGGGATAATCGGTTTCCTGTTCGAACAGCCCCGCCAGATACGGATGGCGCAGGTTTTTTACCGCGCCGAAGCCGCGGGCCTCCAGACCGACCTGCCCGACCGCCTTTTCTATCCGCCCCGGAAGGACGCCGGCGAAACGCTTGTTGTAATTCGACGCCCTGGCGGCAGGGCCAAGGAAAAAAACGGCGGAACCCCCATTGCGAACGAAATCAACCACGGCTTCGGCTTGGGCGACGGTAAAGGACGGAACGTCGGCGAAGAAGACCGCCTGCGCGCCGGTAAGCGAACCCTTTGCGAATCGGTCGATCCCGACCGTCCGGCGGCGAATGGACCAGATGTCGGATGAATCCAGAGCCACTCGCAGCGTCCTTGCCGGATCGTACATGCCGCCGGACGAGGCGCCGCCGACAACGAGCACTGCGCGGATCTGTCCTCCAAACCGGAGACTGAACCGCCGGACGTTGTCGGTGGCAAGGTCGTCTGCCTCCCTGACGGCTACCTGCCCGACGTGGACGCCGGGCGTGGTGAAGGTATGACCAAACCGGACGGTTGTTCTTGTCGGACCTTCATTGTTTGCGGCAGGAAGAATCTTTCGCGCCGATTCGCCGACCTGCCTTCCATCTACCTGAAGCCAGACGTGCGTCTCTTTGTCCGTCGGCGAAGAGTTAATCAGTGTGGATGTGAACTTCATCTCCCGCCCGATGACTCGGTCTTTGCTTATTTTTATGTCTTCTATCCCGACGTTCACGGGTGAGGCGTCCGAGCAATCCACCAGCATCAGCGGAACGCCGGAAGCCTTGATTCCGGACAGACCCGGCATGTGCTCAAAACTTATCCGCTGCGTGTCGGAGAAGATATAAACGGCCTTCTGAGGCGCGGTGCTGCCTTTGAGCAACTCCAGGGCCTCTCTGACGCATTCGGCGATATCGGCCCGTCCCGAAGTGAGGTGCGCCTGCGAAAGTCTCCGGCGATTGCCTTCCAGGTTGGACTGAAGGGACCCGGGTCGGCCGGATGAATTGGTCAGTATCAATGCAGCAGCGGAAGGCCTGTCGGTCCCTCCCAGGAGTTTGGTCGCCTCGCGCCTCGCCATCTCAAAGCGCGACTCGCCGCCTCGGGCCACGCCCATCGAATAAGAGTTATCGACGATAATGACGGCTGCGAAGCGCTTGTCGGACCAGAATCCGGCGGTTGATTTCAGGACGGGTTCAGCCACCGCCACCGCCAGGACCGCCAGCAGCGCCGAGCGTATCAGCAGCAGAAGCCAATGCTCAAGCCGGCGCCGGCGGGCGGTCTTCTCCATGCCCATTTTCAGGAACCGCAGCGTAGGGAAATACTCCTGCGGAGCACGGACCGACGCCAGCAGGTGCAGCACCAGCGGTATCGCCGCAGCCGCCAACCCCACCAGCAGCAAAGGAGTCGCAAATGCAAGGGCCAACGTCATCGCCGCGCCATCATCTTTCTCCTGGCAAGGTAATTCAGCAACATCATATCGTATGGCTGATCGGTAACCGCCGTAACGTATTCGATGTTCCGGTCGCTGCAATCCCTGCGATACCGCTCGATGAAGGCGCCGATCTCGTCGCGGTACGACTGACGAAGCAGGCGGGGATCGACCTGAATCTTCTCGCCGCTCTCCATGTCAACAAAACTGGTCATCTTCCTGAACGGGAATTCCAGTTCCGCACGGTCAAACAGGTGAAAAAGGGTTAATTGATGCTTTTTATAGCAGAAGTGCTGAAGCGCACGCATAACCTCCGAAGGTTCGTCGTAAAGGTCGGAGATGACGATTATCAGCCCGCGTTTGGCGATTCTTTCGGCCAGTTCGTGAAAGGTTTCGGCAATGGCTGTGTGCTTTCCGGGCTTGAGTTTTTCCAGACCCGTAAAAAGGCGGTCCAGGTGCGCCGCCGTCGATGCCGGCGGAAGATGAAGACGTATCTTCCTGTCGAAGGCCACCATCCCGACAGTGTCCTGCTGCCGACACATCAGGTACGCCAGGCACGCAGCCAGGAAGCATCCGTACCTGAACTTGCTGACCTCGCCGCTGTAGCGGTAATTCATCGAACCGGAGATGTCCAGCAGGATGTATGCCCGCAGGTTGGTCTCCTGCTCGTACTGCTTTATGTAATAGCGATCGGTCCTTCCCCACGCGACCCAGTCCAGATGCCGCAGGTCGTCGCCGGGCGAGTACTCCCGCTGCTCGGAAAACTCTACCGAAAAACCCTTGTGTGGGCTGCGATGCAAGCCGGAGATGAACCCCTCCACCACCTGCCGGGCCAGAAGGTTCAGATTGGCGAACTTCGCCAATCGGTCCGGCTCAAAATACAGGTACGGAGACTTCGACATGACTTCACCAGCCTTTTTTTAGCAAGGATGCAGGGGATGGATTAGAAGACGAATAATGAATATTGAACAGAGATTTTTGAATTACGAAGTAAAAAAACTGCTTTCATTCGTCGCTGGAACCATATCTTCACTTCGACATTCGAAATTCAGTGTTCATTATTCAATATTCATTTTTGCTGTTTATCCCGTGCATTCCCTGCATCTCTGCTAATTTTTTCCATGAAGACCAGCGACATTTTTCCGTAATCGCGTTTTTCAAGCACGGACAAAGGTCCTAACGTATCAGGCAGGGAGATATTTCGCCGGCAGCGAAAAACAACCAAGCCTTCGTCGTCCATTTTCGCCCCCAGCGGGGCGAACAGTTTTTCGACGGCCTGGCCCCAACGCCACCGCTCCGACAGGGCGTAAGGCGGGTCCACAAAGGCAAGGTCTATCGGTTCGTTCGCCTCCTCAAGCCATCTTCGAAGGTATCGCAGAATATCGCCTCGCCATACCCGGCAGCGGTCGGTTTGGTCCATTGCCTTGATGTTACGCTTCAGGCGATCCAATGCCTGCCGGTCCCTCTCGGCAAAAAAGCAGAATTTCGCCCCCCGGCTAAGGGCCTCCAGCCCCATACTTCCTGTTCCGCTGAATAAATCCGCAACTACCGCATCGGCGACAGCATCTCCGATTATATTAAACAACGCGGCTTTGACGCGCGAAGTTATCGGACGAGTCGTCATGCTCTTTGGCGGCAGGAGGCGACGACCCTTGTGTTGACCGGCAATGATACGCATTTTAAAAGCAGTCAGCAGTCAGCGGTCAGCAATCAGCGGTCAGATGCTGATTTAGTTATTCTTTGTTTTAGGCTGATTGCTGAACGCTGACCGCTTTTAACAGTATCGCACTGTTTATGGGGAATTTCTACTGGTATATCTTTGGCGGAGAGATTAGCGTTAAAAAATACGCCCCGACCAAGGAGCGGGGGCCGGGGCGCGGGGCATTGGTACCGAGCCGGTGAGGCTCGGTTTGCGGCTGCGTCGGTTGCCATATGAAATATAAGATACCAAACTGAAATAGACCAATCTCGACCATAAAAAACTCAAAATCAGGTGAAAAAACATGAAATCCCTACAAATCATAATGTTAATCATGATGTTTATATGCACCGGCTGTGTGTACAAGGGTGGGCCTGTAGTGAGTCCATATGGTATCGCCGATGAGAATTTCAATGCCGCCTGGGACGCCGCCGGCGAAGTGCTGCGCAAGTATCGTTTCGCCATCGACCGCGCCGACCGTCGGGAAGGTGTTATCACCACATACCCGATGATCGGTCGGCACTGGTTCGAATTCTGGCGCAAAGACGCCATTACCCGGCGGGACGTAGCCGAAGGAGCAATCCAGACAGTCTATCGTCAGGCTACGGTCAATATCCGCCGACAGGCCGACAGCAACCGGTACCTCGCGGACGTACGCGTCCATATCACACGTTCGAATCTTACGAATCCACAGGTAACCAGCACCTCCGAGGCATATGAACTGTTCCTCGATCCCGGAATTCCGCGCGGCGCATCGCTGAGCGGTCTGGGAAGCCCGACCGGAAGCAAGTCGGTTCCGATAAGCAGAGATGAAAATCTCG
>JAXHSV010000093.1:0-11439 GCA_034190305.1 Planctomycetota bacterium | reverse complement strand
CAGACATAGGCGCCTAACGTACATCGGGTATTCTGACCGCTGATTGCTACATATTTCGCTGCAACTTATGTTATTGCTGTACTTTAGGGTCTCTGCGCGTTATTACTTCGCGCTGTAATATTATCACAGTCGCGTATTTCGTATTCATGAATTGATTGTAGCATAAAAACATAACGGCGTTTCGAAGTTGTTTTCGACTTGCGGTGGCGCCGTCAGGGGCCGGTGGCGGAATCGGCAGACGCTAGGGATTTAAAATCCCTTTCCCGGAAGGGAGTGCGGGTTCAAGTCCCGCCCGGCCCAAATACTTGCCTTGCAAGGGCTTGAGGCATTTCGCAAAGCCTGGATCAAAAAAAAGTTAATTTTGGGTAACAGTTTCGACACAGGTATCCTCCTGGACATAATCAGGTTGGCGGTGTCCAGAATAAGTACGGCCCGGCCCGACCCGACTATCGTGGAACCGGAAAAGTATCTGCTTTCTCTGACGACCCTGTTAAGCGGTTTGATGACTATCTCCTGCGTACTCGCAAGTGAGTCAACGGCCAGGCCCAACTTCTCGGAGCCTTTTTTGACAATAACGATAGGCTGAACTTGCTGCGTGGAAGGCGGCTCCCCAAACAACAGGTCCAGTCTAGTTATGGGTATCTCCTCGCCGTCCAGAACAACGGCTTCGTGGTTCAGGAATCCTTTGATTTCTTCGCTGTTTACTCTGATTAGCCGTTCGACGCTTGAGACCGGAATGGCGTATGTGGCATCAGAGACACGGAAAAACAGCGCACGGATAATTGCCAGTGTCAATGGAACTTCCATTATGAATCGGCTTCCCTGGCCGGGTGTTGATTCCACACGGATGTCGCCCCCGAGGGACCTGAGCTTGTTCCTGACGATTTTGAGGCCAAAACCTCTTCCGGAAACGGCTGTAACCTCTTTCGTCGTACTGTTGCCCGTAAAGATAGTGTCTATTATCTGTTCTCTCGATGGGTTTGCCGGGAGGATTCCACGTTCCTGCGCCACCTGCTGAATCTCTTCAAAGTCCAACCCAGCCCCGTCGTCGGAGACCTCGATGACGGCGAATCCCCTGGCGCGGGTGGCGGACAATCTGATCTTGCCGCGCGGGTTTTTCCCGGCGTTTTCCCTGTCATCCGTCGTTTCCAGACCATGATCGACGGCGTTTCGCAGCAGATGGATGAGGCACTCGCCCATCTCGTCCATTACCGTCCTGTCCAGTTCGATGTCGCTGCCTTCGGTATGCAGGTCAACATCTTTGCCTTCCTGTTTTGCCAGGTCCCTGACCATTCTGGGGAATCTGTCAAACAGGAAGCCTACCGGTACCATTCTGGACTGGACGATATGGTATTGAAGGTCTGTCACCAGTCTGTCGAGACCGTCCACAGCCGCTGAGAGGACGGGATTCTGAACGTCTTCCTTGATGGCATCGAACTTCATCTTATTAATCAGCAGTTCCTCGGCAAGGTTCATAAGGACATCCATCTTTTCGACATTTACACCGATCGTGCGGACTTTCTCTTTGGCCTCGGTCAGAAACACCTCCTTGTATTTTGCCATATCTGTAGCCATTGCTTTCTGTTTCCCGTGTGCTCTTCAGGTTCTCGCCAGGGCAATGCGTCTCTGCGGGCGGGCCTCTTGGAACTCGACCTCCATCGCGTCAATAAGTGCCTGTGCTATCCGTTCCGACGGAAGAACCTTGTCGGCGAGTCCGGCCTCAATAACCTCCTTCGGCATGCCGAAAATCAGCGAAGAGCCTTCATCCTGGGCGATGGTATGCCCGCCGGCATCCTTAATCGCCTTCATTCCTTCACGCCCGTCATGTCCAACCCCGGTCAATATAACACCCACCACATCAGGTCCATAGACTCGGGCCGCCGATTCCATTACCGCGTCAATTGAGGGGTTCAGATCGCCGTTTTCGGTCTCGCTTATGCGAACGACAGCGTCGATGCTGTCTGGCCGGTGAGTCTTCACGCCGCTGGGCGGCAGGTTAGTCTTGTCTATCAGTGCCATGTGGAACCCGCCGGGAGCCAGATACATCCTTCCGGTTTTGATAACCTCATTATCTTGCGCAACCTTCACGGGCAGCTCGCATTCCCTACTCAAATGCTCAGCCAGGCACTCGGTGAAGAATCTCTCAGGCATATGCTGAACAAACAATGATAGCGCCGCCGAAGCCAGACGGCAGCGAGATCAAGATGGGCCTCAACGTCTGCGGACCGCCTGTCGAGGCGCCGATAATGATTACCTTCGTTGCCCCGACCGCCTTATGTCCGACCTTCTTTGGCGTCCTTGGTCTGGCGGCGATGAGAGACTTAATCTTCCGGGTGTCAAGTCTTGCCGCCGCTTTTACTTCTCTTACCAGTTGAGGCTTGATGCTTTCTGTGTTCAGTGATAACTCACCTGAGGGCTTCGGAACGAATCCTACCGCTCCGGCATCGAGGCACTTCATGGTGACTTCGGCACTTGCCTTGCTGTATGCCGATAACCTCGCCGCCGAAACGCTGGAGCAGATTAACCATGCCATTGTAGGACTCGGCCAATTCACCGAAGAGGTCTTCTTTTTCCTTTGTCAGAGTTTTTGTAAGGTCCCCCTGCCTGACGGCTTCCATCGTTCTCAACAGAGACCTCAATTGCCTCTCCGCCGCCTTTCCAAGCCTTGCTCCTTTTTCCTGTCCTTCGAGAACGTCCGGTCGTGATTCGTCCCCGTCGGAAGAAGGCTTACGCCCTTTTCTTCTAATCTTTTCTGACGTTATCATTCGATTTCTCCTCATTTTGCAGTTTTGATCATCCCCGCTTTGTTTTGCAGGGAAACCTGTCCTTACCAACAAACTCGTTAGTTATTAATCCTCTCATAAGGATTCATGTTTCCGTTACTCGCATGAGCTCTTCTACGGTCGTTGCTCCTGCCGATACCTTCAGTAGGCCGTCCTCTTGCAGCATGCGCATTCCCTTCTTCTTGGCTTCACGGCGAAGCTCTGTCAATGTGCAGTTTCGGCTGATCAATTGGCGGATATCGTCATCTACTTCCGGCAGCTCAAAGATACCGAGGCGGCCTCTGTATCCGGTCTGATGACATTTCTCACAGCCTGTACCGCTCGGATGCCGACCATTTCGTCCTCGGTCCCTGTCAGGATTATTATTGGCACCAGTTTCGTCCGGGAGTGTATCCTCCAGAGCGTTTCCAGGCCGTCACTGTCCGGCAAACCTAGATCCAGCAGGATCAGGTCTATATTCCCTTCTTCAAGTCGCCCCAGCCCGTCAGACAGACGGTCAGTGACCTCCAGCCCGAAATCCCCCGCCAAGGCGCTAGACAGCGATTGCCGGACTACTTCCGCACATACAGGGTCGTCCTCAATTAGCAAAATTGTAAAAGTTCTTTTATCCATTCATGGGTTCCGGCAAGAGAGACCGATATTTACTTGCGTTCTTTTTTTCATTTGTGCGTCTTACGTTTTTTTCGATTGTTGCGCCCATGCGACCAGCTTTAATTTGAACCAAAGCTTCGATCCTGCTTGCGATTTCTTCGGTCAATCTGTCGCTCTGGAGTGATGGAACATCTACTGTGGTACGACTGACCCTCGCCGTCAATCAGCGCCAAATTCCTGCCGCTGAGATTGTCTTCGGTAAGGATAGGTCCAAGTATTTTCTCCAGCGAGAAGACCGGCAGCGTGAAATAGAACGTGCTGCCCCGCTTAAGTTCGCTGTCCACCCAAATTCGCCCGCCGTGACGCGAGACTAATTCCTTGCAGATGTAGAGCCCCAGTCCCAGACCCTGGCGAGCAGTATCGCCGTCGTTTTCGTCGATTCCGACACGGATGGTGATTTTACCGTTTCGCGGTGTGAACTTGACGGCGTTGTTGAGCAGGTTGGTGACGATCTGCTGCACGCGCTGTCCGTCGGCGTAGGCAGGCGGCAGATCGTCAGGGAGTTCGGTCGACAATGTAATGCCCTTCGCCGAAGCGAAGCCGCTGCACGACTCGACGGCGCCATGGACAGTTTCTCTCAGGGACAGATATCGCGGCTGGACTGTCAGCTTGCCTGTCTGGGTACGGGAGACATCCAGCAGGTCATCGATCATAGTCTTCAACTGAAGGACATTTCGCAGGATTGTCTGGAGGTGTTCGCGCTGCTGGTCCTGGATTTCACCGGCCAGGCCGTCCAGCAGGATGGTGACAAACTCATAAACTGCCGCCAGAGGGGAACGCAGCTCGTGGGAGACATGTGAGATGAACTGGTCCTTCACCTTCAGCTCCTGTTGTCGGCGAATGTCCCGCTCCCTGGCGATCTTTCGCTCTGTCATATCTCGGAGCGACACGACGTGGACCCGCTCGCCTTTCCACATCATCTCAGCGGAGCGCATTTCCGCGATGACAGGATCTCGCCTCGCGGAAACCAGCTCGACCTCCGTAGCTTCGTTTCCCACGAGGGGAAAGCCAAAGGGCTGGTCGAGTAATCTCTCCACTTCGACGTCGAAGAGAGTTTGTGCCGCAGGATTGACAAGCCGGACAATTCCCCGGGAGTCGACGATAAGGTTGCCGTCAGCATTATTGTATATCATGTCTCGGAAGCACGCCTGGTCGGCCCGCAGTGTTTCCTCCGCCTGCTTGCGTGCGATGCGGTCCTGGTACTTACGCACCGCTTCAAGCAGCACCACGGGGAGCAGATCGAGATAGTATTTCCCCGGCGTCTTGACGATGTAATCTTCGACGCCGACCTTGAGTGCCTTGACAGCGAGGGCTTCAGAGCCTTGACCCGTCAGGATCACAAGCGGCAGGGGAACCTCCTCGGCGAGCAGCGTCTTGCACAACTCCAGGCCGCTCATCCCGGGGAGCCTATGATCGACCACAGCCAGGTCGAACACTTCGCCGTCGCTGCGAAGTTCTCTGATCGCATCCTCGGCCTGTCCACAAAGAGTAATCTGTGCAGCAAAGTCGGCCTTTTTGACAGCCCTTTGGAAGGCCAGTCGGTCATGCTCGTCATCTTCGACCAGTAGGATGCGAAGCGATGAAGATGTTGCGTTCTCGCTCATTAATTCATTCAGTCCGGCAACTCAGCCAGTGTCCAAAACTCGGATTATCCTGATTTCCTCGGAAAAGTCCTTGAACTCCAACGGCTTGCGAATATAGGCATTGACGCCCAGGTTGTAACTTTTGTTTCGATCAGCCCTGGTGTCGGAACCGGTAAGAACGACCATGGGCAGACTGCTCAACCGTTCATCCCGGCGAATTTCCTCGATAACTGCAAACCCGTCCATTCCGGGCATCTTGATATCGAGCAACAGCATCCCCGGCTTCGGAGCAGTAGCAGGGGCAGAGTACTTTCCCCGCCGGTGCAGGTAATCCAGACACTCCGTCCCGTTGCGAACTACGTGAAGGGGATTAGCAATGTTGTTTTGCTTCCACGCTCGCCTTACGGCCACGATGTCGTGTTCTTCATCTTCTACCAGGAGGGCCACGAAAGGCTTATTGCTCATGTCTTTTCCCCTCTTGTTTGATGGGAAGCGTCACGAAAAACGTGCTTCCCTTTCCAGGGGTGGATTCCACGCGGATTGTTCCACCCAGTTTGGTTACGGCTTTTTTGACAATGGCAAGGCCGATTCCAGTTCCTTCGATATCGCCTTTTGCGTGTAGACGCTGAAAAACCCCAAATATCTGCTGCTGAAATTTCGGTTCAATGCCGATTCCATTGTCGCGAACGAATATTTCGAATCGTTCCTTTTCGACGCGCCGCCATCCCAGTTTCACGAGTTTCCGGTCGGATTGATTGAACTTGATCGCATTCTCAATGAGGTTTTGGAAGATCTCCACCAGAAGAGCCGGAGGGGCCTTGCTGGTGGACCAGTCGTCGGGCATCTTGATCTCAACCTCTGGAGCAAGGGCTGCCGAGGTTACCAGTTCTCGCATGAAAGCGCCGAGGTCAATTGTTTCGGCTTCTATCGGTCGATCGCCAAGTCGGCAGAACGCCAGCAAATCCGTGACGAGCAACTCGGCCTGGCGAACGGCCTGGGTCAGACCATCGAGGTACTCTTTCTGCTCGCCCTTTAGGGTTTCCACAAGGTCCTCTTGCAGAAAATCGGCATAGTTGTGGATCGCCCGCAGAGGTGCCCGCAGATCGTGAGATACAGCCGATGAATACTCCGACAGATATGCGTTGACCCTTTCCAGTTCAGCGGTCTTTTCCAGAAGCTCGGAGTGGATCGCTCGCAACGATTCCTCCGCTTCCCTTCGTGCCTGGCGATCCTCGTACTTGCGCACCGCTTCGGTCAGGACCAGGGGCACCAGGTTTAGGTAACCTTCGTCAGGCTTCTTGATGACGTAATCATCCACACCTGCCTTGAGCGATTCGACGGCCAGGTCTTCCGAGCCGTTTCCCGTCAGGATTACGAGAGGGAGGGGAACTTTTTCGGCCAGCAGTGTCTTGCACAGCTCCATACCGGATATTCCGGGGAGCTTGTGATCGACAACCGCTATGTCAAATGATTCGGGGGTGGTGCGAAGTTGTTTCAGGGCATCTTCGGCCCGTTCGCTTGTTGTGATCAAAGCGGATCTTTCGGCCTTCTTAAAGGCCCGTCCGAAAGCTGTGACGTCGTGCCTGTCGTCCTCGATGAGTAGAATGCGTATTCTGTTTGAGGCCATATTCTCAGATCCATTCTCCCCGCCTCGCCGTCTAAACGGGCGAATCGGTGGCTCCCTGCCCCACAAGTTCCGGTTGCTGGTCCTTGAACAACTCGCTGACGCGTTGCACTTCGCTGGTCGAGATGTGGACCGGATTGACCACCAGGATGCCCGCGACGTTGCGGAATGTCCGCCCGATGTGCATCCCATTCGAGTCAATCGTGAACTCGCGGATGTCCTTGTCATGGGCCGAGCCGCGCATCTTCAGCACAGTCAGCCCGCGCCGCATCTCACCGAGGATTTCCGCGTACCGAAGCAGAATGATCGAATCCGTGATGGTGGAAATATTCGTTTCGGTGACGGAAGTTCCACCCATCAAAGTCGGCGTGGCTGAAGTGAACAGGCCAGCAATTTCCTGATGCTTGATGAACGAAGTCAGGGCAATGACGAACTCACGGAATCCCTTGACCGTCGAAATGCGCTCGAGGGCAGAAAGGGAATCAACGGCTAGGGACCTCCGCTGCTGCGGATGTCCCCGACCCACTACGAATATCGACTCGTATAAGGGGCTGCTTTAACTTCTCTCATCATAAAAAGATCTGAGGGCTTTGGTGATCTGACGGACAGAATCTGTCAACACCGGTAGTCTTACCTGTCCGATCCTGGATGGCGCATGCGTTTGGGAACCCGCCCGAGGACGACTGCGCCGGATTTGTGTTACCTACGGCGATTAGGAAGCCGGGCTTCGGCGTTTCCACTACCTTCCACTGAAGCTATTCCTCAATGCTCCGAAACGCTTTCGCACGATGAACGGATCAAGGCCCTCTTGACAGTTTTGAGAAGGTGCGCGGTCTCAAACGGCTTGTAGATGACGGCAAAGGCCCCAAACTTCTTAGCATTCAACTCAGTTTGGATGGATTTGTCCCCGGTAAGGTAGATCACAGGAGGCCAAACGTTACCCTTCGTCAGCAGCCGCTCCTGAATGCTGAACCCGTCACCGGCAGGCATCTTGATATCCAGGATAAGCAGATCGGGCTTCTCGCTCCGGGCCTGCTCCAGACCATAATATCCGTCCGTAGCAGTAACGACGCCATAACCCTCGTTGCGAAGATGCAACGAGAGCGAGTGAATCAGATCTTTATCATCGTCAACGATTAGAATCTTTGGTTTTTCCATGATTGCTCCTTTTTATTTTGATGGTCGTCTTGTTACGTCCGGATAATTCCACTTCCACCATTCTCAGCAACCCGTCCGAGTGATAGGGCTTGGTAAGGAACTTGATTTCCGGGAAGTCATGAAGGAACGGTTCCCGGCATTGCTCGTACGCGGTCAGAACAATAATGGGAACATCGCTGACCTGTCGGATCCATTCGGTCATGTTGAAACCGTCTGAAGCGGGCATGATCACATCCGTAATCACCAGGTCGATATCCCCGGCCTGGAACCGCGAAAACCCGTCTTCCCCGTTGTCTGCTGTTACGCAATCATAACCTGCGGCGCGTAAACGGGTTGAAATTGCCTCGATGATTTCCTCGTCGTCATCCACGATTAAAATTCTTGGCGAAATCCCGATCTCCATGTCACGGCTCTTTAATTGTCGTCTCGAACTCATGTAACTGTCTGCCGGTCAGCGGGGATCGGATGTCGTGGCAGAATTTTTCGACATATGGGCGGGCAATGTTGGCAAGCCTGTCTGGGCCGGGGTTCTTTTCGGAGACGTTCATTGTCAATTGCTCCGTCTTTACCCCTGACCCACTATCCACATATCGACCCGGGGAACGGGCCACTTTAGTCATCCAATCAGGAAAGCGCCTTCAGAAGTTCAGAAAGGGCGCAAGGCAGAAATCTGATAGCGCCGCTCTGCTAGTGCCAGGCAGGAGTTAGTACTTTTGATTTCGACGGATGACTGCCGAGGCGGTCAGCGGGAACGATTCGTTGCCCCGTGTTAACACCAGCCGCATCTTCACGCTTACCGGGATACCCTCGGCATCATCTTCCCTAATAACGCTGAATTCGCTTATCGTGATGTCATCGCTGCCGTCGCCGATGAGAACTTGGTCGGTCTGTTGGCCGTTAGCGGTCTGGCGGTAGTGCAGTTGCCCGCCGGCGTATTCATACTGGATCTGCTGGAGCCCACTTCCGTCAACGATGGGTGTAATGGTTAATTGTCCAGCGGTGGAATCAAGATCGGCGGCGGCGCGAGCCTCGATCATCATCCGGCTGAGCACAAACCTGGATGTGTCCATTAGAGAAATGAGGCGTTCGTTGTCCCTGTAGCTTTTAAGGTAAGCGTGAACACCGACTGCAACGCTGGCGAGCAGCAAGGCTGTGATCGCCAGGGAGATCAGCAACTCGACCATCGTAAAGGCGCGGTTTTTTGTGTTCACCGCCATATCAATGCTCCATATAGGTGCTCGAAACTGCTGCCAGAACGAGTGGTATGACAAACCCGGACGGTGTTTCCGGACTTCCCGACCGATCGTAGGTGAGTGTCGAATTACCTGAAAGGTTGAGTTCCGCCGAACCGTAGCAGATTACCGATCCGTGCACGGTTCCGCCGGCATCCCCGGTGAACTTGAAGTCATCAGCAGCCATTGTCCCGCTAATCACATGAAAACCACCCGCGAATTCCACCCCGAACCCCGGGCCCGGTAGGAACGAACCGCCAAGTTCCTTCAGGGCGGTATATTGAGGTTTATCGGGCAGTTGCTCCACGCCTTGGGCGGTCGTCTGACCCGCGAACTTGATGGTATTGGTGTTGTACGTATTGTCACCGGCATCCTGCGTGACGATGACGCCCGTTATGGTGGTAGTGCCCGTGAACTTGACTTTGTTGGGTTGTTCGACAAATACCACCCCGTAGATGGTGACATCCCCGGAGAAGGTTGGATTCGCTCCGGCGGCGATGCGGATATTGGTGAACGTTCCGCTGCTTGTGGGTGTGCCGGCGTTTACAACCGTAGTCGCGAACGGCTCGAAGACCCTCGGGTCGATCTCGGGAAACTCCTGATCCTCTATACCGATGTGAATGTGATCCAGGATGGCTTCGCTGCTTCGAGGCTCACCGCCTATGGAGATATTGCCCGAAAGTTGTGCCGAGGCAGCGGCGTTTGGGGAGTAGACATCTCCTTCGATGCACGCGTTTCCCGTGAGCGTGAAGGTTTTGTTGCCCGTAGTTGCTGCTGATAAGACGTTTGCTTCGGAAGGGCTATTGGCCCCCAGTATCGCTGAGCGGCCGACCATCTTGATGCCGCCCTTCGAGGCCAAGGCATAGTCGAATACACCGCTTCCGCCGGAGACGAGATTAAAATCCATGCTGACGGTTCGATAAACGTCCCCATCCCGCCCGCGAACACTAAGTGTGATACCGTCACCACTGGTCGAGATCACCGCTGTAAACCCAAGGTCGTCATCATCGAACGAAGTCTCCGCACCGAAAAGAGCAGGAAACGCACCATGTAGCGTCATGATGAGATCCATTTCGTCGATACCCGCGGGAAACTCTTCTCTATGTTAAAAGATAGGTGAGATATTCCAGTCCGCTTTCCGCCTGCATCCTCGCCCGATGAATGCGTGAAAGATTGTCTGTTCTTGCAAACGCACTGTTGGCGGACCAGATGTGCGCGACGCCAAAAATTGTGAACATCGCCAGGACGACCAGCGCCAACACTGCCGCCACGCCTCGCTGTCTGACCGGGCGTTTCATGACTGCGACCTCCTCGTCACCAGCCAGCTGGTGGTGAATACCTTCCGGTTCCGGTAAGAAATGTTGACCTGAACTCGCACAACGTCGCTGGAACCGGCCGCGACGAGGGTTGCCACATTCGACAAGTCGCGCCAAGTCAGCAAGATCGTCTCGGACCACCCGGACATATCGGCGATTACCGTTCCATAGGCATCCCTGGGCGGGCTGAAGGTCACGCCGACAAGATCGTCGAGGTCGTCCACGGCCAGTTGCGGGTCACCTTCCTCCGAGCCTGGAACCTCACCCGGTTCTTCGGGGTCATCGAAGGGCAATCTCAGCGGTTCGCATTACCATGAACGGTGTAGCCGTTAATCAGCCTAGCGCCTTAACTTTGTGTGCCCGGTATAAGAACTTACGAACTACGCCCGAGAGGACTCGAACCTCCGACCTGCGGTTTAGGAAACCGCCGCTCTATCCTGCTGAGCTACGGGCGTAAGTAACTCGGACATATGGAATTATAGATAACAATCATCTTCGCTCGCGATAAATACCACCGTAACCTTGATAACTAATCCTAAGTCCGGACGGAATTAAGGTCAAGGATTATCGACAGTGGTAATTGACCTAACGATTGTGGGAATTTTTTGATGGACGCTGCAACCTGAACACAAGGGCCTTGTATCACCCCACCGGGCTGTTGCCCCTGATGTTTGTTTATTTACAGTAGGGGGCGTTGTTTGAAAAGGTAGTTTTCAGCCGCGACAGCGGCGCCTTGCTTATCCCCGCCCGTAGCCCGGAATGGCGGGGAAAAAAAACGACGCCCGATATCTGAGTCCCGCATGGGGTATATCTTGTGCGCCATTGTTGTCGTGGCTTATAGCTGAACAAAACGCCCCGACGGGGCTGGGGTCGGGGCGGGATATTTTCCACGGGCTTGGCGGACTTGGATAAGGAAAACGCCCCTAAAAGAACACGACATTCTCTTTTCCTGCATCCCTGTCAATATTCCGGATAGCGTAAGATATTTTGTGTAAGTTTGCGGCGGCATCAGAAATGACGAACAAGTTATAACGCCAGACCCAGCCCAGCCATAGCCATGGCTGGGCTGTAATGTCCGCTCTTCGACCGATT
>JAXHSV010000092.1:0-11445 GCA_034190305.1 Planctomycetota bacterium | reverse complement strand
ACTAGCCGCATCTCGCCGCAGCCACGTCAAGAAAAAGCGGAGGCGCTGGCGTGAGATGGGCATCGATTTATCTGATATACGTTGTTGCATTTTGGAGACCGAAGTTTCGTTGTAGTATTAGTCATTGATTGGACATTGGGAATTAGTCATTTTAAATTTTTAGAGCGACGGTTCATTTTAGGGAAACACTTGAATTATGTCCAGGTACACAGATTTTGACGTTCCGGTAACGATAGCGGGAGTGAAGTTTCGCAATCCTTTCTATGTCTCTTCTGGCCCGACGACGATGACTGTCGAACAACTTGAGAGGATGGACGAATGCGGCTGGGGCGGCGCATCGTTGAAACTGACAATCGACCCCGAGCCGTACATAAACAGGTATCCCAGGTACGGATACTATCCGGCCAAGACGTTTCTGTCCTTCACTGCCGAGCGCAGGCTGGTTCTGGCGGACCTTCTCAAACTCATCGAGCAGGGAAGGAAGCGAGCGCCCAACCTGGTTCTGTTTTCCAATATCACCTACGCCGGCGATAAAGGTGTTGAAGGCTGGGTCAGCATGGCCAAAAAGTGCCAAGACGCCGGAGTGCATATTAATGAATTGAATATGTGCTGTCCTAACATGTCCTTCAACGTCGAACTGACCGGCGAGGATCACGGCGGGCCTAAAACCGGCGCAAGCCTCGGACAGAACGAAAAGGCGATTGCCGAGATAGTCAAGGCGATAAAAAGCGAAACGTCTATCCCGCTTTTCGTCAAGATCACCCCTGAGGGAAGCCGGCAGGCTCCTATAGCCAAGGTTGCCCTGGACGCCGGCGCAGACGCAGCCGGCGGAAATGCAAACCGACTGGCGATCCCGCCGATTAACCTCGACAACCCGACATCCTCGATGTACCACCTCCAGAAGGAAATCGGAATGGCCTGCATGAACGGCGAATGGCTCAAGCCGCTTGCGTTGCGGGATGTTTATGAAATGAGGAAGATGTGCGGGCCCGACGTCAATCTTACCGCCACCGGCGGGGTAACCACGTGGCGGGACGCCGTCGAGATGATTATGTGCGGCGCGGACCTTGTCGGTATCTGCACCGCGACGCTGGTCTATGGCTTCGGCTTCATGCCGGAGTTCATTCACGGCTTCAAGCAGTTCATGAAGGAAAAGGGATACAAACAACCCCGCCAGATGCGCGACATCCTCGTTCCGGCGATTACATCCGCGCCCGACCTGACGATATACGCCGGAAACGCACGCCTCAAAAACGCGTACCTTTCGGCGCCGTGCACCTATGCCTGCCCTAACTCGGTTCCCGCCCAGGGTTACGTTCGCAAGGTGGCCGACGAAGAGTTCGAGGAGGCTTATCAACTTATAATGTCCCGCAGCCCGCTCCAGTCGATTTGCGGGAAGGTGTGCGATCACCCCTGTGAGGAAGAATGCACCCGTGGCCTGATGGATGAACCGATAATGATCCGCGAGATCAAGCGGTTCGTGCTGGAGATGGCAGAGAAGGAAGGATGGAAGCCTCGCCTGCTCGACGCGAAGGTAGAAAAGAACAACAGGAAAGTGGCTGTTATCGGTTCAGGCCCTGCCGGTCTGGCGTGTGCGTATGACCTTGGGCGGGCGGGATATGACGTAACGGTTTTCGAGGCAGATTCAAAACTCGGCGGGATGCTGACTTCGTGCATCCCGGCGTTCCGTCTGAATGAAGAAGATGTCAACAAAGAAATCAGCGTTATTAAGGAACTCGGCGTCCGGTTCAGGACCGATACCGTCTTCGGAAAAGACATAACCGTCAAAAGCCTCACCGAAGAGGGTTACGAGGCGGTCTTCATCGGCATCGGCGCGCAGGAAGGCGTCCGCCTGGGCATCGCCGGCGAGGACCTTCCCGGTTGTGTCAGTGCGGTCGATTTCCTCAAGGACGTTTCACGCGGCGGAAAGCCCGACGTCGGCAAACGGGTTGTCGTTATCGGCGGAGGGTTCACCGCAGTCGATTCGGCGCGGACGGCGGTCAGGCTCGGCGCAGATGAGGTTTTTATTCTCTACCGCAGAACCAAAGACGAGATGCCGGCGTCGGCCGACGAGATAGTCGAAACCGAGGACGAAGGCGTCAGGATTATGTATCTGGTCTCGCCGCAGGAGATAATCGGCGACGGTAAGGTCGAGAAGATCCGCCTGCTCAATTACGTCCTGGGCGAACCGGACGCCTCGGCCAGACGTCGCCCGGTCGAAGTTCCGGGAACGCAGTTCACCCTCGATGTCGATACGGTTATCTCCGCCGTCAGTCAGGGCGTAACGGTCGAAGCCGGGCAGGATTTGAAACTCACCCGCTGGAACACAATCGAGACTGATGAGCAAACGTGCGCGACGAACGTTTCGGGCGTCTATGCCGGCGGCGATTGCGCGCGGGGGCCTGAAAATGTAATAACCGCTATCGCCGACGGGAAACGAGCGGCAGCGTCAATCGACATGAACCTTTCCGGCGACGAGGCGCTGCTGACCTACGATGCCGAAAAGACGGTTGTCGATAAGGACAAAGTTCTCGAAAGGACTGCCGGCAGGTCGCGCCGGTGGCGGGTGGACTTGAAGAAAGTCGATCCGGGAAAGCGGACGAAAAACTTCGACGAATACACATCGACGCTTACAAGGGACCAGGCCGTCGCCGAGGCGGGACGCTGTCTGACCTGCGGGTGCGGCGCCGGATGCGAGATTTGCAAGGATCTCTGCAAGGTCTTCGCGTGGACCATGGACGATAACGGCAGAGTCATGATTGACGAAGATGCGTGCGTTGCCTGTGGGATGTGCGTATGGCGATGCCCGAACAACAACATCGAAATGATACAAACCGGCGAGGAAAACCTGGTCAAATAGTAGTCGGTAGTCAGTAGCCGGTGGTTCGGTACGGGAGTCGCTCCGTAGTGTTAAAAAACCTTCGGAGATTATATGATGAACGTTCGCGGGCATCATCTTGTATGTACGTACTGCTTCTACGGTTCGGGTAAGAAAACGGCGCGGGAGTTTTTCGGGATAGATAACGCGATTCCGGACTTACTCAGGATTTTGCAGGCCGATCCCGACCTTGAAATTACAGTCATGACGGATTTCGACGACGTATGCGAGATATGCCCGATTAAGACGCCCGAAGGCTGCGGGCGAGGCAAAGACAAGCCCGGCGGCATCGCCGCCCAGAGCGAAAAACTCCGCCGGTGGGATCGGGTTCTGCTCGAACGGCTGGGACTTCAGGTCGGCGACACAATCACCGCGCGCTAACTGGAGAAACGCCTGGGCGAGCGGATTCCCGACATCGGCGTTATCTGCACCAACTGCACCAGCGCCGAACCCAGCGGATGGGCGGAATACCGCAGTGCGATTGAAAAGGGACTCTGGCGGAAGTGAGGCAATCTATGATTATCGACGTACACGCGCATCTGTACACGAGACAGGGACCCGACGTACCGGGTTTCCACTGGGAACTGATCGGTCTGCCCGAAGGGGATATCTCCGGCGCAGACATCGCCCGAATCGTGAGAGAGTCGCCTATCGACAAGATGATCCTTTCCAGCGGCGGAAACGACTCGGGTCCTACGGACGTGGAAATGCGAGCGGGCAACCGCCGCATCGCAGAACTCGCCAGAAAATACCCCGACCAGTTCAGCGCCTATTGTACTGTGCATCCGCTCTATCTGGACGAGTCGCTGGAGGAGATGGATTATACGGTTAAGGAGTTAGGCTTCGTCGGCGTCGGCGAAGTCTGCCCGCACGTGCAGAACTTCGAGATGGATTCCGCTGTGGTTCGCACGATTATAGAAAAGGCCGTCGAACTCGATGTGCCGTTGAATCTCCATTCCTCCGAACCGGAACATTTCCACGCGATTGCCAAACTGGCGGCGGAATATCCCGCAGCCAGAATCATCATGGCGCACTTCGGGGGTTTCCGGTTCTGGCGAGACGGGATAGAAGCGATTAAAAATTGTGAAAATGTCTGGACGGATTGTTCGGCGTGGGTTTTGTTCACCGCCGGCGCCTTTGAAAGTACGATTAATAAAATCGGGGCGGCGAGAGTCCTGTTCGGGACGGACTTTCCGATATGCGATCTGGAGATGGCTGCCTACAAACTCACGCACAGCGACCTGTCGCAGCGACAGGTCGATCTTATCGCCTTCGAGAACGCCAAATCGCTTTTCAGACTAAAATGACGGAAGGATTGCCCCATAGCATACGGCGAGTCAGAACCTGTAACTGACCAGTATTATGTCAACCTCAAATCTGCCAGCATGGTTATGCGACACAGAGGCGCAGAGAGACAGAGGTATAAAACAGAAAGAATTTCTTCTTTAAAAATCTCTGTCCCTCTGCGTCTCAGGATTTTGCATAACTATGCAACAAGGTCTAAATCTTGTTGCGACAAGTACTGATGCACGAAAAACACGGCCAATTTAAGATCAACCCAAAGTCGTACGCGACGAAGCCTACGCGCATGGTAGGGCAACATGCTTATGTTGCTATTGCCCTTGAACCAACTATTCCATCGCTCGATAGCGCTTCGCTCCATGAGCAGGCTCGCGCCTTTTGCAGTCGCCAGAAGTATGTCGCAGGCATTACATCCCGGCTGGCGTTCGCGCCAACGCTAGCACTTGGCTCCGCGAAGATTCAGAGGAGCCACCAGCGGCAACTGCATGGGCCACTTCCAATGGCGGCGCAACCACCAACCGGCTGCACCGCACGCCGGGCGACGTTGGGTTACACTGATGGGCCAGTCCATCAGTGCGGCGAAGGCCCAAACCGCCAGAATCTCGTCGGTGTCATACATTCGTGGCCGTCCCGTGCGCTGCGTGTAAGTCAGAGTCTTGCGGGCGCGTCGTATTTCACGATACAATCTTGTCCACAGCCTACCGTCCATGGCATAGCTCCTTTCGATTTGTTAGAGGCCGAAATGAGCATAGCCTAAATGGCAGGCTGTTTTTATTCAGTTTTTAGAGTTATGCAAAATCCTGTGTCTCTGTGTCGCACAATAATGCAGAAATTACGTTTAGCAACGGTCGGCGCGGCTGCGCCTTACGCTGCTGATTAACAAGTCAAACAAATCGGAAAGGAGAACTTCGCCTGTGAAAACCAAAATTCAGCGTGCACTGATCAGCGTCTTTGACAAGACGGGAGTCGCCGACTTCGCCGCCGCGCTGGCGGAGATGGGTGTGGAGATAGTTTCCTCCGGCGGGACTGCCAAGGTAATCGAGTCAGCCGGCGTGAAGGTCCGCCAGGTCCGGGAGTGGACCGGTTTTCCGGAGATGCTGGGACATCGCGTCGTTACGCTGCATCCGAAAGTCCACGGCGCAATACTCGCCCTCCGCGACGACCCGGACCACCAGGCCGATATCGAAAAATACGGCATCGAACCGCTCGATTTGGTCTGCGTGGGGCTTTACCCGTTCGAGCAGGCCATCGCCAAAGAAGGATGCGCGCCGGCTGAGGCGATCGAGATGATAGACATCGGCGGGCCTACGATGGTCCGCGCCGCGGCGAAGAACCACAAGTTCGTTACCGTCGTAACCGATCGCAGCCAGTACGATGAAGTCCTTTCCGAGATGAAGGACAACGACGGATGCGTCTCGCAGGAACTCCGCTGCAAATTCGCCCACACAGCCTTCTGTCTGACGGCACACTACGACACAGCCATAAACACCTACCTCGCCGCTCTGCGCGGCGTTTCGCTGCCCGAGCGACTGACCCTCAGTTATAAAAAATCCGCCGGCGAACTCCGCTACGGCGAAAACCCGCACCAGCAGGGGGCTTTTTACATCAGCGGCGATGCCGATACGGAATCCTGCATAGGAAGGGCCAAACTACTCGGCGGAAAGCCGATCTCGTACAACAACTATTTCGATGCAAACGGCGCGCTGGAACTGGTCAAGGAATTCGACTCTCCGGCCGTTGCGATTATAAAACACGCCAACCCCGCAGGTTGCGCTATCGACGACGACCTGGTCGAGGCCTACCGAAAGGCGTACTTCGGCGACGTGAATGCAGCCATGGGCGGAATCGTCGCAGTCAATCGACCTGTAACGGCGGATTTGGCCTCGGCCATTACCGAAACCTATCAGCGATGGGGAAAGGACGCCGGAGCCGGCGGATTCTTCGCCGAGATTATCCTGTCGCCGTCCTTCGAACCCGAAGCCCTGGAAATAATCCAGGCACGCAAGGGATGGGGTGGCGACGTACGTCTGCTGGAAGTCGGACCGTTCGATAAGAAGCGAAACAGCGAAAAATACCTCAAGTACGTCGTCGGCGGTCTGCTCGTGCAGGACCGCGACACACTTGGGCTGAATGAGGATCAGTGGAAGGTCGTAACCAAACGCCGGCCGACCGAAACCGAAATGGCCGACATGCGATTCGCCTGGCTGGTCTGCAAGAACGTCAAGAGCAACGCTATTGTCCTGGCCAAGGACAAGGCCCTTCTGGGCGCCGGCGCCGGTCAGATGAGCAGGGTCAACTCCGCCCGCCTCGCCTTCCAAATCGCCCAGGCATACGGAGGCGGAAACGTTGTCGATACCACCGGTTGTGTGCTTGCCTCCGACGCGTTCTTCCCGTTCCCCGACAGCCTCGACTGGGCAGTCGAAGCCGGAGCAACCGCGGTCATCGAACCGGGCGGGGCAAAAAAAGACTCCGACGTCATCGCCCGAGCAGACGAACTGAACCTGGCAATGATCTTCACGGGAACAAGACATTTTAATCATTGAGCCGCAGAACGGACAGGAGAATCGCATGCCTATCGACAAGGTAAAAATCGGTAATATCTCGGTAAGCAGGCTGATAATCGGCGGAAACCCGTTCAGCGGCTTTTCCCACCATGGCGCCGACCGCGACGCGGAAATGAGACACTACTACACCGTCAGCCGCATCAAGCAGACCCTCCGTCAAGCCGAAGAACTCGGAATCAATGCCCACCTCAGCCGGGCCGACCACCACATAATGCGATACCTGATGGAATACTGGGACGAAGGCGGCGAAATTTTCTGGATGGCGCAGACCTGCCCGGAACTCGGGACTACCGAACGCGGCATCAACAACGCCATCGCCGGCGGCGCCAAGGCCTGCCACATCCACGGCGGGACAATGGATTTCCTGATCGCCAACAACCAACTGGACGAATTGCCCTCCCTCATCGCAAAAATCCGACAGGCCGGTCTGGCCGCCGGAATCGCCGGACATACCACCGATGTCTTCGCCTGGGCCAGGGAGAACCTCGACGTCGATTATTACATGTGCTCATATTACAACCCCATTGCCCGCCACAAACAGGCAGATCACGTCTCCGGAACCCATGAACAGTACCTCGATGAAGACCGGCGGGCGATGGTGGAACTTATCCGGGACCTGAACAAACCCGTCATCCACTACAAGGTGCTGGCAGCAGGAAGGAACGACCCGGCGGAGGCGTTCGATTTCGTCGCTCGCCACCTCCGCCCGCAGGACGCCGTCTGCGTGGGCGTCTATACCAAAGAGCGCCCGAACAGCCTTCCTGAAAACCTGCAACTGCTGACCAAAGCGATGGAAACGCGAACGCAATAATATCTCCCTCGAACCAAAGCCCAGCCATTCGAATGGCTGGGCTTTTTTAACGCGGTACTTTTCCAAAGTGAGCAAACCCCTCAAAATAATTTTTCAAAATTGACGATAATTATCGTTGACATTTGACGATAGTTGTCGTATATAGTCAATTCAAGCGTTTTATTCATCATTATTAAGGGGTATTTGGAATGGCAAAACGAAAGGCGAAACGCCCTACCGACGCCGAACTTATTATCCTGAACGTCCTGTGGGAGCAAGGCCCGGCTACTGTCCGGCAAGTCAACCGGACATTGAACGAATCCCGCCCCACAGGCTACACCACCACGCTCAAGCAGATGCAGGTAATGACGGCCAAGGGGTTGTTGGTGCGTGATGAATCCCGCCGGCCTCAGTTGTATCGACCCGCCTTTTCGCAGGAGAAGACTCGCCGGCAACTGGTCGAGCACCTGATGGACGGGGCCTTCGGCGGTTCGGCCAGAAAACTCGTCCTCCAGGTCCTGCGGGTAAAAGATGTCTCTGCCGGGGAACTTTCACGGGTGGAAAAACTTCTAAATGAAATGGAAGGAGAGTAACAATGACCGGCCTGGAAAACCTCCTGACGAATCCTTTCATTCAGCGCGTCGGCTGGGCTTTGCTGCACTTCCTCTGGCAGGGCGCCGCCGTAGCCGTAATTCTGGCCGGGGCGATGCTGTTGCTCCGCCACAAATCATCGAACCTTCGATACGCAGCCGCATGCGCTGCGATGGCGCTGATGCTTCTGTTGCCGGCAGGGACAATGTGGATGGTGAGACCTTCGGGGCTCGAAACAATTGTAACGCCGGATACATCGGTAGCGATTGCTCCGGTCGAGAATGTCGAACCGGCAGCGGTCCCGCTCAACTATGCCGTCGATAATATCGCGCTTCCTGCGCCGGTTGAAGTTTCGTTCGAGCCTGCTGCCGCTGCCAAACCTGTCGAATTCGCCGAATCCATCGACCAGCCTCTGCCTTGGTATCAGCAAATCGGCGACGCCGCCAGGCCCGCCCTGCCGTGGGGCGTCTGCTGCTGGCTTATCGGAGTATTGGTCTTGTCAATGTGGCGCCTTCGGGGATGGGTGCAGGTCCGCAGGCTGACTCGCCGAAGCATCAAGCCGACCGCCCAGGCCGTCCGAGACGTCCTGGCGGTGCTGTCTCGTCGTCTCGGCATAGGCCGGGCGGTTCGCGCGGTCGAATCGGCAATGGTTCGTGTACCGACCGTCATAGGCTGGCTTAAACCCGTGATCCTCCTTCCGGTCAGCGCACTGACGGGACTGACGGCAGAGCAACTCGAAGCCGTCCTCGCCCACGAACTGGCCCACATCCGCCGCAACGACTATCTCGTCAACCTGCTCCAGACAGCCGCCGAGACGCTGCTGTTCTATCACCCCGCCGTCTGGTGGGTCTCGCATCGCATCCGCGCCGAGCGCGAGAACTGCTGCGACGATTTGGCCGTCGCCGCCTGCGGCCGGCCTGTGGTCTATGCCCGCGCACTGGCAGCCGTTGCGAAACTCTCAATGCCCCAGCCACATCTGGCCGTTGCCGCCGACGGCGGAAAATTGTTCAACCGCATCCGCCGAATCGTAGGCCTGCCCAACGACCAAACCAACCGCCGCGGCGCCTGGCTGGCAGGGGCATTCGCACTCCTGACCGTCCTGGCCATCACCATCGCCCTGGGCGTTGCCTGCGCCACAGACAAAACCCCAGCCGCCAGTAACAACGACGAACCCCCCGCCACCCAGCCGGGGGAAGAATCAGCCCAGGCCCTCAATGAGCGTATTGCCCATCTAATCATTCAACTCGCAGGCAGCAAATACAAGCAGCGTGAGGAGGCCCAGAAGGCGCTGGTGCAGATTGGTCTGCCTGCCGTGGCGCCCCTTAAGGAGGCGGCAGGAGATAAAGACCCTGAGCGGTCGATGCGCGCCCGCTCAGCCATCAGGCAAATCGAGCTAACATGGCCCACCTCTCGGCCTCATACGATCGAACAGCGCGAAGGCATCCCCGTTTTTGTCGAAGCAAGAAGACTTCCTGCATTGCCGAGGCGTCCTTCGCAAATCAACGATAAGGCAGCGCCCCAGGGAAAGTGGCTCAAGGCCGGCACGGCGAGGATCGACATAACACCCGCCCGGCTTGGCCGTTTTGGCTACCCGTCTCGCCAAGCCACCGGAATCCACGATCACTTGTACGTCCGTGCGGTCGTCCTGGACAACGGCGAAGACAAAATGGCCATCATCAGTTGTGACCGGATCACGGGTGTGTCGTTCGCAAAGACAGCGGAAATCCGAAACTCTATATCCGAACGCACTGGTATCCCGCCCGACAACGTACTGATCAGCATCACAACCACTCACTCGGGCTGCAACGGTCCTGAATTTATTGCCGCATCCGTAGATGCAGCCGTCCGGGCATGGGAGAACAGGAAAAACGCCCGCATCGGCGTCGGTTCGAAGATGATCTACGGAATCGGCGCCAACAGACGCCTGCCTGACGGAACGGGGCTTTGGGAAAGCAACCAGCCTAACCCAAAGGGCGTCATGGACAACGAATGCGGCGTGATACGCATCGAGGACGAGAAGAGGAATATCATCGCTGTTGTCGTCAACTACGCAAGCTTTCCGACCGTCCTGTGGAAAGAGAACACGCTGGTGAGCGGAGACTACTGCGGCATTGGAATGCTGGAGATAGAAAAGCGTCTTGGAAAAAACGCCGTCGCCCTATTCCTGCAGGGATGCGCCGGAGATGTCGGAACACAGGCCTTCAGAAAAAGCAGAACGATGCCCGAGGCCGAAAGGCTGGGACAGAAACTTGCCGATGAGGCGATGGGCATCATTAAAAACATCGATGTAACCCGATGGATCCGCCTGGCCGGAAAGAAAAGAATGATTACGTTGCCTCGGCAAGGGTGGGGCTTTCCGATCAGCGACGAGATACAGGCGCTGGCTATCGGGGACTCCATCATCCTTAGCCTGGGGCCGGTATCGCCTTACGTGGAAATCGGCTTGAATATCAAGGACGTTTCGCCTTTCAAGCATACGTTCGTCCTTGGCTACTCCAACGGCCCGTGGCTGGGGTATGTCCCTTCCGAACATGGATATGTCATCAACGACCCGGATGCTCAGACTACGCGATTCGGGCCGGCAACTCCAAAGGTCCTGGTTATAGAGAGCCACAGGCTGGCACTTGAGATGATCGCGAAGGTGAAGAAGCCCACCCCGCCCGCCACCCAGCCGGGGGAGAAGAGTAGAGACATTGCAATTGTTGCAGAGTTAGCTCTGCGTTTCCTGAAGGCTATGAGGGAAGATGATATTGACACACTAAAAGGCCTGTCGGCCGGGGCGGAACAGGGATGGCTTGAAGTAAGTTGGAAAAAGTCGGATAGGATGGCAAACCTGGGTTTCAAGTATGAGCCGCCTGTCGGATGGTCTGTGATGGCTCTAAAAGACGTAGCCTCTGAGGTACGCACGGACGTCTTTGCCAGGAATCCCGATGCTGCAGGTAAAGTGATCGAGACGGCCATCCAAGGTGATTATGCCGCCACCAGGTCTCCCTTCATCAATAAGTCAGCATACCTCGTCTTGGTTTTCGTTCGGACCCCACAAGGCTGGCGATTTGCCACACTCGACGACGGCAGAATCAGCCTAGAGAAGGAACTGGCCAAGCATATGGACAATATCCCGAAGAACCTGAAGATTTTACGCCAGTTATCCAATCCCGCCACGCAGCCGGCCGGGCAAACGGGAGAAAACACGAGGCTACGGAAAAATCTCATCAGTTGGGTGGAGAAGTTCTTTTCACAGAATTATCGGGACGTCAAGAATCGGGAAACTATCGAATGGGGACAGCCCAAAAAACTGGCTGACGGGAATTACTCGATTC
>JAXHSV010000091.1:0-11573 GCA_034190305.1 Planctomycetota bacterium | reverse complement strand
AATGGATAAGTTACCTGCCCTGATAATCATGCGACTTCCTTACAGAATAGAGTAAATTTCAAATTAGTCTGCGTGGGAACGTAACATTTTTTCTGTAAATTAACAAGAAGCCGTCGTTTGCTTCGATCAAGATGTTTTCAAGAACATTTGACTTACTCCCACCCTGACCTATAATCACCCGCAAGGTTTTTCAATCATTGCGAGCATGTGTGACTGACAGAGCGGATCATTTCGGACGATGTTGTGCAAGGTTGCGATACCTGCCGGCGGCGTTTGTCTTGGCGATAATCTGTACCTGCGTTGCCGCGGGGGATGAGGAAAAAGTTTATGTCCGCGCCGATGTCGCCCTTGCCGGGAAGATGATGTACACTTTCACCGCCGACGGCGAGGCGGTTAATGTCGTGGAGGGAGATTTTTCACTGACCGTAGGCAGTCGGAAACTCAGCGGGGCAAATGCGGTGTTGTGGATCGCCGAGCGCCGTATGGGCAAGGCGACTGTCCGCGACATCGAGGTGTACATCGAAGGGAACTTGACCCAAAAGGCCAGAATTGTCGAACCCGACGGCGCCACTACGACCGACCGGGCGATCATGGTTACCATCGGACAGCGAGGCAGGTTCAGCGCGAAAGTCGGCAGGCACCTCAGCCAATCCCGCGAATCGACGCCTTTATACCGGCGGGCATCGGCTCTGCGTAATCCGTCCTCAGCCCAATCCGGCGCCAAACCTCCCCTTCCCGTTCGGGAAAAACCGACCACTGCCCCCGCATCGACCAGACCCCTCCAGCCGACAGTCAAACCGGCACCCAAACCTTACAGCCCTATAACTTTCCGGGCGGACGATTTCTCGAGCGAGGAAATATCCGATCCGAGTGACACCGGAAAGAAACAGCGGATTACAATCGCCAAGGGTAACGTCTATCTCTCGCAGGGTAGCGCCGACAGCGACCTGTTCGTTCAGATGCGTGCCGACTGTGCCGTAGTTTATACCTCGCCGCAGGAAGGTGACGGAGCGGCTCCGGAAAGAGAAAGAATCGTCGGGGCTTATCTGGAAGGCGATGTCATCCTTCGCCGGAGCGAGCGGACTGTCCGGGGGCCTCGACTGTTTTACGATTTCGCCAATTCCCGCGCCATCTTCCTCGAACCGGTCATGCGCACTGTTCAGGAGCAGCGGGGCATACCGGTGTACATTCGAGCCGAAGAAGGCCGGCAACTCGGCGCCCTTAAAGAACACGACGACAGGCCCGGCGCCAAGGGCGGAACGTGGTATTTCCGAAAGGCTGTCGTTACCACCAGTGATTTCCTCACGCCGGGTTATCATATTGCCGCCCGTCGGGCGTATCTGGAAGACGCCAGGCGTTACTATTACGACGAAAAAGAAAAAAAATGGGTTGCGGTAGGCGAGCGAGCCTGGCACAGCAAACTTGAAAACGCAACGTTCAATATCCTGTCTGTTCCGGTCCTGTGGACACCCCGGCTTATCGGCGACGCCGAGGAAGGGCACACCGCACTGCGAAAAGTTACCGCCGGCAAGGACGGGCGCTTCGGTTGGGGCGTTGAGACGGACTGGTATCTTTTCCGCCTGCTTGGCATTCCCAGGCCTGACGGTTTCAAGGGCACAATGGAAATGAATTGGTATGAGAGGGGCTTCCTGATCGGACCTAAACTTCGTTACGAACGTCAGAACTACAGCGGGTATGCCCGCGGGTCGTATTTGACCGATAGAAAAGGCGAGGACGACTTCGGAACTGATCGCGAAGACATCGCGGCGCCGAAAAATCGGGGCAGGTTCCTCTGGCGTCACAAGCATTTTCTGCCCCGCGACTGGATGCTTCAGACGGAAATCAGTTACCTCAGCGACAGGAATTACCTGGAAGAGTTTCATCCCGGCGAGTTCTGGACCGACAAGGAGCAGGAAACAATCCTCTATGCCAAGAAGCAGCGGGACAACTGGGCCTTTACCGCTCTTGGAAAGTGGCGGATTAATGATTTTCTGACGCAGACCGAGGCGTTCCCTGACCTGGGCGGGTATCTCATAGGCCAATCATTATGGCAGGACCGCCTGACGCTTTATAACGAGGGACATCTGGGAATAATTCGATTTCGCCCGGATCACGACGCCGACATACCCGCCAGCGACACCACCGCAAGAGGCGACGTGCGAACGGAGGTCAATGCCCCGTTTGCCATCGGACCCGTAAGGTTGCTTCCCGGCGTCGCAGGAAGGGTCACTTCCTGGTCCGACACGCCGGACGACGGCGCTCTGGCGAGATTGTGGGGACAGCTCGGTTTCAGCGCCCTGACACATATCTGGCGAATATATAACGACGTGGATAATCGCCTGTGGGACCTGCACGGCATCAAGCACGTAATCACACCCTATGGCGGGGTGTTTTTCTCATGCACCGACGTCCAGCCGGACCGTTTGTACGCCTTCAGCCCGGAAATGGAGCAGTACATCCACAGGCTCGGTGGGGGAACTATCGGCGTTCGCCAATTATGGCAGACCAAGCGCGGGGCGCCTGAAAACCGCCATATCGCCGACTGGCTGAGGCTTAATCTCGCTGTGAGCCTCTTCGATGATGATTTCACCCACCTGCCCGCCGACGGCAGATATTATTTCTCCAGGCCCGAGTACAGCCTGGCGAGAAACGCCGTCAACGGCGATGCGGCCTGGTATATCTCGGACTCCACGATTCTCCTGGGCGATTTCAATTACGACATCGATTCGGGCGATATAGGCAAGGCCAACATAGGACTGACAGTTCTGCGCGACCCCCGGCTGAAATATTACGTCGGCGCCAGATACGTCAATGCGCTGGACAGCACAGTTGGAACACTCGGCGCCAGTTACCAGATAAACCGAAAGTACACCATAAGCGCCTTCGAACAGTACGACTTCGATTTCGACGGTGGGGAAAACGTCTCAACCAGTGTAACGCTGACGAGGAAGTTCCCCCGCCTTTACGTGGCGTTTACCTTCGGATACGACAAGACCTACGACGACGTAACCTTGATGGTGAGCGTCTGGCCTGAAGGTATCCCGGAAGTCCGCCTCGGCACATCAAGGGTTGGTCTGCTCCAGCGAAGCAGAGACAAGGACTAACCCGGTATCTACGGAAGAACCGTCACTGTGCTCCACTTTTCATAGAGCATGGCGAAGACCATTTCGATGTCGTCGTCGGCCAGGCGGATGCAGCCTAACGAGGAGGCTTTCCCGATGCTGTCGGGGTTATTGGTTCCGTGGATTCCGTAGCCGTCTTCCCGCGTATAAGGTGTTTTTCCGATTCCCTCTATGCTGATCCAATAGCCCATTTTACCGAGCGGGTAGCCCGGCTGGCCCCATTGGATTCTTTTTCTCGGCAGGTTACTTGACGCCGGCGGGGTCCACGGAGCGTGCGTCATCTTCCCGCCCAGCGAAACACACCATTGTCCGGCCGGCGTCGAACCGTCCATACCCACACCGACGCGAAACCGTCGAACAAATATTTTCCCCCCGGTCTTCGGTTCTTCCAGAAAAACGTCCATAACACACCGGCTTTTCGAGATGACGGCGTGGAAAGGTCCGCGGATTAATTTTAGGGTCTGGCCGATTTGTATCTTGGTTGCATCCGGGATGTTGTTGATCTTCTGGATCAGTTGGGCGGGAACACGCAGCTTCAACTTGCGTTCGACCCGCACCGGTACGTCGCCGCTCTGGAACGTGTACGCGAATGTACACGGGTCGTTCGGGAAAACCTTGCGGGAAAAGAGCATTCTATCAGCCAGTTCCGATAGTTTTGCCCTGGCCGTTTCGGCCTGCTTTTCCGGAAGGGCAGAGGTGTTCAGCGCATCGGCAAGGGTTGATCTGGCGTCCAGGTGTTTCTTCTGTCTGTATAGTCCCATCCCTTGCTCAAGCAGCGCCAGAGCGGCTGAACGGTCGGCGGGCGAGGCCTTTTTGACTGTTGGCGTGGGTGTAGGCGGTGCATCTTGTGTTGTCGGCATCCGATCTGTCGGGCCGGACAGGCCATTTACCTCCGGTTTGGCCGGTTGGGTATCCGCCGGCTGGGACGCCGGCCAGTAATGCCTCTTCGCTACGAAAGCAATCAATGCAATTACGATTATGAAAAGCACCCACCTTATAAAGCGGCGTTGTGATCTTCTCATTAGGTTTTCCTTTCGGCATCCTTGCCATGATCGGCCCGGCCGGACCCGGTGAACCGCATAATTTTTTCATCCGTTACCAGTATATTTACCGGTACATCGTGCCCATGTACCGGAACCTCATCGACAATCTGTTCTTCGAAGGCGATCCCGACGGAAATTCCCTGAAATTCCGCCGTTGCGAGGAAGCGATCGTAGAACCCGGCGCCGCGACCAAGACGGTTGCCGTTCCGGTCGAAGACCAGTGCGGGGACCAGTACCAGGTCCAGTGTTCCGATTGCGATCGGCTTTCCGTCTGCCGGCTCACGCAGGCCGTTGACCGTGGAAACCAGACCGGCCTGAAGAGAGCGAATCTCGATCGGGAGCATGTGCCGGTGATCCCAGGAAAGTTTCGGGGCACAGATAATCTTTTGTTCCTGCCAACCACGAAGGGCGACGGGTGAAATGTCCACTTCGCCGGGGATGGGCAGGTAAATCATTACAACGGAGGAGCGAGCAAACTCCGGCGTATCCATCAGCCGCTTGCACGCAGCCATGCTCCTGGCATGGGCGACGGCTGGGGCCATTACCGAAAGTTTTTCACGGATGGTTCTACGGAGGCTCTGCTTCACGCTCTCTATGAAAACGGTTAAACGGGCTCTTGGCAAGTGTAAAAAAACAAAAGTGTTGAATGCGCAAGACATAACAACAAGTAGAGTAATGGTAAAACAGGTTATTAAAAAAATCTTGATGTCGGCTTGTTTGCTGATATAATCATTCGCTTGCGCGTCGCGGATGCAGGTGAATTGTACGTCAGGAAAGCGTCGCGGGGAAAATATACGGAGAGAACCTTTGGCGGTAAGATTGCGATTGAAGAGATTTGGCAGGCGGCATCGCGCCTTTTTTCGGATTAATGCGGTTGATTCGCAACGTCCCAGGGACGGGCGCGTCCTTGAAGAACTCGGATGGTACGACCCGCTGGCCAAGACGCCCGATCAACAGGTTTCGCTGAAGCGCGAGCGGATCGAGTATTGGCTCGGTCAGGGCGCCCAACCGAGCGATACGGTGTGCGACCTGCTGACAAAAAACGGCGTCGTCGTGAAAAGATAGGCGGCTTGAATGCGTCGCCGTTTCGGCGACGGTAAAACTTACAAGCCTATGGCGATGCGAATTGATATTCTGACACTGTTTCCGGAGATGTTTGAAACGGTGCTCAATACCAGTATCGTCGGTCGGGCAATCGCAGCCGGGATTGTCGAGGTCAAACTGACCAATATCCGGGACTTTGCCGCTGACAATTATCGCAAGGTGGATGACGCCCCTTTCGGCGGCGGGCCAGGGATGGTGATGATGTGCGGGCCAGTCTTCGACGCTGTCGAAGCCGTTCGGGCACAGGCAGATCCGCCCGGCGTCGTAGCCTTGCTAAGCCCGCAAGGGCGGCGACTGGATCAGGAAATGGTTGCGGAACTGGCCGGTTCCGAAAGGTTGATTCTCCTGGCCGGACATTATGAAGGGTTCGACGAGCGTATCAGAGAGGCATTGGCCGATGTGGAAATAAGCATCGGTGATTTCGTCCTCTCCGGTGGGGAGATACCGGCGATGGCGCTAATCGATGCCGTTGTTCGTCTGTTGCCCGGATCACTGGGCGAGTCGGAAAGTACAACCGAAGAATCCTTCAGTATGGGCCTGCTGGAGTATCCGCAATACACCCGTCCGCGGGAGTTTCGCGGGATGTCCGTACCGGAAGTGCTTCTCAACGGCGACCATGCGAAAATCGACGCATGGCGGAAAGAACAGGCCGGCAGGCGAACAAAGCAGCGCAGACCGGATTTGTGGGAAAAATATAAGAAAAAGAATTAGTCCTCGCCTGTCGGTAGGCAGGAATTACACAAAATGCACAAATTGCTTTGAAAAAAGCAAAAATAATTCGTGTAATTCGTGGACTTATTTTGTCTCTTGGAGAAAAGAATGAGTCAGAAATTACTAAATATAGCGGTAGCTAATTCATTGAAGGATAATCCGCCGGAATTTCGCATCGGCGATACGGTCAACGTTTCGGTGCGGATTGTAGAGGGCGAGAAGGAACGCGTGCAGGTTTTCCGCGGGATTGTCATTGCCCGAAAAGGCAGCGGAGTGGCCGAAACATTCACCGTCCGGCGAATCGTCAACAACGAAGGTGTCGAGCGGACCTTCCCGCTGCACAGCCCGTCGCTTGTCGGCGTCGAGGTTGTTCGCTCGGGGCAGACACGCCGGGCAAAACTCTATTACCTGCGAGATCGCGTCGGCAAGTCCACTCGACTCCGCGACATAGCGCCGGTAAGGAAATCCGCCCGCCAGCTTGCCGAAGAAACGTCTCAAATCGACGAAGAAACCCAGGACGAAGACGAAACCCCGGAAACCGAAGAAACCCGGAACGACAACGAAACTGAAAGCATCGACAAAACCGAGCAGGAATAATTTTCTCGTAACTGTCATGTCCGACAAATCGCTGGGACTAAAGGGGGAAAAACTGGCTGCGCGATATTTGCGGCGGAAAGGATTAAAAATTCTCGCACGCAACTATCGTTGCCCGCCGGGCGAAGTGGACATAATCGCCCTGGACCGCTCAACACGCCACAGCGACGGGTCCGAAACAATCGTATTCGTCGAGGTGAAAACACGCTCATCCGACCGCTACGTCGAGCCTGAATCGGCGGTGGATGCTCAAAAACGCCTGCAACTGACTCGTATAGCCGAGTATTACCTTTCCCGCTACGACACAAACGATTACGCAGCCCGATTCGATGTTGTTTCCGTAGTAATCCGCGAAGGCGAAAAACCGCAAATCAGACACATAACCGATGCGTGCTGAAACAATGGAACTCATAGATACGCATTGCCATCTGACCGACGAGCGCCTCGCGCCGGGGTTGGAGGGCGTTTTGGCACGTGCCGGCCAGGCCGGCGTCGTTGCGTTTATCTGCGCAACCGCCCGTATCGCCGACAGTGCCGCCGCTGCCGAGATTGTCGGGCGACACCAACAGGTTTATTGCACCGCCGGCATTCATCCGCATAACGCCAAAGACGCCGCCGAAGATTATCTCGACCGTCTGGATGAATTGGCCTGTAATGCTAAAAACGTCGCCATCGGCGAGATCGGGCTTGACTATCATTACGACTTCTCGCCTCGCGACGTTCAGCGACACCTCTTCACCGAGCAACTCGCCCTGGCGGACCGGCTTGGCAAACCCGTCGTCATCCATACGCGCGAGGCCTTTGAGGACACACTGACCGTCATTGATGAGGTGGGCGCTGACGGTCAAAAACTGCTTTTCCACAGTTTTACAGGAGGACCAGCCGAAGTCCGCAGGGTGCTGGATATCGGCGCTTATGTCAGTTACAGCGGAATTGCGACGTTCAAAAACGCCGGCGATATCCGCGCCGGTTCAGCCATGGTTCCCGACGACCGCATCTTCATCGAGACCGATGCGCCTTACCTGTCTCCTGAACCGGTCCGAAGAATGCAGATAAACGAACCGGCCAACGTCGTCCACGTCGCAGAATGTTTAGCAGTCGTCCGCAGGACGACACCCGAAACCTTCGCCGAACAAACCACTGCAAACACCGTCCGATTCTTCGCCCTCGACACGGACGCATAAGAGCGTTTATCATAAACCACGAAAGGATTTAGCATGGATACAGGGGATACATGGGATAAAAAAGAAATAATTAGAATTTCTTGTCCTCTGCATCTCCTGCATCCCTGCTGATATTTTGTTACGAAAGGGCATAATGTCCGAATCGGAAAATACAGAGACTTTCGAGCATCTCGCCGAGTCCTTTCAGGCCGATTATGCGAAGATTACCGAGCAGGTCGGCAAGGTGATCGTCGGGCTGGGCGAGGTGGTTGATGAGGTGATGATCTGCCTGCTGACCGGCGGGCACGCTTTGCTGGAGGGAGTTCCGGGACTTGGAAAGACGCTTCTTGTCCGCACGCTTGCCGAAGCGCTGGACCTGTCCTTTGGCAGGATACAGTTCACGCCCGACCTGATGCCCACCGACATCATCGGAACCAATATCGTCGAGACGGACGAGACAGGCTCCAAGGGTTTCCATTTCCAGCGGGGGCCTATTTTCGGAAACGTCATTCTCGCCGATGAGATTAACCGGGCAACGCCGAAGACCCAGTCGGCTGTGCTCGAAGCGATGCAGGAGCAGACCGTTACCGTCGCCCGCCGACGGCATCGCCTGCCCTCGCCGTTTATGGTTTTGGCGACGCAGAATCCGCTGGAGATGGAGGGAACTTATCCGCTGCCGGAGGCGCAACTTGACCGGTTCATGTTCAAGATCAGCGTTCGCTCGCCTGAACTGGACGAACTGACAGTCATTCTCGACCGGACCACGGGCGCCGAGTTACCGTCGGCTCAAAGCGTCGTTACCGGAGGGCGGGTGGACGAGATGCGTCAGGCAGTCCGGAAGGTGTTGGCGGCTTCGCACGTGAAGAATTACATAGGAAGGCTTGTGCTGGCGACGCATCCGGGCAGTGAACATGCGCCCGAAACGACCGACAAGTACGTCCGCTACGGTTCCAGCCCGCGAGGCGGGCAGGCGATTATCCTCGCAGCCAAGGTTCTGGCGCTCCGCGATGGACGGGCCAACATAGCCTTCGAGGACATCGCCGGCGTAATCTACCCGTCACTCCGCCATCGCCTGATTCTCTCATTTGAAGGCCAGGCGGAGGGCATCGAACCCGACGAGATTATCCGACAGGTGCTCGATGCGGTTCCGCAGACGGTTTAATATGGGGCGTTAGACCCGTCGCCGCCTTCTGCGAATCATTACCATTCCGCCGGCGACCAGAAGCATCAGTGTAGCCGGTTCGGGAACGAGCACCATGCGATGCGGAGCGTTGACGTCGGGCGAAAAGGACTGGCCGCCATCGACCGACAGTTCCGTGAAGATATCGAAGAAACTGTCGATATTGTATAGTCCGCCGCCGAGGTCGGTAATCTCGATCTGTCCTGTAGAGGCAAGTGTCAGATTCTCGCGGATAATACCGATTACCGGGCCGATCGACCCTGTGCAGTTAGCCGATACGATCTCGGCGTCGAAGTTGCCGGTGGTATTGCCGGCCTTATCGAAGACCCTGACTGTGAGCGGGCCGTCGAAAGAGACGGGTATTCCCGGTACGCCGCCCATCGACGCCATGGCGGTAAGTGTTACGTCGAAGTTGAGCAATTCATCGTCCCCGTCGTTTGTCCGGAAGATGTTCCGAAAATTCGACATTCGTATGTCAGTGGCCTGGGCGATTGTGTAGTCGGCCACCTGTGAGAGCGGATCGCCTTCATACCAGCCGGCGACCGGAGGCAGCGAAGGATCGGGAACAATAACGTCGGCCTGTGCTTTTAGCGGACAGGCCCACACCAAAACCAACCAACACAACGCTGCAAGAGACACTAAAACATGCCGGGGTATTCGCCGTTTCATATCATGTCCTCCTTCATGTCCGATAGGATTTACCTGTATAAACAAATGAGCCAAGAGAAATACGCAATTCTTTAATAAGCACCTGTATTATAGGCGTAATCCGCCAAACCGACAAGCGTTTTTTGCGTGCTTTTAGCCATAAGCGGGTATCCTGCGCAGACAAAAAGATAGGAGACGTAACGGATTCTGCGCACCTGATGATTCAGCCAGCCGGTTCACGCTCGTAATATAGCCCGCTCGATCGTCATTTTTTCCAGCCGGTCCGGGACCGGTTCGACGCCGATTCCAGGCCCCGGCTGGGCGGTCATCTGCGAAGGGGCGGAAAGGACAGTTTCGGGCCTGGCAAGGTCCTCGTGGAAGTGAGACTTCGATACCGGAATATCGGACGGATAGCGGATATTCGGCAGCGTCGCCATTGCAGTATTGTGTGCGACGCCGACGGCTGATTCCAGCATCCCGCCGACCCAGCAGGGAATATTTGCTTCCCGGGCGATGTTGTGGATGGCGACGGCGTTGGTCAGACCGCCGACCCTGCCCGGTTTGATGTTAATGTACTGGCAGGCGCCCATCTCTATGGCTTTGCGGGCCTTGTCGGGCGAGGTAACGCTCTCGTCCAGGCAGATGGGTGTTGAGATTTCGCGGTGCAGTTTGGCATGGTCGGCCAGGTCGTCGTTCATCAGCGGCTGTTCGACCATCGCCAGGTTGTACTGGTCCAGTTGCCGAAGCACAGGCAGGTCGTCGAGCGTGTAGGCGCTGTTGCAGTCGATGTGGAGCGTAATATCCGGAAACGCCCGACGGACCGCAGAAAGCATGTCAAGTTCCCATCCGGGCATGTATTTGAGTTTCATTCGGGTGTAGCCGTCATCTATTACCCTGCGTATCCGCTCCAGCAGTGTCTCAATGCTGTCCAGTACACCCGAGCCGGTTCCGACAACTGCGGTATCGCCCCTCCCGCCGAGCGCCTTCCAGAGAGGCAGCCCGCGACTTTTAGCGTACAGGTCCCACCACGCCAGGTCCAGGGCCGCTTTGGCGAAATTGTTGCCTTTATAAACGGAAAGCCGCTCCTGTAACTCCTCGCCGGACTGAATATCACTTCCGATAAGCCTTGGGGCCAGGAACTCGCGCGTAACCATAAACTGCCCGCCGTCCCATTCGCCGCAGTATCCGGGATATTGTCCGGGTGAACTTTCGCCCCATCCGTAAAGCCCGTCGGACGACATCCTGACAAGAACAGTCCCGACGGCGTCCTCATCGCCGCAGGCGCAACGGAACGTTTCGATCATTGGAATTGCTACGCGAAAGATCTCTATTGAATCTATTTTCACAACTCTCTTCTTCCTATTATTGTGTCTTGCGCTACGGAAAGGACATTATTAATTTATAATCGCCCGTAGCAAAAAGAAATACCCAACCGCCAACGCGCTGGCCAGGATTATCGCAGGAGTGATAATCCGATAGACCTGCCCGAAGCCCGTTTTGAAATGGCGATTGCTCAGGATTAAGCACAGGTGCATGGGGCTTAACATCTGTCCCATGTGCCCGAAGAAAAACGCCAGTGCGATATAAGCCGGTATCGGTCCGGCTTTGGGTATCAGGCCCATCACAATCGGGAAACTCGTCCCGACGAATCCCGCTGCTATTCCCGTTACCATCCCGGCGATAAAAGGCAGGATCGCAATCACTGCGATAACCGGAACTTCCACGGCGGCCAATTCGTCGCTGATCTGACCGGTCGCATTGGCCCTGGTTAACATATGCTTGAAGACCATCACGCTGATAACCAGAAGCGCCATCGTATAGACCCGCTTGTCCGAGAAGGCATTGCGGACCGCTGCGCCGCCGAGGCGATTAAGCCGAATCGTCCAGACAAGGCTGACCAGCATCCCCACGCCTATCGGCAGGTAACCGTGGATCGCAGCCAACACTGCGTCGGTCCCGGCCAGGGGCGGTTCCCCCGGCTTGGGAGACGGCGGGCAGTAAAGGAACG
>JAXHSV010000090.1:0-11609 GCA_034190305.1 Planctomycetota bacterium | reverse complement strand
TTGATTATTTCGATAAGCGTCTCCCTCATTTCCCTTCGTTGTTCTTCGGGATTATCTTCATCATCGTCGTCATCGTCGTCATCGTCGTCGTCATCGCCCCAAACATTGTTATTTACGTTATTGGCGTTATTGTTGCCGGTTTGCAGGGTTATCTTGGGCCCTTTGAAGCTGGGAATAACCGTCAGCAGGTCGCCGATTTCATAAACCCTTACACTGGTTGTCCGGTCCAGCGCCTCTCCGGTGGATATTTCCACCACTCCACCGCTTATCAGCCAATAGATGCTGGAGTAGCGGTCGCGCCCCGCGCTGAGTTGATCGGTCACCAGGTCCAGCACGCGTGCGATGGAGATATTTTTCGCCTTGACGGTAACAGGCGTCTGCCTGGTGATTCCGGTGACCTCCATCGCACGCCAGTTGACGTGGAAGTTCACGCCGGAAAGGTCTCGCAGAAACTCAATGACATCCTTCAGCGGTAATTCTGAAAATTCGATCTCAGGAATACCCCCACCCAACCGAGGTGCGGTCTGAACAGGACGACGCGGGGTAAACTTCGCTTCCCTCATAGGCAGAAGGGCAACACGATTGCGAAGTAAAACCCGCATCTGAGTACTGACCTTCACCTCCCTTCCGGACAGATACCACGACAGCGGATAACCCTTCGGAGCAATGGAGTTAAGCGTCAAATCAAGCAGTTTGGAAAACCTTATCTTGCGGGCCTTGAGCGTTACCGGCGTGGCCTTGGTGATGCCGACGGTCTCCAGCGCGTTCCAGTCGGCGACAATGGTCAGACCTGATAACTTTCCGTATCTCTCCATCACCCGCATCAGCGGCACTTTGACCAGCGAAACGGTGGGAATCTCCTTCAGGAGCATTTGTGCGGGTGTCGCCGGTTCGCTTCTAGCCCTGGTCGGAGCGGTTGTCGGCGTATCGGCGGGGGAAAATGCAGCCAACACCGCCACGACCATCAAAGTCAGGATGAATCTTGTAGTTTGCATGGCGAGTCTCCTCATGGTTGGAAAGACAAATTTTTCCCAGTAAGCACCTTTGGAGTGTATTTATAATTTCTCGCCCGGTATGTCCGATGCTGTATATATTATATCGCCCGGCGGGCGACATAAAAAGATTTTTTAGGGTTGTAGCTTTTCGAGATGCAAGTGGAAGCGAGCGGGCGGCTGGTAAAATCGTTCCGTTATACTTGTTTTGTCCCTAAAGGGGGCTGAACACATACGTAATGTCAGTCCGTTTTCACCGCTCCGATTATTTCCGTAACGCTGCTGTAGTCATGTGCCCGGAGGTATTCGGCGATACCGTCGCGAATTTCGGTGAGGCAGGCGGGATTGACGAATGTCGCCGTCCCGACCGCCAGGCCCGTCGCGCCGGCAAGCAGGAATTCGATCGCGTCGCGGACGAACTGCAAGCCGCCCATACCGATTATCGGTACGTTCGCATCTCGCGCCACCTCCGTCCAGACACGATGGATCATATAGACGGCGATTGGACGAATGGCCGGACCAGACAGACCGCCGGTGCGGTTGGCCAAGACAGGCCTGGCCGTTTCAATGTCTATAACCATCGCGGTAAAAGTGTTCACCAGCGACAGCGCATCGGCGCCGGTTTCAACGGCGGCGCGGGCGACCTCGGCAATATCCGTAACGTTCGGGGAAAGTTTGACTATCAGGATTTTATTCCGGCAGGCCTTCCGGGCTGCGGCGGTTATCGCGGATACATCTCCGGCGTTGGTGCCGAACTGTATCCCTCCCGCCGATACGTTCGGGCAGGAAATGTTCAATTCAACGCCGGCGATACTATCGATATCGTCCAGACGCTCGATGACGGATACATACTCTTTGATGCTCGCGCCGGCTACGTTGACAAACACCGGAACGCCAAGCCGTTCAAGAAGCGGCACCTTCTCGGCGCAGAAGGCCTCCAGCCCGATGTTGGCCAGGCCTATGGCGTTGAGTATCCCCGCGCGGGTCTCGACAATTCGCGGATAATCGTTGCCGGGGCGGGGAGCAAGAGTGATGCTCTTGGTAACGAATGCGCCCAGACCGGTCAAATCAACGAAATCAGCGTATTCGTCGGCATACCCGCACGTTCCCGAAGCAGTCATCAGGGGATTCGCCAACTTCACGCCCGCAATGTTCACGCTCAAATCAATCATGGTTTAGCAATCAGCAGTCAGCGATCAGCAGTCAGCAATCAGCAGTCAGTAAAAAACGGACATTGGGCATCAGGCATTTGTTCAATCCGCAATCCGCAATCAGTTTTAGTCCCGAAACAATTCGTTGGCGTCGAACACCGGCCCATCCTTACATACCAGTTTGAACATCCATCCGGGTGGTTCGTCAGTCTTTACCTTGATATTACATCCCTGGCAGACGCCCATCCCACAGGCCATGTGGCGCTCCAGCGACAATTGACATTCTATATTATCGGTGAGGCAAATCTCCGCCACCACCTTCATCATCGCTTCAGGACCGCAGGCATAGACGACCAAACCGGTTGGATCGGGCTTTCGGCCCTCAAGCCATTTTTCGAACGGCTGATGGACCATGCCGGCCTGACCCAGCGAACCGTCATCTGTGGTTATCTTAAAGGCGTCTTTTTGCTCTTCGGTCAGCGGAAGCAACGAGGCGGTTCGCGCCCCGACGAAAGCCGATACGTCTTTTCCCGCCGACGCCAGTGTTTCAGCCAGGTATAGCATAGGTCCGATGCCCGTACCGCCGATTACGATAGCGGCATTGGGTTTATTGTCGCGGATCGCAAAACCGTTTCCCAGCGGACCGAGAATGTCGATCTCATCGCCATCGTCAAGCGACGCCATCCAGGAAGTGCCCGTCCCGACGACTCGATAGATAATGTCCAGTTCGACCGACCCGTCCTTCCGGTCTGTCCGTCCCGCCGGGGCCAGGGGCCTGCGAAGAAAAGGAACACGTCCGGAGGTCTCCGAGCCTGTCAGATGCGGCATCCGGTCTTGGCGCCATTCGACGGCGGTATCGGAGATTGTTTCAGCCGGGCAGCACCGGACGTTGATAAACTGCCCAGGCTGGCTGGGCGGAAAATGCTCCAGCGAGATACGCATGCGATAATGCTCCGTACAGACGGAGTTATTGGACATCACCCGCCCAAGGAATATTCCACGTCCCGCACCGAAAGTGCCGGCGGCATCTTCAGATCGGAGTCTCCTGCCTGCATTTTCAATGCGGGACGACATTACCACCATACTAGAAATTCGGCTTGCCGGCGTCAATGATACTCCCGGAACGGTGGTAAAGACAACATTGCGGTAAGGATAGCGTCAAGTATTTTGTGTAAGTTCCGAAAGCGGACAAACGCAGGTTTCCGCAAAATCGGTCGAAGAGCGGACATTACAGCCCAGCCATGGCTATGGCTGGGCTGGGTCTGTCGTTATAACTTGTTCGTCATTTCTGATGCCGCCGCAAACTTACACAAAATATCTTACGCTATCTGCGGTAAGGAAAATCTTGCAGTTCGTCGGTCGGTATGTACAATATTTCAAGTGTGTTTGATGGAGTATCAGATGGCTTCAACCGATTCAAAACCGATAGACCGGCACGACCATGGCTCTTTGCGCAACGGCAGGAAGCCCAGGCTTCATGAGTATTTCCGCGCAATGGTCAAGCAGGGCGCCAGCGACCTTCACTTCAAGGCCGACACAACCGCTCGCCTCAGGCTGGGGACGAAGATCGTCCCGGTCAGAGGCGAACCGCTGACGAGGGAGGAAATCGCCGACATGGCCGACGAAATCCTCGATGACAGGCAACGGGCGTTCTTCGCCGAAATCGGCAGCATCGACGTTGCAGAGGAACTGAAAGGCTCCGACCGCTTCCGCATCAATATCTATCGCCAGCGAGGCAAGGTCAGCATCGCCGTTCGGCGAGTCTCCCGGCAGATACTGTCGTTCGAGGAGTTGAACCTCCCGCCGCAGATACGCAAAATATCAGAGCACGCCTCCGGAATCGTACTGGTGGCCGGGATCACCGGTTCCGGCAAGAGCACTACAATCGCCGCAATGCTCGAGCATATAAACCAGACCCGTCCCTGCCACATCGTTACCATCGAGGACCCCATCGAATACCTTTATAGCGACGCCAAGGCGCTGATTAACCAGCGCGAGGTCGGAATCGATATTCCCGACTTCTCATCGGCGCTGAAATACCTGATGCGCGAGGACCCGGACGTGGTGCTCATCGGCGAGATGCGAGACCGCGAGACATTCGGCGCAGCGTTGCAGGCGGCGGAAACCGGGCATCTTGTCTTCGGTTCTATCCACTCCTCCGGCGCAGCCCAGACTATCGGGCGAATTCTAGACCTTTTCGACCCGGAATCGCGCGACCTTGTCCGCCAGTCGCTGGGGTTCAACCTGCGGGCGATTATATGCCAGCGACTGCTTCCCTGCCTGGCGAAAGGCATAGACCGCGTTCCGGCCGTCGAGATCCTCTTGAACAATCCCTCTGCAAGGCAGATAATCGAAGAGAAGCGGGACGCTGAACTGTTCGAAGTGATTCGTTCCGGCGAGTATGAGGGCATGCAGGACTTCACCGCAAGCCTCCTGGAACTTGTCGAAAAGGATTACGTGGACCCGAAGGTCGCATACGAAGTGGCTCCGAACCCGGACGAACTGAAGATGCGAATGAAGGGAATCTCGGCTTCGCGCACGGGACTGCGCGGAAGATAGCGGACATTCTAGCAACTACTGGCTACCAATAATGAGCGACCTTTTAGACACCACAATTACGTTGGGGGTTATTTCTGAACCGGGCGGTTATTTTTCCGTCGTTAAGATATTTCTTATATTGGCGCTTATCCTGCCCTGGTTGTGGGTATCGACGTGGATTAATAAAGACGCCGCCCGCGTACACACTCACAAACTTATGTGGAGCGGGCTGGTCCTTGGTTCGGGAGTGTTGTCGTTGTTCATCTGGTTGCTGGCGCCATGGTACGTTTTCGGGTTGATTTTGTACCTGGTCGTGGTCGGCTCCATCGTCGGAACCTACGTGGTTTATCGCAACAATCGCGTGGTATATGCGGCGAGGGTGCTGACGGCTGAACATCTCATGAATGTCTTTTCCTCCGCCACCAAGAGCAGCGTCGTCGAGACCGTCCACCACATCAAGATGTACGACAATCTCGGCCGACCGGTCTTTGCGCCGCCGGTCGAGGAACCGGAAAAGCGCCGAACCTACAACCTGGCGCAGAATTTCCTCAACGACGTCGTTCTGTTCCGCGCCAGTGAGGTTGACCTCTCCCCCGCAGGAACGCGGGCAACTGTGCGGTTCATGGTCGATGGCGTGCTGCAACAGCGACCTGTATTGGATCACTCCGAATCCGAGAACATCATTGATTTTGTAAAAAGCATCGCCGGGATGAACACAAACGACAAACGTCGTCCGCAGACAGGGAAGATCGGCGTCGAAGGCGGCGCCGTTACGACCGATATGGACGTAACAACCGCAGGAACCACACAGGGCCAGCGAATGCAAATCCGGATCGTACAGGAAGCGATCAGGACCGACCTGGGTAACCTAGGCCTGTCGGAAGACCTCAAAAACCGCCTGGAGGAAATAAACTCCTCCGTCGGGTTGATAATCGTATCGGGCGCAAGGGGCAGCGGCGCCACCAGCACGCTGTATTCCCTCCTTCGTCGCCACGACGCCTTCATCAGGCAACTGGCGACGCTGGAGTCGGGAAACACGGTCGATCTGGAGAACGTAACGCAGATACGCTACAAGGACCAGACGGAACTGGCCGGTAAACTGGCGTCGCTTCTGCGGAGGGACCCGGACGTGGTGATGATCGAGGCGTGCGGAACGGCGCAGGCAGCCGACCTGATATGCGAAGCATCAGCCGATAAAAGCATACTTCTGGGTTTCGTCTCCGCCTCAACCCTGGCCGCCCTGGCAAACTGGGTCAAAGTTACCGGAGACGCCGCCAAGGCCGTGAAACCGCTCAAGGCGATTACCTGCCAAACGCTCCTGCGAAAACTCTGCCCGAACTGCAAAGAAGCATACACGCCGCCAAGGGACATGCTGGCGAAGTTGAACCTGCCGGCTGAAAAAATAGACGCATTCTACCGACCGCCCACAAAACCGCTGACCGACGAAAAGGGCAACCCCGCCATTTGTCAAACCTGTAGGGGAACCGGTTACTACGGAAGAACGGGCGTGTTTGAACTGCTGGAAATAACCGACGAAATCCGCGAACTGGTAACGCAAAACGCACCACTGGCGAGAATTAAAGCCGCCTGTCGAAAAAATAAAATGCTGTACCTCCAGGAAAAGGCGCTGCGGAAAGTAATCTCCGGAATCACCAGCATCGAGGAAGTCATTCGAGTATCCAGGAAAAAATAATAGTATTTTTAATTTTTGATTTTCGATTTTTAATTTTGAAACAGCATGAATGAAGCAGATCTGAAAGAGCGAACATCTGCCAGTCCGTTTGAAATCAAAAATCAGAAATCAAAAATCGAAAATTGGAGTGCTGTTCGATGATATTAATCATATTCGCCACACTGCTGATCCTGGGAATCGCTTTTTTTCAGACAATACAGGGATGCTTCAGCGCGATTATAATGGCGATTTTGACCGTATTGTGCGCCGCGATTGCCCTGAACTTCTACGAACCTCTGGGCGCCCTGCTTGCCGGTCACCTCGGCGCTATTGCAGATCCGGCGGCGATGTCGGCGCTGTTCATTATTATCCTGTTGGTATTTCGGATCATCTTCGACCGCCTTATACGAGGCAACGTTGTGATGGGCCTTTGGCCCGACCATATCGTAGGATCTGTCTTCGGCCTGATTACTGCGACAATCATAACCGGCATGTTTATGATTATATTGCAGATGCTACCGATGCCCGCGTCGATACTCTACTGGCGACCATACGACAGTGCGCTGGAGGTAAAAGACGGCGGCCCGCCTCGATGGGCGGCATATTTCACACTGGCGACGGCGGGACGACTCTCGGACGGAGCACTTAGCCCGATTACGTCCGGTAAAAATCTCCGCATCAGCCACGACGACCTGCCGCTGGAAAGTTTTTGCCTGCGCAACCGCCCCACCGGCGCAAGGGTATCTGCACCCGCAGACGCGTTGAAAATCATCTCTTTTCACGTCGTGGAACTTCCGGATGAGGACAGCCGGCTGCAAATATCAACGGCAGAGAAGTTAAACATTCAGGAAATCCAGGATGCGACCCCGTCTTATCCTCTGCTTTTCCGGCAGGAGAGGGATGATACGAAAGTTCTGGCGATTCGGGTAAGTATCAGTCAATCAGCCCGAAACGAAGACGATAACTGGTGGCGGTTGCCGGCGACGCATTTTCGCCTGGTCTGCAAGTCAGGCAGGAGTTTCTATCCCGTCGGATACCTTACCTACACCGCAAACTGGCAGGTCAATACGTCTGTCTCGGATAAGGAAATCACGCAGATAGGCGACATCCTCGTCGCCCGGCAGTGGCATTCCAAGGGCGGACCCGAAAACCTTTTTGTGGACTGGCTTTACCGCATACCGACCGGTGAAAAAGCCTCTTATCTCGTCTTCCGTCGGACCGCAAAGGACGATCTTCCGCTTGTTTCAACGGGGCTGCCCACCAACCAAATGGCGCTGTCGGTAAAACCCGTCTTCGGAAGGGTAAAGCTGGAACCGACCGGAAGGGGAATGAGACTTTTCATCCCCGACTTAATCGAAGTAAACAGATACCTCCCGGAAGGATTATGGTTACACTACAGGGACGAATCCCCACCCAATGCTGTAAAACAGATAGAACTCAAAGGCGGGGAACTGCAAAAAGTCCTTGTTATCGGGGACATCTCGGAATTTGCTGCTACGAATTCTCGAAGCGCCAGACATGTTACGAGGTTCCACCAACCTAGCAATGACACCGTACTGATGCAGGTCCGATGTAAGGTTAACCGCGAATTCAGAGGCGAGTCGGTTATCGGCAGCCTCAAACCCGCTCTGCTGCTGAACACCGGAGAAAAGATCGGACATAGTGGGGCCTTCCTCTTCTACGATTCCGACGGGAGCAAACAAGTACATTTCTACTACGACTCCGCCGCCTCGATGAACCGGCTCGACGCCGATTTCATACAGACCTTCAGTAACAAATCATCCGTTGCCGGAACGTTCGGGCTTATATTTTCAGTGCCCGCTTCGCAAAACGGAAACGTCGTAGGCATGACGTTCGGAGCAGGCGTCGGACCGGTTTACAACTTCAACGCCACCATGCCTCTGGCATGCACCGAAAGACGACGATAAGCGGGTGGCAGGTGGGAAAAACACAGAAACGGAACACGGAAATCGCAACGGCATCTCCCGCGGCGGGCGCGGATTACGGGAGAAAACCATGGCGCGTAAAAAGACATGGCGCGAGAAACTCAGCGACAGCAAGGATTTACCAAAGGTCGTAAAGATTACGGGCGGGATGTCCAAAAGATGGGGAAGGGGAACCGTTGTAATCCCCGCTCCGAAGGAAGTCGATGAAATAATGAGAAAGCCTCGCAAAGGCAGACTCATTACGATAAATCAGATAAGGCAAATCCTCGCCGAAAAACACGGCGCGACCATCGGCTGTCCCATCACCACGGGGATTTTCGCCTGGGTGGCAGCCAACGCCGCCGCCGAAGATTCAGCCGAAGGGAAAAAACTAATAACCCCCTACTGGCGAACACTCAAATCCGACGGCCAGTTGAATCCCAAATACCCCGGCGGAATCGAAGACCAGACAAAACGCCTCAAATCAGAAGGCCACAAGGTAATCCAAAAAGGCAAAAAATTCCTGGTCGAAGATTACGAAAAATCCCTGATGAAACATTAGGGTGGGACAACCAACCTCCCAAACGCACACAAGCACATTTCGCGGAACAATTAACGCTTGGCGCGAGTCGCGAAGCAGAATTTAAGTTATGTATCCCATGAATTTATTCACGTTGTTTCCTCCTTTTCCTCGCGAGAACATAGTTTTTGTGGTTATGAGTTTTAGCGACAAATTTCTTCACAGATGGGAAAACGTGATTCAACCAGGAATACAGAGAATACGCATTGGAGAGAAGCCACTAGAAGCAATTCGCGTTGATCAACAAAAGATATCAGATTCGATTATGACTAAAATCCTTATGAGGATAGCAAGTGCAAGGCTTGTACTGGCTGATATTTCGTCAATGGGGAAAATCGAAAACAGAACAGTAAGAAATGAAAATGTGATGTATGAGGTGGGGTTAGCTCAAGCTGTACGACTTCCGGAAGAAGTCGTGTTGCTGAGATCCGATGAAGATGACTTGTCGTTCGACGTAAAAGATATTCGAGTTCAGAAATACGATCCTGAAAATGATCCGGAAGGCGCTCAAGATATCGTGGCTCACGCTGTGCTTGAGTCCCTCAGAGGAGTAGACCTCCTGAAAGCGATTGCCGTGAAGCAAGCCTTAAACAAATTAGACTTCCAATGCTGGTCGTTGCTGTTAGAAGCGGGAATTAAACCAATTAAACATCCGGTAATCCGGACGATGAGGGATGCAGTGGGTCCCGGTATCGCAAGATTGCCAGCTCTTTCGCGATTGCTAGAGATGGAGTTAATAAGAACGCGTTATGAGAAAATAACGCCGGAGATATTCCAAGCATTCAATGACGGAGAGCAACCGGAAAGACTTTTTAAGTATGAGGAAACCGAATTTGGTAAGGCGGTGACAAAGGCTTATGGGAAAGCCACAGGAATGGATAAGTTGCCCCAAAGTCTTCTGGAGGAAATTGATGTAGAACCGGCGTCGGACAACCGGGGCAAGGGGAGTTGATAGGGAAAACTGGTGACGCTGGGGTTGTTGAAAAAGTCCGTTCAGTCCCAGAAGGACATCTGATAATAGCCCAGCAGTTCACTGCTGGGATAAAGGCGATGAGATCGATCAAGTCCCGGAGGGACGATTGAAGTTCATTCAGAGATACGTCTTATGTGCTCCTCGTTCGTCCCTACAGGACTAACCGGTAACGGCGTCTCATTCCCCCGTACGGGGGCTATTTTCAATTGTCCTTACAGGACTTTTTCAACAACCCCACGCTATCCATAATTTATTATGGTTGAGCGGCTTGGCCGATTGAGCAAAGAGGAGACTTCGCCAGTGACAAAAGAATCAGAATGGACGAAGGAGGTATATGAAACCAGCGTGAGCAGTCGATGCTGGTGGTACACCCCCTACGGCGCCGGGTGGGACCGGTGCCGCCGGAATGGGGCGGACATATCGACTGATGATGAACTCAGGCAAATCGTAGCGATGGAGCGTCAACTCGGTTCCGTCCCTCACTGGGCGCAGCAAATTGTCGAAAGATCCATCAATTTCCTGCCGCCCTGCGGGCATTACCTCTTCCCCCAGCCATACATGGAGGCTGTCGGCGCGACAGGCTCACAGAAGCCGCCGGTCTTTTTGCATAGTTGCTACACAGCCGACTCTCAGCGAAAAGAACGCATGGTTGACTATGTGCTCTGTCTCGATGCGTGGTTGGCCGGCGCAAGTCCCGAACTGCCGGCCCGCGAACTGTCCGGGCGGGATCGCAAAAACGCCGACTGGAATGTTGTCTGCGGGGACCTGTGGGGCATTCTGGGCGAACATACCCAACTGAAGGAACTGCTCGTTGAACGAACGATCCATCAGTTGCGGTGGTGGGTAAAATCTCTTATCTGGGATAACGACGCCAGGGATGTTTTTTGTCGCGACCGGTTCCTGGGCGAGGTGTGTTGCGAGGGGGATTGCTACGGCAATGCGGCATTTTCCGACCCATATTTCACCGAACTCCGGTCTCAACGGGCCGGGAGGATGGAAGCGCAAATTTCGGACCTTTGCCTTAACTCAAAGTGGTTCCTTGACGCTATCCACCACTCATGGCTATGCGCTCCCAAAGCGTTCCGATTTCTGGAACGTCTCATCTGGGCCATCGGCAAGGAGCGTCCGCCGGGAGATGCCGACGAGATTCCCGGATTTCTGCGATGCGAGGATACATATCCAAATCAGGATAAAACCGCCCAGTGGTGGCGGTCATTTGTCGCTGCGCTGAAAGGCTGGCAATGCGAGAAATATGAACACGGAGACGTAGCCGATAAGGTGAACGATCTTTTAGGACAACCCAATCCGGTCAAATGCTGGCTGGTAAGGTTATTTATCAGGAAGCTTGAACGGCTTGAAATGAACAAGGAACTTGCCGGCCTTGTTAATCCGCTACCCGGAAACAAGCGAGGAACAAAACCACACACGATATGATATGATCCGCGGCAGAAAAACGCTGGTTTTTAGATTGAACCTTAAAGGAAAGCGTTTAGAATACATTCCATATCAGGCAATATCGAAGATTACCCCGAAGCGGCACAGCCGCAGGAAGGAGGCATGAATATGACTGCGACAAATCAACAACTCGCCAAAATGTCACGCCTCCAGTGGGTGCGGACCTGAGCGGGCCGTTCTGAGTACATAGAACGCGAACCATTCCTCGGCCGTTCCTTACCGGAGCGGCCGTTTTTCAACCCAACACCGCAGGTGTGACATATCTCCGGAAAAGGCTGCGCCTATTCCGCCTTAACCTTATGCAGCACGCCTTCCAAAACGGG
>JAXHSV010000009.1:0-25955 GCA_034190305.1 Planctomycetota bacterium | reverse complement strand
GCCGGTAATAACACGGTCGCGAAAGAGCGTCTCAAACTTCAAGCTTCGCCGGGGCATGAAGATCGGGCTTAAGGTTACGCTTCGGGGACAGCGGATGTACGAGTTTCTCGAGCGGCTTATTGGTTTGGCGATACCTCGCGTGAAGGACTTTCGCGGTCTTCCCGCCGGCGGGTTCGACGGGAAAGGTAATTACAACATGGGCCTGACGGAGCAAACCGTCTTCCCGGAGATTAATCCGGATAAGGTTCAGACTACGCAGGGTATGAATATAGCGATTGTAACGACGGCGCGGACCGACGAACAGGCCCGCAGATTGCTGTCGCTTATGGGTATGCCGTTTCGGACATAAGAGGAGCCAATGGCTACGAAGGCGCAAATAGCGAAGAGTAAAAGGACGCCGAAATTCAGCACGCGCATCCAGCGCCGCTGCCAGATGTGCGGGCGCCCACGCGGTGTGTACAGGAAATTCAGAATCTGTCGAATCTGCCTCCGCGACCTCGCCAACGAAGGCAAGGTTCCGGGAATGAAAAAGGCGAGTTGGTGAATTATGAGTCTATCGGACCCCATTGCCGACATGCTGACGCGAATTCGCAATGCCGCCGGTGCAGGACACAAGGCAGTCAACATCCGCGCAAGTGGAATCTGCGAAGGCGTCGTTCGTGTGCTGAAAGAAGAAGGATACATCGCAGATTACACGCGGATCGATGACGGTGTCCGCCCGGCGGGACTGCTGCGGGTGTATCTTCGTTACAGCCCGAACGGCGAACAGGTAATATCGGAATTGAAGCGAGTCTCCAGACCCGGACAAAGGCGCTACAGCGGCGCAGACGATCTGCCGCGCCCGATGGACGGAATGGGAGTAGCAATTATCTCCACCAGCAAGGGCGTACTGTCCGACCGTCGATGCAGAGAAGAAAACGTCGGCGGAGAAGTGCTCTGTACTGTCTGTTAGGATTTGATCGGGAAATGTCGCGAACCGGAAATAAATCGATCCCTGTGCCCGAAGGCGTCAAGGTCTCCATTGAAGGAAGAAGCGTGAACGTCGAAGGACCTAAGGGCAAACTCTCCTGGACGCATCGTCCCGAGATCAGCCTGACCTACGACCAGAACGCCGGGATGATTACCGTTCGGCGAGACGGTAATGACCGGCTGTCGCGGGCGCTGCACGGGACAACCAGGGCGCTGATTGCCAATATGATTGAAGGATGCCTGACCGGTTACGAAAAAAATCTGGAGATTTACGGCGTGGGATACGGAATTCAGGTGCAGGGCGGCAAGGTCTCGCTGTCGGTGGGGCACACCAATCAGTGTGTTTTTGATATACCTTCCGGCCTGACGATAACGGTTCAGACACCGCAGGCCCGCGGCGACACCGAACCGGCCAAATTTTCCGTTTCGGGCCCGGACAAACAGGCGGTAGGTGAGTTTGCCGCCAGGTTACGAAAGTCCAGACCGCCGGAACCCTATAAGGGAAAGGGACTTCGCTATGCCGGTGAGTATGTCCGCAGGAAAACCGGAAAGGCCTTCGCGGGAACCGGAGAGTAAGACCAGAACACCATGAATCGTTTGACTGAAAAAATAGTGCGTCGGCAGCGGCGAAAGCAACGAATTCGCCGTCGGGTTACGAGACACGCCGACAGGCCCAGACTGACGGTTTTCCGAAGCCATAAAAATATCTACGCGCAGATTATCGACGACACCGCCGGGACGACGCTGGTATCGGCCTCCAGCAAGGAAAAAGACTTCCGGGCGAGTTTCGGATACGGCGGAAACAAGTCCGCCGCCGCTGCGGTAGGCGCGGCGCTGGCGAAAAAAGCCTCCGGCGCAGGAATCAAAAAAGTTGTGTTCGACCGCAGCGGATACGCCTTTCATGGGCGAGTGAAGGAACTGGCTGACGCGGCCAGGAAAAACGGTCTGGAATTTTGAATTAATAAAATGGAGCAGACTCACTTGGCGCAGACGCAAAGACAACAGGACAAACAGGAAACCTTTTCCGAAAGCAATGTCTTGGAAGACCAGGTCGTGAAGATCTACCGCTGCGCCAAGGTTGTCAAGGGCGGTCGGCGGTTCCGTTTCGCGGCGCTGGTTGTCGTGGGCGACCGCGACGGGCAAGTCGGGATCGGTTACGGTAAAGCCAACGAAGTGCCCGCCGCTGTGGAAAAAGGGATAAAGAACGCGAAAAAGAACCTCGTTACAATACAGATGACCGGTAGCACGATACCGCATCGAATAAAGGCGAGGTTCAGTTCCTCGTTGGTCGTGCTGATCCCAGCCGCCGAAGGTACCGGCATTATCGCGGGAGTTCACCTGCGTCCTCTGCTTGAACTTGCGGGTATCAGGGACGTGCTGACGAAGTCTTACGGTTCGACGAATCCGAAGAATCTTCTCCAAGCCGGCATCAGAGCGCTGAAGCGACTTCGCAATGCCGAACAAGTCGCCGAACTGCGCGGAGTTACGCTGTCATGAAACTGGACGAGATATTAAGCCGGGCGGGTCGAAACAAGCCTTCAAAGCGCCTCGGACGAGGTATTCGTCGCGGCAAGACCTGCGGGCGCGGGCACAAGGGCGCAGGGCAGCGCGCCGGAAGAACGTCCATGCTTGGATACGAAGGCGGACAAACACCCGTTCTGGCCAGGATACCTAAACGAGGCTTCAATAACGCCGACTTCTGCCGCCGGGCCTACCAGGTGGTCAACCTTTGCGACCTGGAAGTCTTCGACGACGGCGACCGCGCCGATCCTGAAACACTGGGTATCAAACATCTGGTCCGTCCCGGTGGAGGACCGGTGAAAATCCTCGGGCGCGGTGAACTGAATAAGAAACTTACCGTAGCGGCACAGGCGTTCTCCACGTCGGCGCGGGAGAAAATTCTCCATGCCGGCGGAAGCGTCGAAGAACTAACGGAAAACAAGTAACCGGATAAAAGCAGCCGACAAATGAGAGTAATTATTGCCGACTACCGGCTACTGACTATTAACTACAATGGCTTATAAAATATTCAGACAGGTTCTGGGCCTGGTGGTCTTGCTGGCGGCTGCGTACTTCCTGGTGAAGGGCGTAGCGGGCGTCTATAATGCGCTGAATGTCGAGTCGGTCAGGGCCACCGCCCTGACCGGACCAATCACCCAGGTATTTGCGGCACTGGTGATCTTGGCGGTATTTTACTTCGTGTTCATTGCCCAGACCGCCATTAAAAGAGTGCTTGAAAACATCTTCTCCGTCCCGGACCTTCTGAAGAAAATAGCATTTACAGTGTCGCTCCTGTGCATCTACCGAGTCGGCTTCTGGATTCCTCTTCCCGGACTGAACCAGGAAGCGCTCAGCCAGTATATGCAGGGACAGGCCCAGGGTCCGCTCGGTCAGGCGATGGAGTACTTCGCCATGTTCACCGGCGGGAACCTCCAGAAGTGCACGCTCTTCGGGCTTGGAATTATGCCCTACATTTCCGCCTCCATCATCTTCCAGCTTCTGATAACTGTAGTTCCGGCGCTGGAGAAACTTCAGAAGGAAGGTCAGGCGGGACAGAAAAAGATACAGGAATACACACGCTACGCGACGGTGCTGCTGTGCATTATCCAGGCCGTCGGCATCTACAAATTCATAATGAAGCCAAACCTGTACTCCGACTATGACACTTCAACGAGCGTGTTCCTGATGGCTGTTTTAGGCCTGACGGCGGGGACAATCTTCCTCATGTGGCTGGGTGAGCAGATTGACGAGTACGGTGTCGGAAACGGTATCAGCCTTATCATCATGGCCGGTATCATCGCCCGTATGCCGGCGGCGATTAGTGATCTGGCAAAGGGCGCATCGCTCAAAGTTACCGGCGCCGGCGGCGGGGAAATCGGACTTGTAAAGATATTCTTCCTGATCGGGGCGTTTGTATTAGTCGTAGCCGGTTCTATCCTCATCACTCAGGCTCAGCGGCGAATTCCCATCCAGCAGGCCAAGCACACCCGAGGCAGGAGAGTCTATGGCGGGCAAAGGCAGTACCTGCCTCTGCGAGTCAACCACGGCGGGGTCATGCCCATTATCTTCGCATCCTCGCTTATGATGTTCCCCAACGCCATTGCCAAGTGGGCCGACGGGGCGTGGCACAACGGTTTCACCACATTCATGGCTCAAGCCTTCGATATGAACAACCTGGTCTATCAACTGGTTTATGTGGGAATGATATTTTTCTTCGCTTATTTCTGGACGACGGTGCAGTTTCGCCCCAAGGACATGTCCGACCAGTTGCGCGATAACGGTTCGTTTATTCCGGGTCTTCGCCCCGGTAAACGGACCGCTGATTACCTCGAACGCGTCATGGAGCGGATAACTTACTGCGGTGCCGGTTTCCTGGCGGCGATTGCGGTCATACCGCAGGTGATAACATTAAGCATGGGCATTCCCTTCGGGATAGCCGCTTATTTGGGCGGAACGGGGCTGCTGATTATGGTTTCTGTAGCGCTGGACTTGGTTCAGCGAATCGAAGCAGAACTTATTATGCGTAACTACGGCGGTTTCCTCAGCGGCGGCGGAAGAATAAAGGGAGCGAGAGGTTAATGAAGTCTGAAAACCGAAATCCGAAATCCGAAAATTGCAGTCCGGGCGGACGCCCGGGCGTATGGCCGCAATCCGGGCAGACGCCCGGCCGTATGGCCGCAATCTGCGATCAGTCCGCGGATTACACAGATTCCGGAAAAAAACAATCCTCAATCCTCAATTCGCAATCCGCAATCAAAAGAGTCGTTCTGATGGGTCCGCCCGGCGCGGGAAAAGGAACACAGGCAAAACGCCTGGTCGAGAAGTTCGGCATGGTGCACTTGTCGAGCGGAGATATTCTTCGAACCGAGAGATCGGCAGGCAGCGAACTCGGCGAGAAATTGAAAAGTTACATGGACGCCGGCGAATTGGTTCCTGACGATGTTGTCGTGGAGATTATGGCCGGCGCCGTCGCAAAGCAGGACCCCCAAAAGGGGCTGCTGCTGGACGGTTTTCCGCGAACGGTGGTCCAGGCAGAAGCGTTGGACGAGCAGCTGGATCGTCTTGGTCTGCCGCTGGAGGCGGTGCTGATTATCGAGGCGGACGAATCGCTTCTGGTCGAGCGAATTACGGGCAGGCGGTCGTGTCCGAATTGCGGCAGAGTGTATCATGTGAAAAACATCCCACCGGTCAAAGAAGGCTTCTGCGATACCTGCGGCACCGAACTGATCCAGCGGGAAGACGATACGGAAACCGTAGTCCGACAGCGTCTGGCTGCTTATCGTAAGCAGACCGAGCCTGTGATCGATTATTACGCCGCTGCCGGGCGGAAGATGGTCAGACTTGACGGTGCGGCGCCGTTGGAACAGGTTGCACAACAGGCCGCCGAAGCACTGGGATTACAGGTGGCCGGAGTAAAGGAAAATACATAGCGTGGCGATCAGATTAAAATCTCCACGCGAGATTGAATTGATGCGGCAGGCCGGTAACGTTGTCCATCAGGTTCTCTCTCGTCTGGGTGAAATGGTCGCCCCGGGCGTTACGACCGCCCGACTTGACGTCGAGGCAGAGCGGTTGACGCGGGATTTGGGCGCTGAAGCGCTTTTCAAAGGCGTTCCGGGGCGGGGCGGTCCGTTTCCCGGAACCATCTGCATCTCGATAAACGAGCAGGTGGTTCACGGCTTGCCGTCCGAGCGGGTTATCCGTAACGGCGATATAGTCAGTATCGACTACGGATGCCGGCTTGAGGGATACTGCGGCGACGCGGCTGCGACGTTCATCGCCGGCGAGGTAAGCCCGAATGTCAGGCGACTCGTTTCAGTTACGAAGCGGGTGCTGCAAGTTGCCGTCGAGTCGGCAACAGCAGGCGGGCGATGGTCGGGAGTGGCCCGAAAAATGCAGAAATACGTAGAGAGCGAAGGTTTTTCAGTGGTGCGCGAGTTTGTCGGGCACGGCATAGGAAGAGAAATGCACGAAGACCCGAAGGTTCCGAACTTCGTCAGCCGAAACCTGTTGGCCCGGGACATACTGCTGGAAGATGGCTTGGTCCTGGCGGTCGAGCCGATGGTGGCTATGGGTCGTCCTGAAGTGTTGGTTGCAGAGGACGGATGGACCGTCGTTACAAAAGACGGAAAACCGTCGGCCCATTTTGAGCATACCCTGGCGGTAACCGCCGACGGGGTGCGGATATTGACCGGCGGTGAGTAATTTCGTACAGGTGATACTATGAAAGTCAAAACTTCGGTAAAACGCCGCTGTGAAAACTGCCGGATCGTCCGGCGGAAGGGCGTGGTACGGGTAATCTGCACCGACCCCAAGCATAAGCAGAGGCAAGGATAAAAGGACGTAAACAATGCCGCGAATCGTTGGTATAGATATTCCTAACGACAAACCTGTCTTCGTTGCGCTTCGATACATTTACGGCATCGGTCCTGCTACGGCGATGGACATCTGCCGAAAGGCGGAACTGGACCCGCAGGTGAAGGCGGGAAAACTCTCCGAGCAGGAACTCAGCAAGATAGCGTCGGTGCTGGAGGGCGACTGTGTTATTGAAGGTCAACTTCGCCGGCAGATTCAGCAGAACATCGCCCGCCTGCGCGACATTCGCTGCTATCGAGGCCTGCGTCATCGCAGAGGTCTTCCCGTGCGGGGACAGCGCACCAAGACAAACGCCAGAACGCGCAAGGGTCCGAAAAAGACCGTCGCGGGAAAGAAATCCGTCAAGGAGATGAGATAAAATGGCCACCGCGCGAAAAAAGGCAAAACGGGTCGGTACCAAGGCGATCGTGCATGTCAAAGCGACATTCAACAATACACTGATAACAATTACCGATCCGAACGGAGACGTGCTTTGTTCGTGTGCAGCCGGTAATGTAGGATTCAAAGGCGCGCGCAAGAGCACGCCATTCGCCGCTCAGCGAGCGGCTGAAAACGCCGCTTACCGCGCCAAAAAAATGGGTGTAACGGAAGTCGAGGTGCGGGTCAAAGGGCCCGGTTCAGGTCGGGAAGGCGCCGTTACCGCATTGCAGGGCGCGGGGTTGAGAATTACGACAATTGAGGACGTTACCCCGATTCCTCACAACGGTTGCCGACCCAGGAAAAGACGAAGAGTATAACCACAAGGAGTTAAACACTAACGATGGGACGTTACACAGGGCCGTCATGCAGGCTTTGCCGACGCGAGGGCGTCAAATTGATGCTCAAGGGCGCACGGTGCGAAACCGCCAAATGTCCGCTTGAGAGACAGTGGCGCAATTTCCCTCCCGGAGCCCACTCCTGGCGGAGAAGACGCAGCAGCGAATACGGTATGCGATTGCGTGAAAAGCAGAAAGTCAAACGATACTACGGTATCTTCGAACGGCAGTTCATGCGGTACTTCCGTATGGCTGAAAGGCAGAAGACAAACACCGGCGCCGCCCTGCTGGGGCTGCTGGAACGCCGGCTGGATAATGTCGTCTATAAACTCGGCTTTGCATCCTCGCGTGCATCCGCCAGGCAAACCGTCAACCACGGACACGTTTATGTCAACGGCAGAAAGGTAAATGTCCCGTCGGTCCTGGTGAAAGTCGGAAATAAAATCACCATCAAGCCTTCGGATAAATCCAAAGGCATGATAAAAAAACAACTGGAAGAACTCGGTGAACCGCATGTGCAGAACTGGCTTAGCCTGGACATGGAAAAACTGGAAGGGCTTGTTCTGGCGATGCCGAGCCGAGACGATGTAACGATCCCGGTTGAAGAAAACCTCATAGTGGAATTGTGCAGTAGATAAACGTACCGGCGTCAGACCGGTGAACCTTTTAACTAATTATTGTGGGAGGCCAAAGTCGATGCGAGCACGATGGCGAGGCCTGGAATTACCGACACGCGTTGTTCCGGATCAGGAAGTCTCTACGCCCACGTACGGGCGGTTCGTTGTTGAACCGTTTGAAAGAGGCTTTGGTACGACAGTAGGAAACTCCATAAGAAGAATCCTTTTATCTTCACTGGAAGGATCGGCGGTCGTCAGCGTAAAGATCGCCGGCGTCGAACACGAGTTTTCCTCTATAAAGGGCGTGCTGGAAGACACCACAGATATCATACTCAACGTAAAAAATCTGATTGTCAAATCGCACTCCCCCGAACCGAAGGTCATAACTGTGCACGGCGCGGTAGCCGAACCTATCACCGCCGACATGATCGAAGCGGACCCCGCCATTGAGATCTTCAACGGCGACCTCGTACTGGCGACGCTTACCGATAACGTCGAATTCGACATGGAAATGGTCGTGCAGACCGGACGCGGATTCGTCCCGGCCGAAGAAATGATCAACCCCGACGCCGACCAGGAAATCGGCAGAATCTATGTCGATGCGACGTTTTCCCCCGTTACGCGGGTGCGTTACTCGACCGAAGACACCCGCGTCGGGCAGCGAACCAACTATGACCGGCTAATCCTGGAAATCTGGACCAACGGAACCATTACACCGGACATGGCGATGGTAGAGGCCGCCAAAATAATGAGAAAACACCTCAACCCGTTCGTGCAGTATTTCGAAGTGGGCGAAGCTATCATCGACACCGGCGCAACCGCAGCCGAAGCCGAACTCGACGCCGAAATTCAAAAGAAACTCAACATGACCATACACGAACTCGAACTGTCCGTCCGGTCGAACAACTGCCTCGATGCGGCAAAGATACGAACCGTCAGGGACCTGGCGACCAGGACCGAGGCCGAACTACTGAAGGTTCGATCATTCGGAAAGACCTCGCTGCGCGAAATAAAACGCAAACTGGCGGATATGGGTCTGTCGCTCGGAATGAAAATTGATGCAGTTTCCACCGAAGAGCAGGGAAAGCAACAGGAGACCGATGCTGACGAGTAATATTTCGTCCCTTTGGTGTAAAAAATAAGGTTAAAACATGCGCCACCGTATAGCCGGAAAACAATTGTCCCGAACGACGTCCCATCGCAAAGCAATGCGGCGGAACCTCGCGGCATCCCTTATCGAGCACGGTGCGGTCCGCACAACGCCGACCAAGGCGAAGGAAGTCCGCCCATTCGTAGAGCGACTCATTACCATCGCCCGCGCCGGAACGCTCCATGCACGAAGGCAGGTTATCGCATTGCTCGGTGACAGGGCAATGACCGATTCCGAAAGCGGCGAACTCGACGATAGGACCGTCATCGCCAAACTCTTCGACGAAATCGCACCTAAATACGCCGACCGACCCGGCGGGTACACCAGAATCATACACCTGCCCGAAAGACGCATCGGAGACGCAGGAAAACAGGTCCTGCTGCAACTGGTTGAACAGTCCGGCGAACAGAGCGATAAAAAAACCCGAAAAAAGAAAAAGAAGTAATTTCTCGCTGCTGTTTGGCGAACCCGCTTCGTTGAGTATGAAGCACCGAATATTTCCTCAGAGGCCCACCATGAAAGATTCGGACTGCATTTTCTGCAAAATCGCTGCCGGACAAATCCCATGCACCAAACTGCTCGAAGACTCCCACGCCATCGCCTTCCTCGACATAGGCCCGCTGGCGGAGGGACATGTCCTGCTGATCCCGAAGGACCATTACGTTACCGTCGATAAGATGCCTGCCGATGTAGCCGCAGCGGTTTTGAAACACCTCCCCGCCCTAGGCCGGGCAGTTACGTCCGCCGTCGGATGCGAGGGATTCAATATCCTGCAAAACAACGGACCTGTCGCCCACCAGGTCGTTCCGCACGTGCATTTTCACATCATCCCCCGCAGCCCCGGCGACGAGTTCCATTTCAACTGGCCTGCCGGAACATATCCGAAGGGGCGAATCGAGCAACTCTCCGAAGACATACGCATGCGCCTCGAGTAGGACCCGACAGGCTGGTGGCGAACCGTTTGCCTGCCTGCCCGTGTGCAACCGGGAACATAGGTAACACTTTAGACCGGGCACGTGGATAACACTTTCCATAGGTTTACGTAACCGTCAGGAGGCCCTGGAGCGTAGCGGAAGGGCCTCCTGACGGTTCGACAATCGACACCCCGGCAATGCCGGGGGCTTGCCAGCGTTTGGGACAGAGCATTTTCCCGGGGATTCGCTTCGCTCATCCCTGGGCCTTTGGAAGACCCGGTCTTGAACGCAGGTACTGTGGCCGCCACCCTTCATCAACTTATCTTGCCCCGGCCACCCGCCGCCCTACATGGCAACGGCTCAGATCACGCCTGGTTGGTCTGCCTCCACGCAGGCTCTGGCAGCATCCATTGGCGGCTTGCCCTCCCATATTACCGAATATATCTGTTTGAGAACCGGCACATGCACGTCCCAATCCGATACATGCCGCCAGAGCAACCGTACGGCATCGATTCCCTCGGCGACTTGTCCCCTCATACGAGAAGTGATCTCGTTTACACCGGCCCCCTCGGCCAACCATACTCCCACCGTTCTGTTTCTGCCACTGCTGCTCGTTACGTCGAAATCCCCGTATCCTGCCGGCGAGTCAAATGTTGACTCCCTGACGCTTCGATATTCCGGGCGCGTCACTCGGATATGGTGAATCAGCCGTCGGAATTCAGCAACACAGCGGCTCCGCAATGAACTCCGCGTGGACGCCGAAAACCCCAGACCATCGCATAGCCCCACTGCTATCGAGTATATCTGTTTCAGGATGCCGCACAATTCGATGCCTTTGATGTCTTTGGAGGTATATACCCTGAAGATCCCAGGGTAGTGCAGAAGTGATCCGGCCTTCCTTCGTGTCTGCTCTCCCGCTGAACCGAGAGCAGACACTACCGGCGACCAATGGCGCGTGTCTTCTTCAGCGAAATTCGCTGCGACGTCAATAGCAATGTTGGGCCCTGACAGCACAGCTAATCGCGAGTATCCGACATGGAGAGTCTCACTCAGTACCATCGATACGGTTTGAAGGTGCTTTCCCGACGACAATACGCCTTTGGAAGCGTGGATTAGGATCGCATCGTCAGGAACTTTGGACACAAGGGATGCGGTTTCATTGACGTACCTGGAGGGAACGGCAAATATGATCGCGGATGCTTCGGCTATCGCTTCTTCCAGAGTACCGACGAGTGTTACCTTTGATGGTATGAGTATGCCGGGCAACCGCTTGGCGTTTTCCCGTTGTACCCGCACGACATCAAGAAGGCTTCGGCCATTGTATGTCCTGTCCGGCCTAATCCGCCATCGCAGCGAAACGGCCTGGCTTCCGGCAAACTTCCGCCCAAGCATTACTGCCAAAGTTGTTGCCCATGCACCCCAGCCTAAAACCGCGATTGTCTGCAACTCCCACTCCTTTGAATCCGCATCAACGCTTATTTCACGTGGAAACTTAGGCATCATAACAGGCACTATACAGAGTGGATTCATCCGAAACCACCGTCAAGGTGTTACGCTTCAGCGCAAGTATTTTTGAAGAGGGGTATCGGTCTATTCGCAGATTGGAGAAGCGGGCGTCAGTGATTGCCGTGGAGAGCCTTATCGAGACGTTTCGCGCGGTCCAGCGGCGGGCCGAGGGCTAAAAAAGGAGATAGCGTCAAGTATTTTGTGTAAGTTCCGAAAGCGGACAAACGCAGGTTTTCGCAAAATCGGTCGAAGAGCGGACATTACAGCCCAGCCATGGGTATGGCTGGGCTGGGTCTGGCGTTATAACTTGTTCGTCATTTCTGATGCCTCCGCAAACTTACACAAAATATCTTACGCTATCCCAAAAGGAAACAGCCTTGCTACAGCCTTCAGATGAGGTAGAATCACTGCAAAGGACCCGCGATGGTCGTGAGCAGAAAGCGACATGGAAAATCCCGTATAAGGAGACGCCGATGAACAGAGAAGAGGTCATCGCGTTCGTCGGCGGCAATAACGAGTTCTTCCTGGCGACGATCAAAGACGGTGCTCCGCGCGTCAGAGGCATGAGCGTGTTTCTAGCCGACGACAACGGGCTCTACTTCTGTACGGGCAAACCGAAGGATGTTTACAGATAACTCAAGGCTTGCCCCATCGTGGAGATGTGCTTCTTCAGCCATAAACAAATGACCCAGCTCCGGCTGCGGGGGACCGTCGAGGAGTTGGACGACGTGGAACTCAAGAACAAAGCCATAGAGAAGTTTCCCTTCCTCAAACCGATCGTCGAGCAGCACGGTTACGAGCCTTTCGCCGTATTCCGGCTGGGCAAGGGCGAATCCTCCACCTGGACCATGGAATCGGAGACCTCCGGCGAGCACGCCAATTTTGTTCCGTTCTGATTCGGTGCTATGCAGACCGGTCAATGAATTTGCGATTTTCCCTACCGGGCGACCGATTCGTAAAATTCCTCAAAAAAAATATCTGAAAAAATATCTGATTTTCAGGTACATATTCTTTTTCTGGCGGTTTAAGAGTAAAGGTACGATAATAGTTAAAAAGGTTGGCGGATTGCGACTGCGGCGTATTTGGGCGGGTGTTTACTGGAAGCCATCGTAAAACCTCAATTTGGGTTGCAGGCGGGTCTTTTTTCGCTCGGTTGCGTCGAGAAAACTTGACGAATCACCTTGATTCGAAGTTGTTTTCGCTCCTTGCCGGATCAAAAAATCCCGCGCTTTCGTCTGCTAAGCAGGTTTTGGGATGACTTCTAATTCGGACTCCGCTATTTAGTGAAGGTGGACTATGTTACGTATTGCGACAAAATTGTCTTTTCGAGCGATTGTGACGATGTTGTGTTTTTTTTGGATTGGGCTTCCTGATGCCTGGTCGCAGCAGCGAACAATTGCAACAAGCAAAAAACCTGCGGAGGTAACGAAGACAAAGTCCAAATCGTATAAGGAGCCGGCGAATCGCGCCAAGACGCATTCCTCCCTTCAGTCTCTTTACGAGCAGGCGTATCCCGGTATCGTGAGGGTCGTTTGCGATCTCGGCGAGGGTCAGTCTCAAACCGGCAGCGGTTTTTTCGTCTCCAAGACCTCTCTGGTGGTTACCAATTGGCACGTGATAAGTCACAAGCGCCTGACGGGCATCTCCATCGAGACGAGAGGCGGGGTGCAGTTAAAAGCGAACGTTCTCGCTGTCGATCAGGAGGCGGACCTTGCTATCCTTAAGCCTGCAATCCCAGCTGTCGCCCCCTACGTCTTCTCAGGGCGTTCGGTGAACGATGTCAAGGTTGCCGAAGCAGTGGTTACCATCGGTCACACCAGTGACGTGTGCCTCCTGTTCGGCGTCGGAGTAGTAAGCAGGACGCGAACTTCCGCCGAAGTCGCCGAAGCCGTCGAGGGAAAACTTTCTCTCATGCACGGATACAAGTATCTGCAAACCAATACGCATCTCTGCCGCAGCAACAGCGGGGGGCCTCTTCTGGACGAAAAGGGGCGGGTCCTTGGTGTTGTTACAATCGGCTTGCCGTCAGACCAGGTCGGCTTTGCGATCGAATGGCAGGCGGTGGCGGACCTTATGAAAAAAGCCGACGGCGCCCGAACGATAGATCTTGCCGAGATATCTCGGCGTAGCACCACCGAACAGCAGGAGGAGAATTATTACGGGTCGGCCACAGCGGCCAGGAGCATAACCCTTGCCGCCGAACTCGCCGAGCGGAACATCTATTGCGGAAAGTGTCGCGGGACGGGCGTAGTCGAGAAAAAGGTAAAAGTCGAAAAGATGGAGCGGCGCAGGGTCATCGTAACCGGTCCGGGAATAAAACCACGCTATCGTTACAAGTGGGTAACTGTTACCGAAACCAAGAGGGATTGGGAAGCCTGCCCCATCTGTGTGGGGCATGGTATCAGCCCCCAGCCCGACAATTTGTACAAGCGACTGGGCGAACTGGTTGTCGCAATGTCCGAGATAAACGAGGCTGATGAGCAGGTATCTCTCGCATGGCGCAAGGGGGTGGAGGTTTTACAGGAGTCCGCGCTCGACAACATCTGGCACGCAGGCGATCTGACGAAACAAGCCAGGAAGACACTGGCCGCTCCTCATAAGCACCTGGGAGAGGCGGTGATTTTCATAGGCAGATTGCAGACCGTGAAACTGACTCGAAACGTCTCGCACCTTCTGGTCGTCATTTATGACGTCGATCAGCCTATTTACGTATGGTGTCCGGGCAGCGTTACAGCCATGGAGGGTCAGTGGTGTCAAGTGGCCGGCGTAATAGGAGGATTTGTCGAAAGCACGCCGTTGGTCATTGCGGTGAACGTCAGCGGTCTGCATGTGAATCCGAAACTCGAGCCGTTAGAAGAGCCGGAACCCTCTCGCCGTCGCCGCTGACGGATATTCCCGGCTTAAAACTCCGCCCGCATACCTGCCGGAAGCGAGCAGGCGACAACGCTACCGGTTTGCTTGCAGGCGGTGGCGAGCAATCCGCCGTTCGGCTTCGTCGCTTACTCGCAGGCAATCATCTGACTTTCAGGAAGAATTCCATCAGTTCGCAGCCGCGGGTGATGTACAGGTCGGAAGCGACAGCGGACGATTCGGTGAAGGGGCGGTGCACGACCGATTCGATGCGCTTCCCCGCCATCGCGAAGGGGACCGGTTCGCCCGTGTGCGTACGGAGGCTGCACGGCGTAGGATGGTCCGGAAGGACCATTATTCGCCAGTCGTCCGTCTGGTTGTCGCGGAAGTATTCCAGTAAAGGGCCGACGACGTGGCGGTCTATCTGCTCGATGGAGTGGACCTTATCGGCGGCGTCGGACTGGTGTCCGGCTTCGTCGGGGGCCTCGACGTGAACGAACACCAGGTCGTGATCCACCAGCGCCTCCACAGCCGAAGAACCCTTCCCGGCGTAGTTGGTATCGACGAAACCGGTCGCACCGGCAACCTCGATGTGGTCCCACCCGATAAGTTTGCTCAGGCCGCGGACCAGATCGACCGCCGATATGGAGGCAGAGGAGGCTATTCCGAAACGATCGGCGAAAGTCGGTAGTTGCGGCATCTGTCCCTGTCCCCAAATCCAGATGTGCGTGGCGGGGTTCTCGCCGAGGTCGCGGCGGATCTGGTTGATCTCGGCGTCTGCGAGGACGGCTTCGCTGCGGTCGATGAGCGTCCTGAACAGGTCGCTTCCATGCCCTTTCGGAAGGTGCGGTTCAACGGTCTGGCCTAAAATGTCGTGCGGGGGCGTCGTCGTTACGTCGGACTTTCCCGAGAAGGTCATCAGGTGGCGGTAGGAAACGCCGGGAAAAAAGTGCAATTGGTCATTGGCGAGTATGCGGTTCAGTTCGGCAATCAGGGCGCTGCTTTCCTCGGTGGAGATGTTCCCTGATGAGTGGTCTTCCATTACGCCGTCAACGATAGTAACGAGATTGCATCGGAAGACCCATTCATTTGGTTTTACCCGCAGACCTCGTGCGGCAGCCTCCAGCGGCGCCCTTCCGGTGTAGTATTTCTGCGGGTCGTATCCCAGCACAGACAATATGGCTACGTCCGATCCGCAGGGCATCTCCGGCGGGACGTTTCTGACCGTTCCGCACTTTCCGTTGGCGGCGATCCAGTCCATGTTTGGAATGTTCGCAGCCTCCAGCGGCGTCCTGCCTCCCAACTCGTCAATCGGCACATCCGCCGCTCCATCCGGAATTACAATTGCATATTTCATTTTTAGCAATCAGCAATCGGCAATCAGCGTTCAGTCCGGTTCCCGGTCTCTGTTTTTTCCGGGTGTTCAGCCACCATGTGGATACATACGCAAGGTTTCTTGATAACGTCAAGACGGTTAACTTCGTCCAGCGCCGCACGGATGTTTCCTTCAGCCGCTTCGTGCGTGGTGATGACAACGGGCACTCCGGCGTTGTCGGCGTCGGTCGATTCGTGCTGGAGAAGCGAAGCGATACTGATATCGTGGTTTCCGAGAATATTCGCGATGCGCGCGAAGACGCCGGGATGGTCTTCCGCCTGGAGGCGTAGGTAATATCTGCATTGCACAGCAGCAATGTCCAACTGGTCGGCCTGTTCGAGACGGTCGGGCCAGATGTCGAGCGTTTGGAATTTTCGTTGCGCGTTTCCCAGAGCCACCGACACGATGTCTCCTGTAACTGCCGCAGCGGTCGGTTTGTCGCCGGCGCCTCGACCATAGTACATAGTGTGCCCGGAATTCTCGCCATAGACACTTACGGCGTTGAAAGGACCGGACACCCAAGCCAGTGGATGGCGGGTGGAGATAAAGGCGGGATGCACCCGCAGTGAAAGCCCGTTTTCCTGTCGGCGGGCGATTGCCAGCAACTTGATAACGTATCCAAGTTCACGCCCGTAGTGAATGTCCTGCAATTCCAGACGGTCGATGCCCTCGACGTAAATCTTCTCGACATCGGTCCGGCATCGGAACGCCAGGTCGGCCATTATCGTCAGTTTATGAGCGGAATCCCCACCGGTAACATCAAGCGTCGGGTCGGCTTCGGCCAGGCCTCGCGCCTGCGCGATGCTCAATGCGTCAGCGTATATCTGACCATGCTCGGCCATGGCTGTGAGTATGTAATTGCACGTTCCGTTGACGATACCGTAGATTGCGTCGATCCGGTCGCACGCCAACTCACCCGTCAAAGCCGATATAATCGGTATCGCCCCGGCGCAACTGGCTTCGAAGGCAATGACTACGTCGCGATCTCTCGCCTGCCCCAGAAGTTCGGCACCATGATGGGCCAGCAGCGCCTTGTTGGCGGTTACGACGTGCTTACCGGCTGCGATCGCTCGCTCGACGATTGTCTTTGCGACGGTTGTTCCGCCGACGAGTTCAACGACGATTTGAACGTCGTCCCGCGCGATGGCGGCCTGGAGGTCCGTGCAGAATATTTTCTCATCGAGGCCTAGTTCTTTGGCGTGCGCGAAATCCACATCGACGATAGCGCGGAGGGCAATGTCGATACCGATGCGCTTGGTGAGTTTATCCGCCTGCCGAGTCAGTATTTGCGCCGTCGCCCCGCCGACCGTCCCGCAGCCGACCATAACGACTCCGATTTCCTTACAACCTTCCATTGCAAATCCCCGCATGGCGGCTCATGTTGCAAATCTGCGCCGCCATTGCTTTTTACTATTCTCCGAAAACGAACCGGACTATGTCCTGATACGTCAGAGCCAGAAATAGCCCACCGAAAAGTATCCATCCAACCAGTTGAATACCCACCAGGGCCTTTGTCGGCAGGGGCCTTCCACGAACCTTCTCTATCAATACAAGTACTACGTGCCCACCGTCGAGGACCGGGAGAGGCAGGAAGTTAAACACCGCCACCAGCGCCGACAGCATCGCCATAAAGTATGCCAGTTCGATGGCGCCTTCTCTGCCCATCATGATGGCGATAGCGCCGATGCCGACCGGACCGCTGATACCCTTCGTACTCACCCGCTCCTTGAAAATGTTCCGCAGCGATTTATAGACCGATGCCATAAACATTACGGTGTCCTCAGTGCCCCATCCGAGCGCCTGGAGCAGATTGCCGCGGATCAAATCGGTCTTTAGAAACGAAATCGCACCAATAGCAGGCGATGTGAAAGAGTATCCTTCAGGATCGAACATCTCTTTGGTCAGGATATCGATAGCGCCTTTTTGTTCGCTTCCGACGAGGGTATAGGTCAGCACGGTCTTTTTACCGGCTGACAATTGCAGGGCTGCGAACACCTCCGCCCACGTGGTTACCGGAGTATCGTTAATCTTCGTGATCACAGCGCCTTCGGCGACGCCGGCTTTGGCTGCGGGCGAATCGGCCTGCACCCTTGCGACGAAGGGTTTGTCCTGCTCGGGCGCTGGAGTGATTCCGATAAGGGCATTCTCATCTTGTTTTTCTTTTTCCGGCGTGATTTTCAAATCAAGGGTTTCACCATCGCGGAGCACTCGGATGGATGTTTCGGTGTTTGCGTATTTCATGTTGATTTCGAGCAGTTCTGCCCGGCTTGGGACGCCCTGACCTGCGTATTGAAGTATAATGTCGCCGATTTCGAGTCCCGCTTTTTCGGCGGGAGATTTCCTGAATACATCGACAACGCGAATACGCGGCGAGATACCGAGGATAGTCAGGTTTTCCTGGTCGTCCTCGCCGTCCCCGCCGGAAATTTCCAGCGGCTGGACCTGTACGCCGACCCGCCGACCGTTCCGCTCGACTATAATTTCCACCCTTTTACCGGCGTTATTCCGAAACGCCGGCGCCAGGTCCCGGAACTGTTCAATGGGTTCACCGGCGAATTCAACGATCCTGTCACCCTTTTTAAAATGTTCCAGGCCGGTGTATCCTTCCTTGCCCGGCATTTCGATTATGGTGCTGACGGGCTGACCGATCCCGAAAACGTAATGCTTACCGAACGAACCTATCTCGGCCTTTTTGGGCGTCAGCGCCACATTGAAGGTTATCTCCCTGCCCTTGATCTTGCGGGCTACCTTGAGGTCAAACTTTTCATCATCATCACTTAGGCCTGCCGCCATTCGAATCTGGTTGAAACGGCGGGTTTCCTTGCCGTTAATCGCCAGGATTCTGTCCCCGGATTGCAGGCCTACTGCCTCTTTGGTCCCCATAGCCTCGGCGACCTTATCAGGCAGGACGGCTGTGGCGGCGGGGTAGCCCGGCTGAGTTGACCCGACCACGGGGGCGATAAAGCGTATCCCGATCATGTACACGATTACGAACAAAACTACCGAGAAGACGACGTTCATCGCCACGCCGGCAGAGAGGATTACAAGTTTTTTTCCGGCGGGCGATCGCTGCCAGGAACGCGCATCATCCTCGGCGGTGGCGGCAGCGTTAAAGTCGTCCTGACCGAGCATCTTGACATATCCGCCTAGGGGAAAGGCGTTCAGCCGGTACAGCGTTTCGCCGCGCCGCAGGCCGATAAGTTTCTTCCCGAAACCCAGCGCGAATTCTTCTACCTTCACGCCCGCCCACTTGGCCGCAATAAAATGACCAAATTCGTGCACGAAAACGACCAGCCCAAGCCCGATTATAAACATCAAAAAGGGCCAGATATATTGGGACCAGTACAAGAGAATATCGACAGCAATAATTTCCATATGCACACCTCGTGTTTTAGTAATAAGCGATCAGCAATCAGCGATCAGCGGTCAGCAAAAGCATCTGATGCGTAATATCTAATGTCCGATTTCTTTCCCGGCTACCGGCTACTGACTACCGGTTACAATCTCCTCTGTTCGTCGTCGCGCTTCGTCGTCGGCTACGAGGACTGTTTCTAAGTCTATTTCTGTTTTCGTCGGCGTTTCTGACAGCACCTCTTTAACAATCTCCACGATTTGCCCGAACTGGATGCGTCCGGCGATAAAGGCTTCGACGGCTGTCTCGTTGGCGGCGTTGAGGACGGCTCCGGCCGTCCCGCCGCGACGGACGACTTCGTATCCCAGTTCGAGTGCGGGGTATTTCTGCATATCGACGGCTTCGAAATGCAGGCAGCCCGTTTCGGTCAGGTCAAGCAGCGGCGCCGAAGGCCTGTCCGGCCTGGCGGGATAATGCAACGCGAATGAAATCGGCGTAGTCATCGCCGGGCGGGACATCTGGGCGAGAACGCTGCCGTCGAAAAACTCTACGCAGGCGTGGACGATGGATTCGGGATGGATGACCACCTCGATCCTGTGGACCGGAAGGTCGAAAAGATGGTGAGTCTCGATTATCTCCAAAGCCTTGTTCATCATCGTCGCCGAATCAATCGAAATCTTCCGCCCCATCCGCCAGGTGGGGTGTTTTAGCACTTCGGCCAGCGAGGCGCGGCGGGCCTTTTCGGGTGGTTGGTTTCGGAACGGTCCGCCTGACGCCGTCAGCGTTACGCGATGCACGTCCTCGGTTTCATGCCCGACAAGACACTGGAAAATGGCCGAGTGTTCGCTATCTACCGGAAGGACGTTGATTCCCGCCCTTCGAGCGGCCGGCATGATAATCGCCCCCGCCATTACCAGTGATTCCTTGTTGGCGATGGCAAGGTCCGCTCCGCACTCGATTGCCGTAAGCGTCGGCGTCAGGCCGGCCGAACCGACCACCGCCGTCAGAACCATGTCGGGGCGAACCTGCCAGATCAGGTCGCTCATTGCCTCCGGACCGGTCAACAGGTCGGTGTCTTCGGGAAGGACTTTGGAGAGTTCACCGGCGGCGGCGGGTTCGGCGATTGCGACGGCGTCGGGTCTGAAGTTTCCGGCCTGTTCGGACAAAAGCCGCCAGTTCGACCCCGCCGCCAGTCCGCATATGCTCAAACCTTCATCGACGGCGATTATCTCCAGCGCCTGGCGACCTACGCTGCCGGTCGAACCGAGAATGACTATCCGTTTTGGATTATTGGACATAGAAACCTATCATAACGTCATCCGGGCCGGTCGCAAACGATGCTTTGTCAATCTTCACGCCAGGTGCGCCAGTAAACCGATGTCCGGAGCGGAAATGACCTCCACGTTTTTTTCGATTCGATACGATTTCCCGCCCGGGCAGACAAGGAAGACCTTGTCGAGTTTCAGGTCTTCGGCGGCTATGCGAATCGATTTTGTTATTCGAGGCGCGTCGGTACACTTGAATTCAAACCCCATCCTCTTTCCGCCCTTGAAAATCAGCAGATCGATCTCTGCGCCGGAGTGGGTAGCCCAGAAGTACGCATCCTCCGCTTTTGTAACGGACAATACCTGTTCTATTCCGAAACCTTCCCATGATGCGCCCAGTTTCGGATGACTAAAGACGCTTTTACCGGTCTCGAGAGTCAGCAGCGTGTGAAGGATTCCGGTGTCCCGGACGTACATCTTCGGCGATTTTACCTGGCGTTTGCGGAGATTCTCGTACCATGGTGGAAGTTGTCGCACCATATATGCTCCGGCCAGGATGTCGAAATAGCGTCTCGCCGTTTGCTCGCTGCGTCCCAGTGACCGGGCAAATTCAGCGGCATTCCAGACCTGCCCATGATAATGTGCTATCATGGTCCAGAATCGTCTCATCGTCCGGGCGGGAATGGAGATGCCGAGTTGCGGAATATCTCTTTCCAGGAACGCCCGAATGAAATCATACCGCCACCGATAACTTGCTTTTTCGCTCCGCGCCAGGAACGACCTTGGGAATCCGCCGCGGATCCAAAGCCTTCGGTAATTCTCCGCTCCGATCTCCCGTAGATCGAAGCCGCCCATTTCAATGAAGGAGGCTCGTCCCGCCAACGATTCGGAAATTCCCCGAACCAGGTCGAATGACGCGCTTCCCAGTAGCAGGAACTTCTTCTTCGACCTTCGCCGGTCCACGAGGACTCTGATGATTTCAAACAGGTCGGGCTTTCTCTGTGCCTCGTCAATGATGACCAGTCCTTGAAGGTTCTCCAGTGCAAACATCGGAGAAGACAGACGTTCCAGGTCCGCAGGATCTTCCAGATCGAAATACTCACACTTTCTCTGTTTGGCGAAGAGATTGGCCAGCGTTGTCTTACCGCACTGGCGAGGCCCAAGCAGCACGGATACAGGGGCGTCCCTGAGGGCGGTCCTTATACTGCCAACGAGATCGGGGCGATCGATCATAATTTTATTATTCCTTCGTAATACCACAGGCGTAAGCCTGTGGATGGAAGTACCCGCGTTAGCGGGCGGGCGAAGCCTGTAGCCCATAATGCTACGGGCGTAAGCCCGTAGTTCTTTACTCTATACTTGAAAATCGTGATGTCAATGTCTGATTTTCAAGGAAACCTTACGACGGCAACCGAACGTCTTTACCAATCCTTCCCGCCGAGCAGTCCTTCGTGGAAGAAGACAGGTTCGTATCCGTTCTCGCTCGCCCAGCGGATGGCGGCGTCAAGGCGTTCGGCGTGGTCGGGTACGTATTTGTAATAGAAATTCCAGAAATACTGCTCGTGCGTGAACAGGTCGATTATCTCGGCAGTGTTGGGGTCGGAAACCTTCTTTTGCAGAACAGGGACGGTCTGGTCCACCGGCGTGTTGTTGCAGGTGATATCGCTGTTGGAGAAGATTATGCCCGACTCGAAATCCTTCAGCGCGTCGTGCGTTGAAAGATATTCGCACTGAGCGTCGTCAAGGACGTAGTTTATGTCCCACTTTTTGTCCCGCCACCACAGACCGGTGCTTAGAACCCGCACACCGCGTTCTGCCAGGACGGGCAGTGCGTCAGGCCTGATTACAGCCCAATGTATGACCGTCGGGGGTGAGTAGGCCTGCTCGCCGGCGAAGCGGACAATTTGTTCGGCGACCCGGTCGAAATCGGCTGCGAGTTTATCGGGTTCTGCCTGTAGGTAGGGACGGTCGGGAAACTCCGCATAGGCGTGGAAGGCCAGCGTCAGCCAGTCGGAGTTGTCGCGCCACTGACCCTTGTAGCGGTCGGGGAACTGCGCCAGGTCGAAATCGTTCTCCGGCGTCTGGAAGAATACGTTCAGGGCGAATTTTGCGCCGTATTTCTCGTGCAGTTTGCGCAGGATGTCCAGGTAGAAGCAGTCGAACAGCGAATTGTATTGCTTCTGCGTGATGTCCCGCAGAAAGAAACTGTTGTCGTCGATGCTGAAGCGATACCGCTTTCGGCTGTAGCGGTCCCACACGACGCGGACGCCTGTCTCCCGCCTGTCGGCGGGGCCTTCGGCGACGGCGACGATGTCGGTTTCCTTTTCACGCAGTGCTACATCGGCGGAGAATTCCGCGCCGTTCCGCGACGCGGCTACGCCGTTGACGCTGACCCTGGCCGATTCGTCGGCCTGCCCGCAAACCCGGATAATCAAACTGTCTTTAGTTTGCCTGCCGTTTCGGTGATTGAGCACCGCGCCGTCAAAAGGTTCGGTAATCTGTAACATGTCGGTTCCTTTACAGGACAATGGGGTTGGTCCATGCCTTTTTTCCGGTGTGGTCGGTGACGACGGCGCGGACGTATTTCCAGTCCTCGCCGGCCGGGTGCAGGAACTTTCGGATGCTCTTTCCGGGCGCAGCGAGGCGCCGGGCGCCGTTGCTGTTGCGGGCAACAAAGTTAATCGCGCCGACGGGTGAACAGGAAACTTCAGCCACTCCCCGGCGGACGCGAAAATCGTGAATTTTCGGACCCGTGGAACTGTAATAGCATCCGCTCCGCAGGGCCTTCATTACCGACCCGACCGTCAGGCTCGGCATTCGCAGCCACACCCATCCGTCGAAGCGGTCGTCACCGCCGTGGCTGTCATCGACGGCCAGTGCGGGCATAATTCGCCCCGCATCCAGTATGTGGCACCAGTCGGTCTGACCGTCGGCCCGACCCCTTCTGTCGCAGGTGCTGTTGTACACCTCTATACCTATCAGTCCGCGCAGGTACGAATACATATCGTAGCGGTGCCCGCACCACAGCGGGTGGGCGAGGAACGTATCTCCTCCGGCTGACTTGATCGCCCGGATGCAGGCGTTGGCGTCGGCGGGGTATTGCTCGACGAACCCGAATCCGTGCGGAACGTTGATGCCCACCAGGTGGTGCATGTTCGCGCTGTCCGGGCAGCGGGGGTGATATTCCAGTCCGCTGACGACAAGGAAATTTTTACGCGACAGACCGCTGACGTCGTTGGTCTTGTGATGATCGGTCAGGGCAAGGACATGGTATCCGGCCTTGCGATACGCTTCGGCAGTCTCGGCGGGACTTTCCAGCCCGTCCGACATCGTCGTGTGCGTGTGGAAGTTGGCTTTGTACCACCTGCCGGGTTGTCTGAAGGGGTTACGCAAATTCATAATTCGAACTCCGACAAATAAGCAGGTCAGGATAGTAACCTCTCGGCGCTGCGTCAATATCGCACAGGAGGAATGTCATGGTGAGATAAAAGTGCTTAATTCGCCCCTTTTACCAACTGCTGACGTCGTTCATTACTCAACGTATGTCAGCCAACTCTCATATTGCGGCGAACGTCCTTCGTAAGCGTCGCCGAGCACGCGGGCGAGTTCTCGAGTTACCGGTCCGGGGCATTCTCCGCCTACGGGCTTTGAATCAATCGAGATTATCGGTCTGACCGGCCAGACGCATGCAGTCAGGAACGCCTCGTCGAAATCGGCGATCCTTTCCGGCCTGATGTCCGTTTCGACCACCTCGAAGCCAAGGTTCCGAGCAATACGGATAACGCCGTCCCTGGTGACGCCTCCAAGCGTGTTGTTGAGCGTGGGTGTGAGAATCTTTCCGTTTTCGACAAAAAAAACGTTCGCCATCGGACTTTCAGCTATAAAGCCGGAAGTGTCAGGAAGTATCGCCTGTTCGCAGCCTTTTTTCCGCACCTCCATCAGCGCTAGCATTCCGTTGACGTAATTGGCTGTGATTTTCGCGTGGATCGGTATCGTCCTCGGGTCGAGTTTCATAATCGTGGAAATTCCCGCGGATACAGGCCCGACAAGATCGTCAATCGTTACGCCCTCGCGATCGAAATCGAAACAGAAAACCGCCAACTCAACCTTCGGGTTCGCCGGAAGGATCAGAAACTCCTCCACCGGATAGTAGGTGAAGAACTTCGCCATGCCGAATGAGACGCCGTTCTCTGCGGCGGTTGCGACGACGGCGTCGGTTACCTCTTCTGGAGACATGGGTATGTCCATGTGGACGAGCCTGGCGCTTTCGAACATCCTGGCTACGTGCTCTTTGAGGCGAAAGAACGCCCCGCCTTTTGCAGTCGGCCAGATCGAAACAACGTCGAAGACGGATGAACCCCTGCTGAAACTGTGCGACAGGATGGAAACCTTCGCATCCTTACAATCCACGAACCTGCCGTTGACTTGTGCTTTCATGTCTCGTTTGTTTTCCCAATTTATTTTTTATGAAATCAACCAGTTTTTCGTATTCGCCGTCGATCATCTTGTAAGTGTGTTTTTTCTCCGGGAATGCGCCTTCTCGAACGTCTTTGGAGTAAGCGGTAAATGCCTTGACCATATCTTCGCCGACAGACGCGTACTGCTTGACAAACTTGGGGCTGAAGGCTTCAAACGTTCCCAGCATGTCGCTGACGATGAGGAGCTGCCCGTCGGTATGGACTCCCGCGCCGATACCGAGTACCGGAAACTTACTCGCCTCGGTGATTATTTTACCGACTTCGGGAGGCACCGCCTCAAGAAGGATCGCAAAGGCGCCGGCCTTTTCGATTTCCTCTGCGTCGCGTATGAGTTCGGCGGCGCTTTCGGCGGTCCGGCCCTGGGCCTTGAACCCCCCGAGTTGTCCTGAACTCTGCGGGGTCAGACCGATGTGTCCCATCACAAGCATTCCCGCGTCCACGATTCCCTTGATCTTGTCGATTACCCTGCGCCCGCCCTCGAGTTTGATAGCATCAACCTCGGCTTCCTTGTGAAACCGTCCGGCGTTGTGAACCGCTCCCTGCACCGATTCCTGGTAGGACAGAAACGGCATATCGCCGATTACAAAAGTATCGGGCGCGCCGCGGCGGACCGCCCTGGAGTGAATTATCATCTCTTCCATCGTAACAGGAACCGTACCCTGCAAGCCGAGGACACACATGCCCAGAGAATCGCCCACCAGCAGCATGTCAAGACCTGCCTTCTCGGCAAAAACCGCGGTTGGATAATCGTAGGAAGTCAGAAAAACTATCTTCTCGCCGGACTTTTTCATTTTCTGGAAGTCGATTCTTGATTTCTTCTTAGCCATTACGGCGTTCTCCCTTCTTCCGTTCGGGCTTGGGGATTCTGAGATCGTCAGGCCCCTGCTCCGACAATTTAATATCAGGATAAGTCTCGAAGATGATTTCTACAATGTTCCTTACGATCCGTATCTTCAGCCGGGCCAGGTCAGCCAAGGCGTCTTCGGACATACCCCAGGGCGAATACATCCCCAACCCGGGGCCCGGCTCCATCTTGAAATAGCATGGCGAGGAGACGCGAGCGATGTCCGGGGTTTCATAGATCCTGTTGAATCCGCCGCCGGCGTCCCAGTACTGTATGTGAATATCCATAGGGAGGTTAACGGTTCGGCGGATAGCGGCCAGAGACGCCGGAGAAATATCGGCTATCGGGTTGAAAGTCCCCGCTCCCAGGTCCTGGAGGACTTTCGCGCCGGCGGCGCTGCCGTGTCCGGCGAAGATGGACACTTTGAAGGTCAGGTCCTCCGGCAGGTTGCCGTTCTTCTTCATTTCGTTCAGCATGTAGAGCACGCCCTCGTCCCAGACTAGG
>JAXHSV010000089.1:0-11692 GCA_034190305.1 Planctomycetota bacterium | reverse complement strand
CGGCTTTGCTGACTACTGTAATTAATTGTTAATCGTCCTGCCCCGAAATTTCCCGAAAAATTACTGTTGTCATAACCCAAAGTCTATCCTATAACAATAACTGACTGACCGGTCAGTCAGACGGGTTGGTGGTGTTGTACGAGCCGCGACCGTCAGGGAGCGGTCGGTGAGACCTCCGCAACAGGAATGCCCGCTCCCTGACTTCTCGCGGCTCGTAAGGCGACTTATTCCATCGAGTCGGTATTGACGGACTATTGATTGGGAAAGTCAGTTATGTGCAGCGCAAAAGGGGCAACAAACAGGCGTATTGCGATTATATCGGCAGCGGGGAGGGTATTCCACGCCCAGGGTTACGCAGCTACTACTATGGATGCAATCGCCGCCCAGGCCGGCGTCGCCAAGGGAAGCATCTATAATTACTTTCGCAGCAAGCAGGACCTCTTCTCGCAACTTTTCTCCGAGGTTGTCGAAGCCGATGAGGCAGAAACCGAGCAACTGGTCGCTGAAGCGATTCCCGCCGACGAGAAACTCCAGAAAATGGTGGATAACGTATTTGCCCAGTTGGAAAATTACACAGCGATCGGCGCTTTGGTTCTGGAGTTTTGGGCGACGGCAGCCCGCCAGAAGCATCGGGGCGAACTTGCGAAGATGTTAGAGCAGCTGTTCAGCCGGTGGCGCGGGTGGATTGCTGCGATTATCTCGCAGGGTATCAAGTCGGGCCGATTCCGACAGGATATAGACCCGGAGATAGCAGCATCACTGATAATGGCTGTTGTCGATGGAATAATAGTCCAGTCGATAATGGAAGTAGGTGTGAGTTTTGGTCCGGAATCGCACTATCTGGATGCACTGAAAAGGGGTTTGCTTGTGGCGCTTACCGCGTGGGCGGAACCACCTTCGCGGCGATTTCCGCAGTGGGATCCCAAAGATCAATCGCCGGAGAATAAGTTATGAATGACAAGCCAAGAAAAGGTATTCCTCCGCGCGCCGGGTTTGTTCGAATCGTTCGCAAGTCTGTCCCGGCGCTGATTCTGCTTACGGCGCTGGCGGTCGTGGTTCTCATCGCGGTGGTGCTAAAGAAGCGCAGCGAGGACAAACCCGCCGGCGGACGACCTCCGGTGAACGTCGAGACGATAGTGATCCGTCCGGAACCGCTGGTGTCGGATATGTTCGAGATAGTCGGTAAGGTCGAAGCCGACCGCGTGGTGGATGTCTCTGCCGAGGTGGCTGGGCGCGTCGAGCGGATTGTCCGGCCCGAAGGTAGAGACGTCCGTGCAGGCGACCCGATAATCCGCCTGAATACCGACATACTACGGGCCGAGTTCGACCTTGCCAAGGCGCAATCCCAATTCGATGTCCGGGAATACAAGCGTATCTCCGATCTTCACGAGAAAGGCGCCGCTACCGCCAATGAAGCCGACCAGGCCCGGACAAAGGCAGCCATCAGCAAGGCTGCGTTCGACATCGCCAAGGCCAGGCTTGAGCGGGCTACAATCGTCGCGCCCATCGACGGGACGCTGGATAAGGTGGTTCCCGAAGTGGGCACATACCTCAAGTCCGGCGACATCGTCGCCAAAATAGTCGATTCGGACCCGGCCAAAGTCGTGGTCGATGTCCCTGAACGCGATGTGCCTTTTCTGAAAATCGGCAGGGAAGAAAAAATCGTAATCAAGGGCATGGAACAAGAATCCATTACCGGAATTATAACTTACATAAGCAAACTCATCGACCACGGCTCGAACACGACGCGGGCTGAGATCAGCGCCGACAACCGCGCCGGTCTGCTGCGCGACGGGCAGATTGTCAACGTCCACCTTCTTCGGCGGGAACTGCACAATGCAATACTGATTCCTCTTGAGAAAATGATTTCCATGGAGGACGGTAAAAAGGTCGCCTATGTTGTCGAAGACGGAAAGGCGGTTCGGCGGGAGGTGGAGATGGACTTATCCGTTCTAATAGATGGGCGTGTTCGCATTATCGCCGGTCTGGCCGAAGGAGATCGACTGATCGTCAATGGTTTGCGATTCGTGTCCCCGGGAAGAAAAGTCAGGGAAAAACGCCCAAACGTCCCGTCGAGTCAACCATCGAGTCAACCTGTCGGCGCGGATAAACCATCGGGCAAAGAGTAAAATCATGCTGATTTCCAATACGGCAATAAAGAATCGTACGACGGTGTTCGTGCTGATGGCGTTAATCGCCATAGCGGGCGGATACAGTTACATCACCCTGCCGCGAGAAGCCGCTCCGGACGTGCCCATCCCCTGGGTGCTCGTTACCACACCCTACGAAGGCGCTTCGCCCACAGAGGTAGAAACGCAGGTAACGATTGAGATAGAGAACAAACTGACCGGCCTGAAGGGCGTCAAGGAAATGACCTCCAGCAGCGCCGAGGGGACATCGGTTGTAATGATAGAATTTCAGCCTGAAATCCGCATTGAAGACGCCCTCCAGTACGTTCGCGACAAGATCGACCTTGCCAAGGCGGAACTGCCCGACGAAGCCGACGAGCCGGTCATCAAGGAAATCAACGTTGCCGATTTTCCGATCCTGATTATCAGCATGAGCGGGGACATTTCGCCTGTGCGTATGAAAGCAATCGCCGACGAACTGGAGGACGCCATCGAACAGGTTCCCGGTGTTCTTGAGGTGGATATTCTGGGCGCTTTGGAGCGTGAAATACGCATCGAGATCGACCCGGACCGCGTGGCCGCCTACGGGCTGACCATCCCGGAACTGCTGACGCGAATCGGCGCCGAAAACGTCAACATATCCGCCGGCGGGCTGGAAACGCAAGGAACAAAGTTCAATGTTCGCCTCCAGGCTGAATTCGACAAAGTCGAGGATATTTTCCACCTGCCGCTAACCGAACGAAACAAAAAGACGATCTATCTGACCGACGTGGTAACTGTGCGAGACGCTTTCAAGGACCGCGACAGTTACGCCCGGCTGGACGGGATGGGCAGCATAACAATCAACGTTCGTAAAACCACCGGCGCCAACATTGTAGATGTCGCCGACAACGTCAAGGCCGTTTTGGCCGAGGCGCAAAAACAGGTCCCCTCCGACGTCCGCATCGAGACGATCCTGGACCAGTCAAAAGACATCCGAATGATAGTCGCCGACCTTGAAAACAACGTCATTACAGGCCTGATCCTCGTTGTGGCTGTTCTTCTGGCGTTCATGGGTTGGCGGACAAGCAGCATCGTCGCCACCGCGATACCGATGAGCATGCTTATAAGTTTCGCGATTCTCCAGTCGCTCGGATATACGCTGAATATGATCGTATTGTTCAGCCTGATACTGGCTTTGGGTATGCTGGTCGATAACGCAATAGTCATCGTCGAGAACATCTTCCGTCACCGCCAGATGGGCTACGGTCGGATCGAAGCGTCGATGAAGGGCGCTGCCGAGGTCGCCTGGCCTGTAATAGCATCGACGGCTACGACGATCGCCGCCTTTATGCCGATGATCGCCTGGCCGGGAATTATGGGCGACTTCATGAAGTACCTGCCAATCACATTGATAATCACACTTAGCAGTTCGCTGTTCGTCGCCCTGGTAATCAGCCCGACGCTCTGCGCGGTCTTCTCGGGGAAGGTTCGAAAAGTCCACGAACGGCACCCGTTTATACACGCCTACCGCCGCCTGCTCGATAAGGCCGTTCATCACTGGGCAGTCACGCTGGGATTGGTGGTTTTGATATTAATCGGGATGGTGTTTTTCTACAGTAAGCGAGGCCACGGTGTCGAGTTGTTCCCCGAATTCGACCCTCGACGGGCGATTATCAACATACGCTGCCCGCAGGGCACGAATATAAAGGAGACCGACCGTCTGGCGAGGCTTGTCGAGCGTCGTCTGGGACCCTGGCGGGGGAACCCCCGGGGAGGCGACCTGAAACACGTCATCGCCAACGTCGGTTCGGGCGGTGGTCAGATGATATTCGGCGGAGGCGGCAGCGGACCGCACGTCGCCAACATCACGCTCCTGTTCCATGACTTCGAGGACCGCCGGCGCAAGTCAGCCGATGCGGTAAAGGAAATCCGAGAAGCGCTGTCGGACATATCCGGTGCCGAGATAAAGGTCGAAAAGGAGAAGGAAGGTCCGCCCACAGGAGTGGCTGTTACCGTACGCATCATCGGCAGAGAATTCGAGGAACTGGAAAAACTCTCCGAACAGGCCAAGGCGATGATCGAGGATGTTCCGGGTCTGGTGAACCTGCGGAGTGACCTTGAGGCTACACGTCCGGAGTTGAAGTTCTTCACCGACCGCCGACGGACAATGCTCCTGGGCGTCAATGCCTCGATAATCGGGAATTTTCTCAAGGCCTGCGTCTTCGGATGGAAGGTCAGCACATACCGCCGATTCAACGACGAATACGACATCACCATCCGCCTGCCGGAATCGCAACGCAGCAACATCCAGGACATTTTTCGCCTGCATATTCCCAACAACGCCGGCCAGCCCGTACCGCTCAGCTCGCTGGGGACGTTCGAGTACCACGGTGGATTCGGAACAATCAATCGTGTGAACCGAAAACGAGTCGTAACGCTGACCGCCGACGCCGAAGGGCGACTCGATACCGAAGTCCTCAAGGACGCCCAAAACCGCCTGGAAAAACTCGACCTGCCTACCGGCTATTCAATTCGTTACGCCGGACAGAAGGAAGAGCAGGAAAAGGCCATGTCTTTCCTGACCAAGGCGTTCGCCTTCGCGCTTTTGTTTATCGTGCTGATACTTGTGGCGCAGTTCAACACTCTGTCGGCGCCGTTCATCATTATGACAACTGTCATTCTCTCAATGATAGGCGTATTAAGCGGGCTTCTCATCTGCCGGATGCCTTTCGGAATTATCATGACCGGCGTCGGCGTAATAAGCCTGGCGGGAGTCGTGGTCAACAACGCCATCGTCCTTCTGGACTATACCCGCCAGTTGCAGAAACGCGGCATGGACATAATCGAATCCGTTCTGGAGGCGGGCGCTACCCGTCTGCGACCCGTCCTCCTGACGGCGGTTACCACTATTCTCGGACTTCTGCCGATGGCTACCGGAGTAAGTTTCGACTTCCACAAAATGACGATTGCCTGGCAAAGCGAGTCCAGCCAGTGGTGGGCGAGTATGGCAATTGCGGTCATATTCGGGCTTGGCTTTGCGACGGTGCTGACGCTGGTGGTCGTTCCGACGTTTTACGTAACGATCTACCGGGCGGCGGCGCATTTCGGTCTGGGCGGGCTTAAAAAACCACAGGCCGAACATGCTGATCACATCAAGCCTATATGTGAATAACGATCTGGCTTTAGCAACGCCGCCAAATCCCACATTCCCCGGGCGATTCCGAAACAGATGCCGGGCGCTAATGAGAAGCCTTCGTAACCTCCGCCGCCTGGGGCGGCGACTAGATGGAACTCACCTCCGAAGCCCCTTTAACTCAAACACCCTTGCAAAATCAACCGATAAATGTTACACGAACTGCTCATAGTTTTCGTTTTTTGGCCATATTTTGCGCGATAACAGGAGTCATAGATGATTGGTGTTGCCGTTGTCGGTGCGGGTAACTGGGGCAGGAACCTTGTGCGTAATTTTGCTTCGTTAGCCGAGGTTGAGTTGAGGTACATCTGCGACCTGGACGAAAAAGTCCGCCAGGGGATGTCGTCTCTGTATCCTCATGCCAGGGTAATCGGCGAAATGGATGAGGCTTTCGGCGACGAGCGGGTCGATGCGGTCGTGGTGGCGGTCGATGCACCGCTGCATTTCAAAATTGCCGCAGCAGCGCTTCGAGCGGGAAAACACACCTATGTCGAAAAACCGCTGACGCTGACAAGCGATGATTCCAAAGCCCTTGTGGACCTTGCCGCCGAAAAAAACCTCCGACTGATGGTCGGTCATTTGCTGGAGTACCACCCCGCCGTCAATTACATGAAGCAGGCGATCGCGTCCGGCGAGGTCGGAAAGCCGTTGTATCTGTATTTTCAGCGCGTCAACCTCGGAATCGTTCGCAAGGTGGAAAACGCCTGGTGGTCGCTTGCGCCGCACGATGTGTCGGTGGCGTGCTATCTTTTCGACGCAGAACCGGTGAGCGTCTCGGCCAGTGGGCAGGCGTACCTGAGGGGCGGCGTAGAGGACGTGGTGTTCGCAAACCTGAAATTTGCCGACGGTAGAATGGCGCACATTCACGTCTCCTGGCTGGACCCGCATAAAATCCGAAAAGTAACACTTGTCGGTTCTCAAAAGATGATCGTCTTCGACGACATGGAGGCAGCCGAGAAGATCCGCGTCTATGACAAGGGCGCGGAGGTACAAAGAAGCGTTTCCAGTTACGTCGATGCCATTACGCTGCGAACCGGCGACATACTCATACCCAAGGTCGCCGCCGGAGAACCGCTGAAGACCGAGTGCCGGCACTTCATAGAATCCATTATCGAGGACAAGGCCCCGCTGAGTGACGGAGCCGACGGGCTGAGGGTGGTCAAAGTGCTCGAAGCCGGAACGAAATCACTGGACCGAGGCGGAGAGCCTGTCAGTTTGTCATAGCGACGGAGAATTCCATCTTACCCATGAGCAAAGATGAAAAACCCTATTTCGTGCATGAAAGCAGTTACGTTGATGAAGGCGCCGTAATCGGCGAGGGAACGAAGATATGGCACTTCAGCCACATTATGAGCGGTGCGAAAATCGGCAAAGACTGCTCGATCGGGCAAAACGTCAACATCGGATCAAAGGCCGTCCTCGGCGATAACGTCAAGGTCCAGAATAACGTTTCCATCTACGACAACGTTACACTGGAGGACGATACGTTCTGCGGGCCTAGCATGGTCTTCACCAATGTATTCAATCCCCGAAGTCACGTTTCGCGCAAGGATGAGTACATGGACACGCTCGTCAAGCGCGGCGCGACCATCGGCGCCAACGCGACAGTGGTCTGCGGAAACACGATTGGGAGTTACGCCCTCATCGGGGCCGGCGCCGTTGTTACCACCGACGTGCCGGACTACGCACTGTTTTACGGCAACCCAGCCCGTCTGAACGGATGGGTCTGCCAATGCGGGGTAAAACTGAACCTCGCCGATGACGCCGCCGTCTGTCAAAGATGCGGCATGGAGTACAAACTTACCGGAGGCGTGCTCCGACCGGCATGATGCCGTCCGGAATCAGTCTTTAGCGTGAAAGGAATTGATTGAAATGCAGGTTCCACTGTTGGATTTGAAGGCGCAGTACGCGACGATTAAGGATGAGATTCTTCCCGCCATGGCGGCTGTGATGGAAAGTCAGTATTTCATCAACGGCCCGGAGGTCAAGGAGCTGGAAAAGCAGGTCGCCCAATACAGCGATTGCGCCGCCGCCGTCGGCGTCTCCAGCGGCACCGACGCGCTGCTTTGCAGCCTGATGACACTGGGTATCGGCGCAGGGGACGAAGTCATCACCACGCCTTACACCTTCTTCGCCACAGCAGGGAGTATCTGGCGGAGAGGCGCAAGGCCGGTCTTCGTCGATATCGAACCGGAGACGTTCAACATCGACCCGGCGAAAATCGAAGCCGCCGTTACCAAAAACACCAAGGCGCTCATGCCGGTCCACCTCTTCGGACAGATGGCCGAGATGGACCCGATTATGGAGATCGCCAGAAAGCACAATCTGTACGTTATCGAGGATGCCGCCCAGAGCATCGGTTCGACATACAAAGGCCGAAAGGCCGGGTCGATCGGTACGGCTGGGTGCTTCAGTTTCTTCCCGTCCAAGAACCTCGGCGGAATGGGCGACGGCGGAATGGTCGTTACGCAGGATGCCGAACTTGCCGAGAGGCTTTCGCAGTGCCGAAACCACGGCTCCAAGCCGAAGTACTATCACAAATGGGTCGGTGGTAATTTTCGATTGGATACCCTCCAGGCGGCGGGACTGATCGTCAAACTGCGCCACCTTGACTACTGGTCCGCAGGCCGACGGGAAAACGCTGCAAAATATGACGAACTCTTCGCCGATTTTGAACCGGTAACGACGCCGGTAATCAGGGAATACAACCGGACTATCTATAACCAATACGTTATCCGCGTCCCCAAGCGCGATGAACTCCGGGCGTTTCTGAAGGAACAGGGCATCGGCTGTGAGGTTTATTACCCACTGAGCCTGCACGAGCAGGAATGTTTCCGCCGGTTGGGTTACAAACGCGGCGACTTCCCCGTTTCTGAATCAGCCGCCGGCGAGACACTGGCCCTTCCGGTCTATCCGGAACTGACGGACGAGCAGATTCAATACGTCGCCGGAAAAGTAAAAGAGTTTCTGACATAGGGGTGGCAGGTTATAAACGCTCCACCAGTATCTTGACGATTCGCTCGGCGGCGCATCCGTCCCAAAGGTCGGGAATCCGCGATTCGCGCCCCCGCCCGTCGATGATTTGTCTATATGCGGAGATTATATTCTCCGTGTTCGTACCGACGATCTGGTTGGAGCCGATTTCAGCCGTTACAGGCCGCTCGGTGTTGTCCCGCAGCGTGATACAGGGAACCTTTAGGATAGTCGTCTCTTCCTGGATCCCGCCTGAATCAGTCAGTACCAGTCGCGCCGAAGAAGTCAGTTTTAGGAAGTCCAGGTATCCGACCGGGTTTATCAGGCGCAGGCCGGCCATCCCTTCGAGACGTCCAGCCAGCGATGAACCTGCGATATTTTTCCGCGTTCGCGGATGGATTGGAAAGATGATCGGCAGGTCCTGCCGGATCGCTTCCATCGCGTCGAGTATTCGCCCGAACACAGCCGGGTCGTCCACGTTGGACGGTCGGTGCAGCGTCAGGACGGCGTAAGAACCGCACTTGAGACCTTGTTCGTCAAGAATCTTAGATTCGTCCGCCTTCGCCTTATTCTTCAGCAGCGTATCTGTCATTACGTTGCCGACAAGGAAAATCCTTTCGGCGGGAACGCCTTCACGTTTGAGGTTATCGACGCCGCTGGTCTCGGTGCAAAACAGCAGGTCGCTGATCGAATCGGTCAGGATACGGTTGATTTCTTCGGGCATGGCCCGGTCGCCGCTTCGCAGACCGGCTTCGACGTGGACGAGTTTGACGCCGAGTTTGACCGCCACAAGCCCGCAGGCGATGGTGCTGTTGACGTCGCCGACGACCAGGACGGCGTCGGGCTTGTGTTCGAGGATGACCGGCTCGAAGGCCTTCATAATCTCGGCAGTCTGAACGGCGTGAGAAGCGCTGCCCACGCCGAGGTTGATATCCGGCTCAGGGATGCCCAACTCCCGGAAGAACAGGTCGCTCATCCGCTCGTCGTAATGCTGACCTGTGTGGACCAGCAGCGGCTGGATGCCCCGCGAGGCCTTGTACGCCGTCATCAACGGGGCGATCTTCATATAATTGGGACGAGCGCCGACTATGTTGATTATCTTCATGCTCTTTCCTTCCGGACTGGATTGAATACGGTTCTATATCGTCATTATCGGACTATGAGAAGAGATTTTTCTTTACAGGCAGGGCTTATGTCGCTGCCCGGCAAAAAAACCTCTATAACCCTTCTCGAAATGCCGAAGAAACGTATACTGAAGCAGTGTGGTATAAACCTGTTGTTGCCCTGTTGCGTTTGTACTTACCACAGATAGAGTGTAGGGTTTGCCCCAAGCTATGCAGTGGTCCAGCCGGGGCCGAAGCTTATACGCCAAACCGGTAGAAACGTTCGCTATGATATTTTTCCCGAAACGATTGATTACAAATATGGCGGCTGTCCTTCGAAATCCTCGTCTGCGAAGGGAGATGTTCTGGGTCGCCTGTAACAAAGCCGTCGAATTGACGACGCTGTTTGTAACACTGAAGGTTCTTACGAACTTTCTGAGCAAGGCAGGCTTTGGCGAGTTTAATCTTGCGCTGACGAGCCTAATGCTTCTGGATAGTATTTTGATTGTCCCCATGAACCGCGCTTTCCAGCGGCATTATCACACATCAGAGGAACGGGGAACGCTTCGATCGACCGCTATGGCGCTGTTTCGGTGGTACACAGTGGTAACGGTGGCGGTTGCTTTGGGCGGATGTATTTTCAGCATTTCCCTGTCGGGGTGGTTTGGTCTGGAGACGTGGACGGCTATGGCTGCGGGAATATACTTTATGGCAAACCGATGGCGGGCGCTGGGCGTGGAGACCCTGGATATCCGCCGTCAACGTCGCAAATGCGCCGTTCATAACGGGTTGTTTCTGTTGTCGCAACTGGCGTTGGTTTTTGCGGCAATCTATTTCATAAAGGCCTCCGCCAGTGCCGCGCTCTTTGCTTACGCCATTGCCGCGGTAATCTGCTCTCTGATCGTCGCTGTGCCGCTGGTTCGCCGGATGCGGGTCATGCCTGAAGGAACCAACAGCGAGATCATGAGGATGGTCTGGTCGTTCGGCCTGCCCTTCGGTGCGCTGATGGTCTTCCAGTGGGTGCAGAATTTTGCCGACCGTTACATAATTGCCGGCCAGTTGGACTTCCAGTCGGCGGGGCTTTATGTCGCCGCTTATCAAGTCTGCGGCATACCTTACATGCTGTTGTTAAATATCATGTATTCCTTATTGATGCCTATTGCGTACCAGCGGGCCAGGGACATCGACGATCCTCGCCAGTTGTGGTCGGCCGATAGAGTGCTGCTGGCCGGCGTGGCGGCGTACCTGGGTATTGGGGCGTCTATGTTACTCGTATATGGGTTTTGGGGTCGGCAGCTGATCGTGCTTTTAACCAGCAAAGGTTTTGCGCTTCCTTTGAGTATTATCATGTTTCTGACGCTGTGTCGGTACGTGCAGTGTCTTGGGATGTTGTTTCAACTGTTTTTCGCTGTCCATCACCAGATAAAGCGCCTGTTGTGGTTCCGGGCCATTGGGGCCATAATAACGGTGCCGATCTGCTGGTTTGCCGTCCGGTCTTACGATATAACTGGCGCGGCCGTTGGCGCACTTTTAGCCGGAACAATTTATGTGGCGTTGGTTTGCCTGGGGCGCGGCGGGTGTGCCTGGGAAATACTGTCGAGCCGGTCGGCAGCAAGAAACAGACCGAGTACGTAATCTATTTTCGAGCATCTATTGGTTATGTTGACTATCGGAGCAAAGAATACGAATAGATATGAGGGTGAAAGTTCCTGGTGGTAAGTGCGACATGCGCCCTGTTTTTTTGACAGATTGATAATTGTCGCTGACAGGATACAATGACAACTGGTTTTCGCACGATATTTCGTGAAATTTGACCGATGGGTCAGATTGAATGAGTTGATGGTGTAACGACAATGACCTTTGCGATAGTTCTCTATATAATATTGTCGGTAATCACCGATATTGTAGTGTTTCGCTACATCGGTAGGTGGAACCGTTACAATATATTTTCTCCACTGCGTCTGCTCCTGCTTGGGATGGTTGTGTTGTTACAGGTTCCCGCGTGGATTACTGCAATCCACCCTCGGATAGCCCATTACGAGAGCAGCGTTTTCGCCGGGCTGGTCTCGTCCGCCGTTGCCCCCTTACTCGTGCTGCTTGGCTCCAGATTGGTCGGGCGCCCCGCTTTAACATGGCGTCAATGGTGGCAACAACCCATCTTCTACAGCCCCGGCCATAAGGTAGTGGCCCTTGTGTTCGCTATCGGTATCCTTCTCGGAATAGTTCTTCAGTTCTTCATAGTCGAATTTCGCGATGTGCCGCTCATAGCGAATATCTTTCGACGTGGTGAGAACATTGAGGATTTGGCCCAG
>JAXHSV010000088.1:0-11764 GCA_034190305.1 Planctomycetota bacterium | reverse complement strand
CTTCTCGTATTCAATCACCTGCCATTGGAACTGCTCGTATTTCCGAAAGCGTCTGGTTTCGTAAAACCCACAGGCCGCGTACATCTGTTGGGCAGCCTCAAAGAAAGAATGCTCGCCCGTAGTAACGACGGCCTTGCGGATTTCCAGTACTGTCAGTCGCCGAAGAATTTCTTCCATCTGCTGTTTGCCGAACCCCCGGCCACGATAGGCCGGCAGGATGCAGTTAATACCGATCTGGCCGACCTCCGGTGCGCCTCTGGGATCGAATGACCCTACACCTATCGGCTTACCGTTCAATGTCGTAATGAACGTGCACCGGCCGATCGTTTCGGGGTTCTCAAACGTCTCCCGGTCAGCCTTCCGCCACTTCAGGCGACACTTTTCTTGTTCTACCTCATCGGCCGCCATACCGGCGAAACTCTCGACCAGCAGCCGTTCGATGACGCCAGACTTATGCGAGGTGATGGGTTCAAAGACCAGTTGGGGAATTTCAGGCATTCCTCAGGTTCTCCCACTCATCCCGTGTCATTCTAAAAATACTCTTCTGCATTTCCTTCGCGTGTTTCTGGTTATATTCAAGGACTTCTTTGACAAGCGTGAAGCCATGGGCCAAAATGGACTCGTGCGAGTTGATGTTATCGCTCCAGCACTCCGTTTCGATGCAGCCTACCTTGAGTATGTCGAAGACGTACTGAAACACCAGCCGCCGCGCCTCGCGGTTGTGGCCCTTTCTCCAGAACGTCCTGGCGATGCGAACGCCTTCACCGGCTACGAGTTTGCCATCCCGCTCTTGCAGACAGACAAAGAACCGGCCGATCATCTTGCCGGAGGCATTATCCACAACGGCCCACATTGTCACATCATCCATTTGGACGAATCTCTCCAGTTCCTGCCGGGCCTCTTCGACAGAATCCGGAACGCGATTGCCGGTCCAGACGTGCATCTCGGGATCAAGATTCCACTTGTAATAGTCGGCTGCATCGCGCTGCGAATCAATCGGCCGGAGCGTAACAATCCGCCCGGTAAGGACCGGCACAGGTCTTGGCATGGGCAATCTGCTCATAGCGGAGTTTATCCGCTGTTACCGCTACACATAGAATATGTGGTCGCATATCTCATCACCCTCCACAATCGTCCTGGTTCTCTCGAACTTGAGATTTGCCGCCTTAGCCGCCGGTTCATCGGTATCGCAGAGCCATTTTCCTATGTCCGGCGCTCCCAACCTTCGGAACTCCTCGGCCCACATACACCTGGTAAAGTGGTAGGCCACTTTATTCTGCTCATCAATAACCCTCTGCCACTCGTGGGTATTCATACACGTCTTTTCCAACTCGGCACAGAAGGCCTGGACATCTCCTTTTCCTCCCTTTCTCTCGGCCTCACGAGCCCTTTCTTTCAGTTCCGAGAGATAGCCTTGACGGGCTACCTCTTTACCTTTTTCTCCGTACTCCGCCTCAATCGCTCTTACCACCGCCACCAGTGAACTACAATAACTCCGGACCAGTTGACTTACTGTCCTGTCGAATTGCCTACTGATTTCGGCGTTTATCGGCGACAGTATCTCCTCGTGGAACATAGTATTCATTTCATTTCCCCTTTCTTTATCTAAGCGATCATTCAATTAGAGCAGCAGGTAGCAGATAGGTCAGGCATACTTGCCCGACAAAGGGTTGCGACTTTCCCAAACTTTCCGAAACTTTCCGAATTTTACCGAATCTTTCCGAATGGTTCCAAACCAGCCCGTATGGTTCCTTAATTTTTCGGAGCCGGCAAACCGGCAGACAAGGCTTAATGTAAAAGGGCGACCAGTAAAATTACTGAATGCTGACCGCTGAACGCCGATTGCTGAATGCTATTTATTCCGTCGCTGGCGGATCAGGTCCCGTAACGATTCCAGCAGGATCAAACCTACACCGACGACCAGCAGAATATCGGCAACGTTGAAAATGGGGTATCCGATTACATAGACGTCGATGAAGTCGCGGACCTGTCCGACGCGTGGCGCCATGTCGCCGGGGAAGGTTACCCGGCTGAAGAGTCTGTCGTATGCGTTTCCCAGTGCTCCGGCGAGCACCATCGCCAGTGCGGCATGGAGCAGACGCTGCCTCGGCAGGGACGTTGCGAAAAGTACAATCACTGTTACTGTTGCTACTACCGTAGCCGACATTACAGCCCACGCCGGTGCGAGAATCCCGAAAACGATCCCCGAATTGGTAGAGAGGCTGAATTTCATAAACCCGCCGATGACTGTTACCGATTGGTCCGGATGGTTCATCAGCGTGCTGAAGACGTAATGTTTGCTGATAAGGTCCGCCGCCAGGCACGTCGTCGCGATTGCGATAAAAACAATTATCGCCGGTACGGATTTATACGTCGGCTTTTTTGCCTGAGAGGTCTGCTCGATTTTGTGGTGCGCCCTGGTCAAGAGTGGAATATCCCTGACTGAAGATAATATCCGCCCGGTCGATTTGGTCCGGACGGTTTTATTTGTTTTTTGGAGCGGTTTCGGACTCTTCTTCGGGCGCACTGGCCAGACCTTGCTCGATCATGCGGGCAAATTCGACCGTGTACTTTGCCCACGGTTTTGCGCGAAGCCTGGCGAGGGGAATTCGCCGACCCGTTCCCAGACAGATTCCGTAAGCGCCGTTCTCTATTCTGCGCAAGGCCTGGTCTATCTCGCCCAGAAGCGACTGTTCGCTTTCGATCAGACCCAGGGTGAACTCATGTTCGAAATTGTCGGTGCCCACGTCCGCCATGTGCGTCGGCATACTGGAGAGGCTTCCGCCGTTTTGCTGATTGACGGCGCTTTCCTCCATCCCGTTCATGTCGCCCACCAGTGTTCTGCGTTTCTGGAGCAGTACTTCGCGGAACTCATTGAGATGTTTTTTATCGAGGGGGCTTTTCCTGACAGGCGTTTTGACCCTCTTGTTCGTTTTGGAGGTCTTGGTCTTTGCTGCGGTTTTTCGCGCGGTTTTTCGGGTTGCCTTTGTTGTGGTTTTACCGGTCCCGGAACGCTTTTTTCCGTATCCGGCGACGCCACGTTTACGACTGGCGGAGGTTTTCCTGGTTTTTGCCACGCCGATAATTCCTTCCAAATCCGGTTCGTTAGTATATCCACCCTTCCGGTCTGCGAGTAAGCCAGAGACCGGTGTGGTAGCCGTAGGACTTCCAAAGTCCTTATCCCTTATCACTACTTGATTACCACGGTACAGCCCCGTGAATATAATCGTCGCGTCGGCCAATGTCAAGGATTTTCATGTCGGTTGTCATACCAAAATTGAAATTATTCGCTTTCCTGACAATAAGAATGAGGAGTTGCTGTTGACATCCGGCTTGTTGTTCACTACCAAGGTGCTATGAGAGTTCGTCGAATTATTTGCCGTGTGCTGTTATCGCTGCTTGTAGGGGCGGTTCTGGTGGCTGGGCTTCTTTACGGTCTGGCGGACCGAACCCCGGCTGATTACCGCGAGGCGCTTCAGAGAGTAACCCGTCTGACTGAGCTGAACGAACTGGCCGAGCGTGACAACCGGGAAGGTCCGCGGCGAAAATTTCTTGAATTGTACGGGGATTTCAGCAAGTACGGCGGGGCGGGAGAACCATTCGAATTTTTTATCACATCCGACGAGGTCAACATGTGCCTTGTGTCGATGGACCGGATTGCGTCGCTGCAATCGGCCAAACCGGTGCACGCAACGGCGAAACTGGAACAGGCGGGCTTTAGCGATCCGATGGTGGCGATGGATGACGGCGTGCTGACGTTGATGGTTTGGTCCATCGAATACGGGAAGGTTATCAGCGCCGACCTTTCGTTCATCTTCGACGAGCGAGGCGACATGAGGCTGGAAATCCTCGCGATTCGCATAGGTGTGCTGCCGGTTCCCAAGTCGCTTCTGGAAGGAAGGATTGGGCAACTTCGTGAGAAGTTGCAGAACCTCCTGGGGCGGACCGGCGACAACGGAAACAACCTTTCATCTGTGGCCCCGACCAGGGATGTCGCCAGGCTTCTGCGGGCGGTGGCGAGCATGCTTGACGGTCAGGCCGTTCGCCCGAAAGTTCCGTGGAGAGACCTCGGCGCTAAACACCCGCTGATGATTACGAACGTGGTGATCACCGATGGGGCTATGACGCTGCACTTCAAACCGACTTCCGATTGAGACGCCCGCCCGGCATCCTATACCCTGGTGCTCTAGTGCTCCGTCATTACTAAATCCATGAACAATTCCGGGCGTTGTTTGTTCGACACAGAGACACAGAGGAACAGAGATATAGAAAAACAGAGGTCTTTATTACATTCTTTGAATCTCTGCGTCTCTGTGTCGCATAACCATGCTGACATATATAAGGTTGACAGAGTATTAGATATAATACGGTAAGAAATCAGACCGGGGGTCTTTCCTCATCCCCGGATTGTTCGCGTCCAGCGTTTGTCCAGCCAGTTCCACCACATCTCCGGATGCTCGTGCAGGAAGGCATCGACGCTTTTTGCCCATTTGCGAGTGGCCGATTCGACCTTTTGTTTTACCCGCCCGCCTCTGGCAAGTTCAATCGGCTGATCGTAACGGATGTGATACGCCCCGTCGGACCAGTACCAGACGGTCGGAACCACCGGCGCGCCGGTCCGCAGCGACATGACGAACACGCCGGTCGGGAAATAAACCGTTCGCCCCAATATGGTTACGGGTACTCCCTGGTGTGGTTTTCGCGGTGTATCTGGAGTGATGAAGAGCATCCTTCCGGTTCGCAGCACGTCGATGGCAACCTGCAGCCGCTGGGCGCGGGTGGCGCCGGCGGGCGGATAGACCAGGTGTCCATTTCCGGCCAATCCGATGGCCTCGGTAATCCGCATCTTGCGCGGGTCTTTATTCCTGCGGAGGTAGATGCTGCAAGGGATGCGTGGGCTGACTATTGGCGGATAGACCGGATATCCACAAATGTGCGGCGAGATGTTAATTACCCCCTTTCCTGCTGCGTAGGCTTGTTCCAGAAGAACGAATGAATCGTCGAATTTGAACTTTTCCGGGCATCCGCTGCGGGCGAAACCGGCGCGGAAGACATGGGCCAGCATGACCATCTGATCGACAGCGCGGGCAAAATACGCATTGAGTAAATCGGGGTGGTACACACCGGTCAGTTTCATGTTCCTGGCCAGTCGAACCCGCAGCGGAAGCAGCGACCGCGCCAGACCTGTAAGCGCGCCGCCAAGGGACTCGACGACGAGGCGATTGTCCGCCCTGCGGGCGATCTCCATCCCGACCCGCAGCCCGCCGAATGTCAGTGTTTTGCGTATTTGCCTCAACAAGTCCATAGTAAACATTAAAGTAACAATCAGCGTTCAGTAGTCAGCCATCAGTTAAAAAGCACAGCAATGTAGTCAATCGCTGACCGCCGATAACAGTATTAAACTGCCGCGAGGAATAATACACCAAGCGGTAAAACGCCTCAACGCTCCAGGACGGAATAAGTTCATCAATTTGTTATTGACACCGGCGAGGGTCAGCCTGTAGATTATCGCCCGATAAGCATTCAGTGAATGCCGGTCCTTGTGGCATCCCGCCTGTCGGCCTGTCTGTTTGCCTGACGGTAGGCAGGTCGGTGGCGACGGAAGTACGGGCGGGAATGGGCAAGTAGTTAGCGGCCGCTTGTTCATGCCTGGGACCGGGCAACCGCCGCTGTCCGGAATATCTTGATTGGGCGTATAATTCGGGTGGTTTTATTGCGTCGCAGCATCAATGCCGTCTAAAACAACCGACTACTGATTATAAAAAACCCGGTGGTGTAATTGGTAACACACGAGTTTTTGGTACTCGCATTCCAGGTTCAAGTCCTGGCCGGGTTGAAAAAAGCAGGACTGGGGACTAGGGATCAGGAACTAGGGACCAGATTATGGATAATTTGGATAACTTGAAGGTGTTTTCAGGCAGGGCGCATCCGGTATTGTCCCGGGGGGTAACCGACCATCTCGGTCTGCCGCTGGGCCTGTTAACAGCCGAACCGTTCCCGGACGGTGAACTCTTAGTCAAACTGGATGAGGATGTTCGCGGGAGGGACGTTTTCTTCATTCAACCGACATGTCCACCGACCAATGATAACCTTATGGAATTGTTGATTTTCATCGACTGCGCCCGCAGGGCGTCGGTTGAACGCTTAACGGCGGTCATTCCGTATTTTGGTTACGCCCGTCAAGACCAAAAACATGAAGGCCGCGTCCCCATTACCGCCAAACTGGTGGCGAATCTTATATCCACCGCCGGGGCAGACCGCGTCCTGACGATAGACCTGCACGCCGGTCAGATTCAGGGTTTCTTCGACATCCCCCTGGACAACCTTCACGCCGAACCTGTCTTCAGCAACTACTATCGCCGTCGCAAACTGGAAAATCTGGTCCTGGTCAGCCCGGATGCGGGCAACGCCAAACAGGCCGGCGTGTATGCCGAGCGGCTTGGTGGAGACCTGGCCGTCATCGCCAAGCGCCGCGTCAGCGGCAGCGAGGTCGCCATGGGACGAATTATCGGCGAGGTTAAAGGCAAAACCGTCCTGATGATGGATGACATGATCACTACGGCGGGGACGGTCTGTGAGGCAGCAAAACTTTGCAAGGACAAGGGCGCCGAGCGGATATTAGTCGGCGCGACCCACGCCCTTCTCTGCGGCCCGGCGGTCGAGCGCCTGCAAGCGGCGCCGATAGACGAGATTATCGTTACCGACACGATTCCCCTTCCGGCGAAGGTCGTTGGCGCTCTGAAGCTGAAAATCCTCTCCGTATCCGAACTTATAGGAAAGGCAATTCATCGTATTCATAATAACGAATCAGTAAGCAGTCTGTTTTCCAATGAATCTGTAAGCAGCTTGTTTTCAAAAGATTAAGGGAATGAATCCATGGCAGTGTTGAAGATTGCTAAGCGAGAAAAAGTTGGTACGCGAGAGGCTCGCCGGCTTCGTCGGGATAACTTCGTTCCGGCGATAGTCTATGGTCACGGGCGGGAAAATCAGGCAGTCAGCCTATCGGCCCGCGATATCGAACTGGCCGTCCGGCATGGCGAACACCTTCTGAAATGCGAACTGGACGGAAAAGAGCAGAACTTCCTCATCAAAGACGTACAGTACGATTACATGGGCCATACAATAATTCATGTTGACCTGACGCGCGTCGATCTGGATGAGCGTGTGGATGTTATTGTTCCGATCGTTCTGAGAGGTGTTCCGGTGGGCGTCGAATCCGAAGACGGCGTGCTCAGGCAGCAACTGTCCGAACTGAACGTCCAGTGCGTGGTAACGAACATCCCGGAAGAACTGCGTGTTTCGGTAACCGAGATGCACACGGGCGACGTGCTCCGCGTGGCGGACCTGGAACTTCCCGAAGGCGTAACGACCACCGAAGATGACGAAGCGGTGGTCGCTTCAGTTTCTGTCGTTGTCGAGGAAGTCGAGGCGGTGACCAAGGAAGTCGAAGCCGAACCTGAAGTTATAGGCGAAAAGGCTGAAGAAGAATCCGCCGAGGGTAAGCAGGCCGAGGGTGAACAAACGTAACTTCTGCCGGAGCCGAAAGTTGGAAGAACGCTTCGCGGGCGTAAAATTTGTGGTGGGTCTGGGTAATCCGGGGCGAAAATACCGTGATACCCGGCACAATGTTGGTTTTATGGTATTGAAGGAGTTACGTCGGCTGTGGGGGCCGGGACGTGGAAAGCGGAAGTTTCACGCCAGGCTTTGGGATGCGAACGTCGGCGGGAAAAGAATTATGCTTGCTGCGCCACAGACTTACATGAACCGTTCCGGCCTGGCAGTGGCGGAAATGACGGGATTTTATAAGGCCGATCCGTCGGATGTCCTTGTGGTGATGGACGACGCAGCCCTGCCGGTGGGGCGACTGCGGGCAAGAGCGTCCGGTTCAGCCGGCGGGCACAACGGGCTGAACGATATATTGAAAACGCTCGGTACGAACCGTCTGGCAAGATTGCGAATTGGCATCGGCGAGCCGCCGGAAATGACGGACCCCGCCGATTACGTGCTGAGCGGGTTCAAGACGGAAGAAAAGCCCGTTATCGCCGAGGCGGTCAAACTGGCGGCGAATGCCGTAGAGGACTGGATAAACAAAGGCATTACTTATGTAATGAATCACTATAACCACGAGGTTGAAAGTTCAGACAAACCTCCTGAAACGGGAAAGCACATATGAAAACATACGAAGCAATGTTCCTGCTGGATGCAGATAATTCTGATTTTGAGTCTGCTTCTACGCCTGTGCGCGAGGTGCTGGAGCGGGCTGGGGCTGAAGTCCTGACCATAAAACCATGGGATGAACGCCGTCTGGCCTACACTATTAAGGGACGAAAACGCGGGCTTTACATACTGACTTATTTCAAGGCCGACCCAACCAGGATAGACGACTTGCAGCACGACATCCAGCTTAACGATCGCCTCCTTCGAGCGATGATCCTTTCGGGCGATCACCTCAGCGCCGAGCAGATTGACGCCGATACGCCGGCCACACTTGCCGAAAGTCGCCGAGTGGCAGCCGAGACCGAGCGCGCCGCAAAAAAAGAAGCCCAGGCCATTGAACAGGCATCGCCCGAAACCGCACAGGGCGAAACTCCGGCGACCTCCGAAACTGCGTTCGAATCCGACTCTGCGGTAACCCCGGACGAACCGGAAGAGATGTCTGAAGAACAATCGAGCGAAGAACCGAACGCCTCAAAGCAGGACAACCAGACGTAAAAAAGAAACTCATTGGAAAGCGAGACAATCATGGCTAATTACAATAAGGTCATCCTCGTGGGCAATCTTACGCGCGATCCGCAGCTGTCCTATCTTCCCAGCCAGACGCCGGTGTGCGAGTTCGGACTGGCGATAAATCATCGCTGGCGAGGGACCGACGGCGAACAGCGGGAAGACACCTGCTTTATCGATTGCCAATGTTTCGGAAAACAGGCCGAGACCTTTAACCAGTACATGGCCAAGGGCAGGTCCGTACTGATCGAGGGTCGGCTTCAGTTGGACAGATGGGAAAGTCAGGACGGACAAAAGCGATCAAAGCATCGGGTATTTGTGCAGAACTTTCAGTTCCTCGGCTCCGGCGGGCAAGGTCAATCGGCCCCGCAACAATCCAGACCCCAAAGCCGTTCGCAACCACGGCGGCAAGACGATTTCGGCGAAGAAAATAACAACCTGCAACAGGATGAACCGATGCCCCCGCAGGGCGACGACATCCCGTTCTGATTAGTGTATTTCGTGATATAGGAGAAACTAAAGACATGGCCAGGAAGTCATTCGGTCAATCAGGAAGACAAAGAAAAGGCGGTAATCGCGACGACAGCAGAAACAAGTCCCGCTACTACGAACAGAGCAAGTGCCGATTTTGTCGCGACAAGACGGGCGAGATAGACTACAAGGATATCGACGCTCTTCAAAAGCTCATTACCCAGCACGGCAAGATATTCTCGCGCAAGCGCAGCGGTAACTGCGCCCGCCATCAGCGCAGCGCTCAACGGGCCATCAAGCGGGCTCGGTTTCTGGGGCTGATACCGTACATAACTTAAAAAAGCAATCAGCGTTCAGCGGTTCAGCAGTCAGTAACAAATCGCTGAATGCCGAACGTTATAAAAGAAGGACTGTCAGATGAAAGTTTTACTGCGTCAAACCGTGGATAAATTGGGTTATGTCGGTGATGTCGTGAACGTCAAACCGGGGTATGCACGGAATTACCTGCTTCCCCAGGGACTGGCGATGGAGCCTACCGAAGCCAATCTCAAGGCCATCGAAGCTGCAAAACAGGCTTATCTCCGGCAATTGGCCCGGGAGCGGGCCGAACTGGAGGCGCGCGCCAGGTTGCTGGACGGAAAAGAGATCACCGTCGCCGCCAGGGCCAACGAGGAAGGTCATCTCTACGGTTCGGTAGGTCCGGCGCAGATTGTCGCGGCGCTCGACCAGGAAGGTTTCGGTATCGAGGCCCGAAACGTTATACTCGGCGAAGCGATCAGCGTACTCGACAAGTACGATGTAACTATAAGGTTCTCCAAAGACATTTCGGCTAAAATCGGTCTTTGGGTCGTCCGACTGGGAGACTCCGACCAGTCAAGCGGCGAGGAGACCGAATCGGTTTCTGAAAACGACAACGACACCCGACAGCAACAGGATGCCGAGGAAAAATAATGTCAACGTCAGGCGCATCCGACAGCAGCGGGGTCCCCGACCGCGAAAAGATGCGGTTGGGGTCCGGTGCAGTCGCCCCGGAGGTAAAGGCTGTTGAATCCGAGGCGCCCGGGTCCCAATACGTTCCGACCGCACCGGCGGGGCGGGAACAAAAACGCCCCGTCGCCGGACAGCGCGTCCTTCCAAACTCCGTCGAAGCCGAAATATGCGTCCTCGGTTCGATGATACTGGATCCCGCCACCATCGACATAGTTGTGCATATAACTCGGGCGGATGATTTCTTCCGCCCATCACACCGAATTATCTTTGAGACCATCTGCCGGATGCACAACTCCGGAAAACCAATCGACCTGATAACACTTCCAGATCAGTTGCAGCGGGCTAAATTGTTGGAACAGGTCGGCGGCACGGATTATTTGGTGGGGATGGCCGAAGGCGTTCCGTCCACCGCCAGCGCCGAATATTACGCCAGGCTGGTTCGTGACAAGGCGCTCCTTCGCGAACTTATCGCCGCCAATCAGCAAATTGCTCAGGACGCATACGAAAGTCAGGACGATCCCGCCGAGATACTCGACCAGGCGGAGCACAAAATTTTCCAGATTGCTTCGCGTCAAATCGGCGACCAGGCGGAAGGTCTCGAAAAACTCCTCCAGCATACGTTCGAGACGCTCTCGGCCGCTGACGGTTCGATGATCACCGGCGTGGCGACCGGCTATTTCAAACTCGATGAACTGACGGCGGGTATCCAGAACAGCGAGATGATCGTTGTTGCGGGCCGACCTTCAATGGGCAAAACCGCGCTGGCGCTGAATATGGCTGAATACATGGCCGTCGAGGACGGGCGAAAAATCCTCCTGTTTTCGCTGGAGATGTCCAAGGCGCAGTTGGCGTTGCGGTTCCTGTGCGCCCGCGCCCGGCAGAACGCCGCACGCCTCCGAAGGGGAAATCCATCCGCCGAAGACTGGACCGGTCTGCAACTGGCGGCAGGGGACCTGGAAAAGGCGAAAATCTTTATTGACGATTCAGCCGAACTGAACATACTCCGCCTCCGCGCCAAGGCAAGGCGAATGGCCGCCGGCGACGGTCTGGATTGCGTATTCGTGGATTACCTTCAGTTGATGACCCCGATAGGAAGAGCGGAATCCCGCCAGCAGCAGATCGCCGAGATGTCCAGAGGACTCAAGGCCCTGTCGCGTGAACTGAACATCCCCGTCGTTGTGCTCAGCCAACTCAACCGGGCAGCGGAGGGAAGGGAAGGACACCGCCCGCGAATGAGCGACCTGCGAGAGAGTGGCGCCATCGAACAGGACGCCGACGTGGTTATCCTGCTGCATCGCGAAGACTACTACCACCGCGACGAGCCGGATTACGAACCCGACAACAAGACCGAGGTAATCGTCGCCAAACAGCGTAACGGCCCGATCGGCACGGTTCCGCTGACATTCCTGAAAGAGTGCATCCGATTCGAAAACTACGCCTCCGAAGAAGTGTACGGATTCTAGTGCTCCGTCATTGATAAATCTGTGAACAATTCCGGGCGTTGTTTTTTCGACACAGAGACACAGAGGAACAGAGAGATAGAAAAACAGAGGTTTTTATTACATTCTCTGAATCTCTG
>JAXHSV010000087.1:0-11946 GCA_034190305.1 Planctomycetota bacterium | reverse complement strand
TCCAAATTGCGAAAAGCGACCATAAGCGGAGGACTTTTGATGCCCAAAAAACCCGACTACATACTCTTTGATGAAAACACGCAGGCCATAATCTACAATTACCAGCAGAACGCCATCCAGCGCATGCTGGACTTCGATTACGCCTGCGGCCGCGAGACCCCGTCCGTGGCCTGTATCACCAACCCGACCCGGGCCGGCATGCACAAGGCTTTTTTCGGCCCCAGGGAAATCCTGATCCCCATGTACCGTACCCTGGGGGAGGCCACCCAGAAACATCCCAATGCGGACGTGGTCGTCAACTTCGCCTCGTTCCGTTCGGCCCACGGCGCGGCCAAAGAAGCCCTTGAACTCCCAAACATCCGCACCGTGGCCATTATCGCGGAAGGCGTGCCCGAGGTCCGGGCCCGCGAACTCGCGGCCTTGGCCAAAGAAAAAAACAAGTGGATCATCGGCCCGGCGACCGTCGGGGGAATCGTGGCCGGAGCATTCAAGATCGGCAATACCGCGGGAACCATCAACAACATCATCGCCTCCAAGCTGTACCGCAAAGGACACGTGGGTTTTGTGTCCAAATCCGGGGGCATGTCCAATGAGAGCTACAACATCATCGCCCGCAACACGGACGGCCTGTATGAAGGATACGCGGTGGGCGGGGACAAATACCCCGGCTCGACCATGGTCCAGCACCTCGAACGCATGGACAAAAACCCGGACATCAAGCTGCTGGTCTGCCTTGGCGAGGTGGGCGGCGAGGAGGAATACGAGATCGTGGAGGCCATGGATGCCGGGCGGATCACAAAACCCCTGGTCATCTGGGTCACGGGAACCTGCTCCGGCATGTTTTCCTCGGAAGTCCAGTTCGGACACGCGGGCGCAAGGGCCGACTCCGAAAGGGAAACCGCCAAGGCCAAGAACAAGGCCCTAAAAAAAGCCGGGGCCGTGGTGCCCAAGTCCTTTGACGACTACGGCAAGGCCATCAAAAGGACCTTTGACAGGCTGAAAAAGGAAGGAAAAATACCGGACGTAACGGAGCCGGAAACCCCTAAACCCCCCATGGATTACGCGGCGGCCCTGAAATCAGGGGTCATCCGAAAGCCCTCCTCGTTTGTGTGCGCCGTAAGCGACGAGCGCGGGGACGAGGTGATGTACAACAAGCTTCCCCTGTCCCAGGTCCTGAAGGAAGAGATGGGGATCGGCGGGGTCATCGGGCTTTTGTGGTTCCAGCGCAAACTTCCGGCCCATGCCAACGCCTTTATCGAACTCGTGCTCCAGGTGGTGGCGGATCACGGCCCGGCGGTGTCCGCGGCCCATAACACCATTATCACGGCCCGCGCGGGCAAGGACCTGATCTCCTCGCTGGTTTCCGGGATGCTGACCATCGGCCCGCGTTTCGGGGGAGCCATTGACGGCGCGGCCCAGATGTTCTCGCACGCCGTGGACCAGGGCTTGGCCCCCCTGGAATTCGTCCAGCGCATGAAAACCAAGGGCGTGAACATCCAAGGCATCGGCCACCGAATAAAAAACGTGCATAATCCGGACGTACGCGTCACGCTCATCAAAGAATTCGCGAGAAAACACTTCCCGGAAACCCCGCTTCTGGACTACGCGCTCGAGGTGGAAAAAATCACCCTGGCCAAACGGAACAACCTCATCCTGAACGTGGACGGGTGCATCGGAGTCTGCTTTGTGGATATGATGGCAACCTGCGGGGCCTTTACCCAGGAAGAAGTCAGGGAATATGTGGACATGGGGGCCTTGAACGGCCTGTTTGTGCTGGGACGGTCCATCGGCCTCATAGGCCATTTTCTGGATCAGAAAAGGCTCAAGCAGCCGCTGTACCGCCACCCCTGGGACGATATCGCGTTTTTGACCTAGGCCGCAAAAAAAAAGGGCGACCGACCGGTCGCCCTTACTGGGATTATTTTTTCGCCTTGGACTTTTTGAGTACGCCGATCTCCCTGGCCTGCTTGTCCACAAGCTTCTTGAGACGCGCGTTTTCCTCCTCCAGGGCCTTTTTTTCCCGCACCTCGGAAGTCTCCTCGCCTGTGAAATGTTCGATCAGGCCCAAAAGCTCGGCCTTTTCCACGGGTTTGGCCAAATGGGCCGAACACCCGGCCAGGATGCTGTTCCGGCCGTCGTTCGGGATATAGTGGTCGGTCAGGGCGATAATCGGGACCCGCGGAACCTCGTTCTCCTCCTCCCAGGCCCGGATGGCCTTGGTCGCGCTGGAGCCATCCATGACCGGCATGTGCATGCCCATGATCACCAGATCGTATTTCTGCTCCATGAATTTATCCACGGCCACGCTACCGTTTTCCGCCTCGTCAATCGAATACGGTATGTGTTTCAGATAATAGCGCACCAGCATCCGGGTGTTGGTGGAATCGTCCACGAGCAGAATGCGCCCCTGGCCTTCCCCCTTGCCTGGAGCGGCTTTGCCATGACGATAATCGGCGATCCGTTGCTGGTTACACAGGAGTACATTCCCGAGCCGGCGTCATTGTCGCTGTTGGCGGTCGGCGGGATGGTTCTTCTGATTCGTCGCCGATGCAAGTGACCACCCGTTACCATCCCCCGCCCCCACCTCCGCCTCCCCCGCCGCCGGAAGACCCGCCGCCGCTCGAACCGCTGCTCGATCCGGGCGCAATCGACGCCGACGACAGTGCGCTGCTGAACGAGCCGCCAAAGGACGACGCAAAGGTCGATGCGCCCATGCTGCTCCAGGCCGTGCCGTGATACCAGGTCGGGCTGTAACCGCCCTCGCCGGCGGCAGCGAGGGAAAGAACGTCCGTGAACTTCTCCGCCCAGGCATTTTCGACACCCAACGCCAGCGTAAATGGAAGGAATTTTTCGAACAATTCCGGCGTTTTCTCCGGCGGGTGGGCTGCATTGAGCATATCCCCCTCGGCTGTGGAAAGGTACATCCTGAACCCCTCGATTTTGTCCATAACTCCCCTACCCTCGATTGTCGGTCGCTTCAGGAGGTGATGAAACCGTACGTTAACCCATCCCAAAAGCAGAAGCAAAGGCAGAAGCCAGATGGAGGTCATATACACAAGGTGGCACAGCACGAAGATTTCCCCTGCGATGAACGGAACAACGAACATTGTCTGAAAAACCGCCCCGCCGCCGGTCGCCGTGCGTCCTTTACCGGCCCGGGCGGGCGATTTCCACACGGCTATCGCCTGCCGAACCAGAAAGAATACTCCGACGCTCCATACCGTCAGCCAGGCTGAAAGAATTGCGATTTCAGGTCGGCCCTCGACGAAAATGCCGTGCAGCCCGATGGCCACCAGCGTCAGCACCGACAGGATGACGCCGGGGATGAACCATTTAAGATTGGAGAAAAACAGTTTACCCTTGTACTCGTCGGACAGGATTTTCTTCAACCCGGCGATGGCTTTCTGGAACTTCGAGTGATTGGCGTTATCCAGTTCGATAGTTTTGCCGCTCCGAAGCAATTTACCCAGGACCTTCTTTTCCCCGCGCGACATAATCGACTCGTCGCCGTCGTCGGTCCGGGTAAGGGAATACGCGCCGTCGTTTTCTTCGATAGTCAGGTGCTTCCTGACAGCCAGGTTCAGAACGGCTGAGGCGAAGCAGGTTTTGTCGAACCCCATTCGCAGAACGTATCGCACCGACGCAGGGCAGAGGCCCTTCGGCGGCTCGAACAGCGGAATAATTATGCCCCCGGCGGGATCCCTTCCCACCCTGGTCCAGATTACCAGGTAATACACGCCGACAATAGCCAGCCCAAGCAGACATATCAACACCATACCGTTGTCAGCAAGAAAGTATTTAAATTTTTGCGCAACGGTTGGCTCGGTAACGAAACCTTTCGGAAAAGTAACGACTATAGTCAGGCCTTCGCCTTTTGTCAGTGGTCGAGTCGTCTGAAAAACCACCCGTCCGCCGGCGGCTACGGATGAACTGTAGTCCCGACCCTTCAGACCCTTTTTACCGGTGTATCCTTCGCAGGTGATTTTTCCCGCCGGAACACCTTCCGGCAGGGTAACGGCGGCGGAGACTTTGTCGATTGGGAACGCCCACTCGTTGCCCGTTACGTTCCAGTACAGTTCGTCGTGGTCTTCGAAGAAGCCGATTTGACGATGCGTCCTGTAGGTCAGTTTGTACGTATAAACGCCCGGTTTAAGAAAGACGCCCTTCTTTCCCATGAACACTCGCCGGTACCTGCCTTTGCTCTCGGTGTGATACGCATCAGGTCCGGCGTCGCGCTCGACGCGAACCACCTCAAACGGCGCGACCACTTTTCGGAAGTCCCTGCCGACGTACCGAACGGGAAAATCGCGATAGATGCCCTGCTTGATTTCCTTCCGGGCGCAACGAACCTGTATCGTTTCCGTAACGCTAAGCCATCCGTCCCTGCCGACGGTGATATCACTTTGGTAACTGATAATCCGCTCCGTCGTCGGCGCGGCAACGGCGGTCGGACAGGCCGGCATTATCACGAATGACATGATGATAAGACATTTTCTTCGCATCAATTAATATCCACTTCCGGAGCCTTGCGTTCGGTGGCTGTTTCTATCTGGAAGAATTCCGCCCGACGGTAGCCGAAGATGCCGGCTACGATGTTGCCGGGGAATCGTTCAACCCGAATGTTGTAATTCCGCACAGCCCCGTTGTAATACCTCCGGGCCATCTGCAACTGGTCCTCAATCTCGGCCAACTGCTCCTGGAGGTCGAGAAAGTTTGCCCCCGCCTTGATGTCGGGATACCTTTCAGCCAGTGCGAACAGACCCTTTATCTGGTCGGTCAGCGCATTCTCAGCCGTTTCGGTTTCTCTCATGCCCTTTGCCTGCTCGCCGCGCGTGCGGAGTTCGGTAATCCGCTCCAGGACGCTCTTTTCGTAATCGCTGTAGCCCTTGACTATCTCGACGAGGTTCGGGATAAGGTTCCGGCGCCGGCGAAGTTGTACGTCGATACCGCTCCAGCCCTCGGCCAGGAGGTTCTTTTCGCGCACAAGCCGGTTGAACGCGAATATCACCCATCCGGCCAGGACGACGCAAATGACAATCGCCAGACCGGCGGGAAACTCCCAACCGGTCGCAAGGACCGGTGTATAAATGGCAATTAGAGGTGTTTCCATGCTTATTATATCGCTAATATAAAAATAATTCTGTAGTTACGCAGATTTTCCACGACAGTACGATTGGCATTTGGGCGGTCAGGCTGGTATAGTGCCTTCGATGGAGAAGGGTTTTTACGTGCCAATCGAAAATCAAAAAACAAAAACTAAAAATCCCACTGCCATGGATGGATTCGTACATCTTCACGTGCATTCGGAATACTCTCTGCTGGACGGCGCCAACCGCATCGGAAAACTGGCCAATCGCGCCGGTGAAATGGGCATGGACGCATTGGCGCTGACCGACCACGGCAACCTGTTCGGGGCGATCGAGTTCTACACCGCCTGCCGGAAGGCAGGAATCAAACCGATCCTCGGAATCGAAGCATATATATCCCCCACCACCCGCGCCGACCGGTCGATGGGCAAGATGGGCGAGGCCTCGTGGCACATCATCCTGCTGGCGATGAACGAGCCCGGATGGCGGAACCTTATCAAACTCACCAGCCGGGCGTACCTGGAAGGATTCTATTACCGCCCGCGGATCGACCGGGAACTGCTGGGCGAACTGGACGAGGGCCTCGTCTGTCTGACAGCCTGCATGAAAGGTGAGGTGCCTTCGGCTTTCCTGTCCGGTCAGGATGAAAAGGCCGAGCGCATCGCCGGCGAGTACCTCGACATCTTCGGGCGAGATCGCTTCTTCATGGAAGTCCAGAACCAGTCCCTGCCCGACCAGGCTGTGGTGAACGCCAAACTGGTCGCCCTGGCCGGCAGGCTCGGCGTGGGCGTCGTCGGCACAAACGACGTGCATTTCCTCACCGCCGCCGACAAGCCAAGTCACGAGGTTCTCACCTGCATTTCTACCGGAAAGACCCTCGCCGACGGCGGGGCGCTGGAATATTCGCCGCAGTTGTACCTTAAAGACCCGCGTGAAATGCGCGAGGCGCTGCGCGACTGGTCTGACGCCGCTGACAACACGCTTCGGATCGCCGAGATGTGCAGCCTGGAACTGGACTTCTCTCGCAAGCACCTGCCCCGATTCGCCACACCGAACAACGAAAGCGCCGAAACTTATCTTCGCCGACAATGCGAAAAAGGCCTGAAGGAAAGATTCGGCAAAAACATCACAGACGAACATCGACAGCGGATGGACCACGAACTTAAGACGATCGAGGGAAAGGGATACTGCTCCTACGTCCTGATCGTCCACGACATGGTCCAGTTCGCCAAGTCCAACGGAATTCCCTGCGGCGCTCGCGGCAGCGGATGTGCGACGCTGATGGGATACTGCCTTGGAATCAGCAACGTTGACCCGATGCGATACGGGCTTCTGTTCGAACGTTTCACCGACCCGCAGCGCGAGGAAGACCCCGACTTCGACATCGACATCTGCCAGGAAGGCCGTCCCAGGCTCATCAACTACGTCCGCGAGAAGTACGGGCACGTCGCACAGATAATCACGTTCGGGACGCTCAAGGCCCGCGCCGCAGTCCGCGACGTCGGGCGCGTGCTCGACATTCCACTGCCCGAAGTCGATGCCATCGCCAAGAAGGTTCCCGACGCCCTCGGCATGACGCTCCAGGGCGCACTGGCGGCGGAACCTGCGCTCAAAGAGATGGTCCATAACGACGAGCGCATCGGCGAACTGTTCGATCACGCCCAGCGACTTGAAGGCCTGTCCAGGCACGCGGGCGTCCACGCAGCCGGGGTCGTCGTCGCCGATGAGCCGCTGGAAAATCTCATCCCGCTGTGCAAGCAGGCAAACAGCGACGACGTCATCACGCAATGGGACGGTCCGACCTGCGACAAGATCGGGCTGATGAAGATGGATTTCCTTGGCCTGCGGACGCTGACAACCATCCAGCGGGCGCGCGAACTGACCGCTTCGGCGACGGGAAAGGACATAGACCCGGAAACCATACCACTGGACGACCAGGAAGTCTTCGAACTGTTCCGGGCAGGGCGGACCGACGGCATTTTTCAGTTCGAATCCGGCGGAATGCAGGACCTCCTGCGCCGGATGAAGCCCGACAGAATCGAAGACCTCATCGCCGCAAACGCCATGTACCGCCCCGGCCCGATGGAACTTATCGGCTCTTACTGCGCCCGCAAGGACGGCAGCGAGGAAATCCCCTCCGTCCATTCGCTGGTGGATGACATCCTGGCAGAGACCTACGGAATAATGGTCTATCAGGAACAGGTCATGCAGGTGCTCAACCGCCTTGGCAAACTGCCCCTGAACACGGCCCTGACGCTAATCAAGGCGATTTCCAAGAAAAAGGAAAGAACCATAGCCGCCGAGCGACCCGCCTTCCTGGCCGGAGCAAAGGAAAACGGCATCGAATCCGAGGAGGCAGAAAGACTCTTCGACCTGATCCTGCGCTTCGCCGGATACGGATTCAACAAGGCTCACTCGACCCGATACGCCATCATCGCCTATCAGACCGCCTATTTCAAACGCCATTATCCGCGACAGTTCATGGCGGCGCTGCTGACGTTCGAGAGCGGCGACACCGACAAGGTCGTCCAGTACATGTCCGAGGCGAAGCGAATGGGCATCACCGTCGGCCCGCCCGACATAAACGCCTCCGGCGCCGATTTCACCGTCGATGGCGAGAAGATTCGCTTCGGACTGGCAGCCGTCAAGGGCGTCGGGCAAAAGGCCGTCGCCGCCATCATCGAAGCCAGGGAAAATACAGGCCGGTTCGAGCATCTTTATCACTTCTGCGAGAATGTCGATTTGCGACTGGTCAATCGCTCCACCATCGAGGCCTTGATAAAGTGCGGCGCTTTCGATTCGCTCGGCGCACACCGAGCTGCCATGCTGGCTGCCGTCGATCGCGCTATCGAACTCGGCAACTCTGCCGCCGAGGACAGGCGAAGCGGACAGATGAGTTTCTTCGGCGCCGAATCTTTCGGCGGCGGGCGGGAAAAACGCCCCCCGCAATTTCCCGACACCGAACCTCTCTCAGAAATGCAACTACTGACTGCCGAAAAGGAAACACTCGGCTTCTATATAACCAGCCATCCGCTGGTCGGATACGGGCGCGAACTGGACTCACTCGGTTCGGCGACCTGTGCGAAACTCGCCCAACTGAGCGAAGGCGCAACCGTTACTATCGGATGCATGATCGCCTCGGTCCGCCAGCGAGTTACAAAGTCCGGCAGATCGGCGGGCAGGAAAATGGCAATCCTCACCATCGAGGACCTTACCGGCTCGGCCGAGTGCGTCGTCTTCGCCGAGACGTTCGACCGGATGGGCGAAATTCTCAATGAAGGAGCCATCGTCTTCCTGACCGGAAAGGTTGACCGCAGGCGGCAGTCGCCGCAAATTATCGTCGATCAGGCTGTCCCCGTCGATCAGGCCATTGAGTCTCTGACCGGCGCCGTTACGGTCAGGCTGGAAAAGGTCCTCGATGAGAACAATCTTGAAAAACTCGGCGACATTCTGAGCCGGCACCGCGGGCAATGCCCGGTCCACCTGGAGGTAACCCCCGCCGGCGTCAGCGGTATGAGGGTTGCCATCCGATCAGCCGGGCAATGGTCCATCGCGCCCGACCGACAATTATACAAAGAACTGTGCGAACTGGCGGGCAATGAAAACGTCGTACTGATAGCACGCAATAACATCCAAGGCGGAAACGGTTCGCGATCATCCCAGCCGCGAAGACAAAACCGCAACCGGAAACCAGCCGCCTTCCCATACTGATTGAAGCCCGGAAAGGCAGCCGCGCCGTCGCCCTACGGCGACATCGACGCGCTGGTAAACTTCGCCGCCGATGCGCCCGGGAGTCTGTTTGACATGGTGGACATGCAGGATGAGTTGAAGGAGATTTTCGGGCGAGAGGTGGATTTTATGGAAAAAGAGGGGCTGCGAAATCCGTTTCACCGCCACCATATTCTCAAGCACAGGGAGGTCATTTATGCAGCCTGACCAGCAGGACGCAACCGTCCGCATCATGGTCCGCCTCCCAAAGTCGCCGCCGGCGGTGCGCAAGGGAGCCAACGATAAAATATGAGCGTTTCGAGCAGCTTCCGGCCTGGCAGGAAGCCATGACGCCGGCAGAAAAAGCCTACGCCATGACCGAACACCGCGCCTTCGTCCGGCTGAGGGAACTGAAAGACCAACTTCGCCGCGCCGCCCTGTCGGTCTCGAACAACATCGCAGAGGGCTTCGAACGCGGAACAACGGCTGAACTCCTCGCCTTCCTCTACATAGCCCGCGGATCGGCCGGAGAGGTCCGCTCCATGCTACTGTTCTGCCGGAGACTGCCTTTCCTGCAATCTGAAATTGCAAATTTGAAATCTCAAATCTCAGATTTGATCGCCCTCGCCGAGTCCTGCTCTCGCCAAATCCGAGGCTGGGCCGATCACCTCCAGAACACCGATATTCAGGGCCAACGCCGACTCAACGATAAAACGCGCCGGGCATGGCAAGGGCGGAAGTCCTCCGATGCGTTTCTGCAAAAACTCCAGGATATCCGCGACGCCGGGAAAACCCTACCGCAGGAGAACCCATGACCGCCCGAATCCATCACGCAGAACTCTGGGGAAAGCGTCAGGCAAAATACGACTCCCTAAATCAAAACGCCATTGACACAACTCAATGGACCGAATTGCAACCTACACTTGAATATTTCTTCTTCGTACCAAAAGACACTACCGGACAAGAAGAATATTCGGCTCTTCCAAGAATTACTGAGGTTTTCCCTGTCAATCAAAACGGTCTGAAAACAGACAGGGATGGATTGTTTTTTGACTTCGACCGAGATGTCCTCCTTGATCGCATCCGAACATTTTACGGCCCCAAAGGCTTAGAAAGCGAATTCAAGGAGAGATACAAAATAGAAGACAGTTCAAGCTACAAGATTCTTGAGAAACGAGGGAAAACAAAATTTGACGGAGGAAATCTCCGCCAGTGCCTATATCGACCTTTTGATGTCCGATGTCTCTACTACGCCCCAGGAATCACAAGCCGCCCTGCCAGCGCCGTCATGCGCCACATGCTCGCGGGGAAGAATCTTGCGATATTGACATGTCGGCAACAGGCTAACCTTGGTTTCTATCATGCTCTCTGTTCCAAGGTATTGACGGAGTGCTGCGCTGTCTCGTTGAAAACGAAAGAGATAACCTCCGTATTCCCTCTCTATCTGTATCCCGATCCTTCTCATCCTGCCGGGCGGACGGATGAGTATTGGCCCGCGGGCAGGGATGGTCGTCGGCCTAATCTGAATCCGGAATTCGTCAAGGAAATGGAGGGGAAACTCGGTTTGAATTTTGTTTCCGATGGCTGCGGCGATTTGAAAAAGACGTTCGGGCCTGAGGATGTTTTTCATTATATGTACGCGGTCTTTCACAACCCCACCTACCGCAGCCGATATGCCGAGTTCCTCAAAATAGATTTCCCTCGCCTGCCGCTTACTTCGGATGTGAAACTCTTTGTTAAACTCTGCGGCCTGGGGGAAGAACTGGTGGGTCTGCACCTGTTGGAATCGCCTGCCCTTGCAAAATCGCCTGAACGGTATCCCGTCAAAGGCGACGACACCGTGGCCAGGGGATACCCTAAATATGTACCCAAAGACGGCGGGCGAGTGCAGATTAACACCAAGCAGTATTTCGAGCCTGTGAACGAGGAAGTCTGGGAGTTTCACGTCGGCGGTTACCAGGTCTGTCAGAAGTGGCTCAAGGACCGCCGATGACGAAAACTCTCATACGACGACATCACGCACTACCGCAAGATCATCCTGGCCATAGGCGAGACGATCCGCCTGATGGATACCATTGACGCAGCCATTCCCGCTTGGCCAATACGCTGAACAGAGTGCGTAGGCTGTTCATACGGGCCCCTTTCCCTTAATTACGTTCTAATCGTTCATTCCTTGCGCGGCGGGTCAGGACCTGCCTGTCGGCAGACAGGGACTCGCTGTGCGAGGATTCACTTCCTTGTGTAATTCGTGTAATTCGTGGATTCAGATACACATTTTGGCGCTTAAACGTGGCGCGGATTCGGGCACATCGAAAAAAATCTGAAAAATTTTTTCATATCTGTCGGTTGAGGGATCTCCGGGCCGGGCCGGGGTAGGCCCGCTAGCCGCGAGTGGAAACGAGCGGGTTTGACTGGACGGTGTCGGCGGAATATCCCGCTCCCTGCCGGTCGCGGCTAAGCGGTCTCAGGTAAGTCTTTTGGGGTGGCACAGCCTTTCCAGGCTGTGTCGCCTTGAAGAACAGGCAAGAATGCCTGTTCCACCATGCAGAACTTATGCAAGACCGCTTAGCACACCAATGTAAAAATCTATTCGTTCACGTTCGCGCGCGCGAACGTGAACGCAAAAAAGTGGGGTGGCGAAAAAAATAAAAAATATTTCTTCCCTGGCGGACAAGCACTTACGTCAATTCGTCGATTTTTTCGTACACGTTTGCGCGCGCAAACGTGAACACGATTGTTAAGGGTGGAGGCGGCTTCGCCCTTCGGGCTTCGCCGTCCCAAGGGCGCTTCTGGTGTGCCCGTGAAGTTTTTTACAAGTGAAGACAGACCGTGAGGCCGGAATACCGGAGGACCGGAATACCGGAGGACCGGACCGATTTACTGATTTACTGATCAACCAATCAACTGATCAACCGATCAACCGATCAACCGATCAACCGATCAACTGATCAACTGATCAACTGATCAACTGATCAACCGATCAACTGATCAACCGATCAACTGATCAACCGATTTACCGATCAACTGATTTACTGATCAACCGATTCACCGTAAATCCGTGTAATTCGTGTAATTCGTGTAATTCGTGAAAATTTGTGTAATTCGTGGATTTTTTTAAAAGTTCGCGCTGTTCGCCCAGACGGGCGACTGT
>JAXHSV010000086.1:0-12080 GCA_034190305.1 Planctomycetota bacterium | reverse complement strand
CGGCAGAATCCCGCTCCCTACCGGTCGCGGCTAGCCGCGAGTGGAAACGAGCGGGTTTGACTCAACGATGTTGGTCAAACATGACCGCTCCCTTGCGGTCGCGGCTCGTTTATCTCCCGCCGGCACACAGGTTATACGCCGGAATAATTCGTGTAAATTCGTGGACTGATTTTTAAAAACGGGCGTAAAAATGACCTCGAAAACCGCAACTAATTGCGTAGTAGGGAGTTACAGTTCTTTGTATCTTTCCCAAACTTTCCGAAACTTTCCGAATTGTTCCGAATCTTTCCCCAGTCTTTCCCAATTGTTCCGTTTCATTCCCAATCGTTCCGAACGAATCCGGAATTTTCCGGCAGGTTCGCTTTGCTCATCTGCCGGCTTGGGAATCCGATGCGATTCGTAGCAGATTCGCTTCGCTACGGGCATGGTTGGAAAGAGAGTTGACAGTAAATTATGTATTGTCAGGAGATGAAAATGGCTTTACAATGTTTATATCATGGTGCAACTTGTGAGATTTTGGGTATGGCCTCGGCCGGGGTGTGTCGCTCGCTTTGCGGGCGGGCACTTCGGCCTGTAAAGCCCAGGGCGCTGAAGCGCCGATGAAGATTGTAAATACCCATATTTAGCGAGTTATGCCATGAAACATTATTACCCCAATTTCACAGAATTCTGCGTCCTTGCAAAGCAAGGCAATACGGTTCCCGTCTATCGCCGGTTACTGGCCGACGCGTTGACGCCGGTCAGCGCGTTCCAGCGTTTGGCCTATCCACCGGGTTTCGCTCCGGCGAAAAACGCCTTCCTGCTGGAGAGCGTCGTCGGCGGCGAGAGGATCGCCCGATACTCCTTCGTTGCGGTTGATCCGGTCATTACCTTCACAGCCACACGCGACCGTATCGTAATCGCCGCTCGCGGCGGCAAGGCGGAAGAAAAACAGTCCGACGACCCGCTGACGGAACTGGCGGATATGATGAAGCCATATCGCCAGGTTCATCTGAACGGTCTGCCAAGGTTCACCGGCGGGATAGTCGGATACGCCGGATACGACATGGTGCGATACTACGAGAAGATCGGCGAAGGTCCGACGGACGATCTGTCGCTTCCGGATTTGAGTTTCGGGCTGTACCGGACGATGGTCATCTTCGACCACGTCAGCAAGACCATCAAGGTCGTCTGCAACGCTCACGTTACCGACGACCCCGGAAGCGCCTACAAGTCGGCTACCGAGTCTATCGAGCGCACCATCGACCGTCTCGGCGAAGGCGGATCATCCGGTATCGGCATCGGCGAAGTAACACTCGACCATCTGCCTCAGGTTCCTTTCGAGTCGAATTTCACCGCAAGCCGGTTCGCCGACGCCGTCGAAAGATGCAAGGAGTACATTCGCGCCGGCGATATTTTCCAGGTGGTCCTTTCACAGCGTCTGGCGGTCGATACGGATGCGGCGCCGTTCGATATTTACCGGGCGCTTCGGGTAGTCAACCCTTCGCCGTTCATGTTCCTTCTGACGACGCCGGAGGTAACGCTGGTGGGTTCGTCGCCTGAGATACTCTGCAGGGTCGAGGACGGCGTTGTAACTTCGCGTCCGTTGGCCGGTACCCGCCCTCGCGGAGCGACCGACGCCGAAGACGCCGCGCTTGAGGCCGAACTGCTCGCCGACGAAAAGGAGCGGGCGGAACACATCATGCTGGTCGATCTGGCGCGCAACGATGTCGGGATAGTGGCTGAACCTAAAACCGTCGAATTGTCCGACGTGATGACCATCGAGCGTTACAGCCACGTGATGCACATCGTCTCGGACGTCAAAGGCAAACTGGCTGAGGGCATGACAGCCTTCGACGCCCTTCGCGCGACCCTTCCGGTCGGGACCGTCAGCGGCGCGCCTAAGATCCGCGCGATGGAAATTATCGACGAGTTGGAGCCGACCCGCCGCGGTCCTTACGCCGGTGCGGTCGGGTACGTCGATTTCAGCGGGAATATGGACACCTGCATCGCGCTGCGAACAATGATAGTTACGGATTCGAAAGTTTATGTCCAGGTCGGCGCGGGCATCGTCGCCGACTCTGTGCCCGATCGCGAGTACGACGAGACCATCAACAAGGCCAAGGCGCTGCTGAAAGCGATCGAAGTGGCCGAGGTCGGGTATGGAGATTGAGTCGTTCAGCCCGCAGGCCGAGGCGCAGACCACGACCGCCACAGCGCCATCAACTCCAGCAGGGTCAGTGCGGCGATAGTTCCGGCTACATCGGCCAACCAGTCGCCGAGAGAGTTTTCCCTGCCTACCAGCGGCTGAGTCATTTCGTCGATTGCCGCGTAGGTAAGCATCGTGAAAAATATGAGCGTGATGCGTTTGGCTCCGTCAACACCGTACATCCACAGTGTCAGCCAGAACACTCCTGCCAGGAGGAAGAATCCGGCGGCGTGGAGGATTTTGTCGGAGATGTTCGCTTTGGGCAGACGTTCGGCGGGAATGTGAGTGGCGATGACAGCAGTGGCCCAGATAATGAGAAATAAAACCAGGGTCAGTCGGCGGCGCAGGATATACGAAGACTGCTTCATTGTGTCGCTTCAGGTGACTGAACTGACGGAGACTCGATTGGCTCGCCGGCGTATTTGTTGTCGGCGAGATCAACGAGCGTCTGGGCCTCTGATAAAGAATCCCGGCAGGTTTGTTCGTGTGAATCGCTGCCGGCGTTTGCGGCAAAGGTCGTGAGGAACTCGTCGGCCAATGCGGCGTAGTCTTCGGCGCCGTGGGAAGACGGGTCGTAATTATGAATGGTTGCCCCGTGGCTGGGGCATTCTGCGAGTTTGATATTTCGTCGGATGCGAGTTTTAAAGATATGCGTTTTCGACCAGGGCGCATCGTCGCTGCGGGCGGATGTGAAAAATTCCCGGACGTCTTCGACCACTTCGCCGGACAGACGCGTACCGGTCTCGAACATGCAGAAGATTACGCCCGCCACCTTCAGGTCCGGATTAATCCGACGGCGCACCAGCGATACGGTCTCTAAAAGTTGCCCAAGCCCCTGCAGCGCGAGGAAATGAGGCTGGAGCGGGATAAGTACTTCTCCAGCCGCCGACAGGGCGTTTAGCGTCAGCAGGCCCAGGCTCGGCGGGCAGTCGATCATTATGAAGTCGTATGGGAGGGTTTCCTCGGTGATACGGTCGCGGAGGATTTGCTCGCGTCCGACGGTTCTGGCCAGTTCGACCTCCGCTGCTGCAAGGTCGATTACAGACGGGATAACACTAAGATTCGGCTCGACACTGACTGCGGCGCTTCTCAGCGGCGTATCGGCGGTAAGGACATCGTAGATGCCGGACCGAATTGTTGTCGGATCGATGCCGAAGTGTATCGTCAGGTGCGCCTGCGGGTCGAAGTCGATAAGGCAGACGTTCTTTCCATTTCCCGCCAGAGCCGCACCCAGATTGGCCGTCGTCGTGGTCTTGCCCACTCCGCCTTTTTGATTGGTTATAGCGATCGTTCGCACGCACAACATTATATGTCCGCTTACCTTCCATGCAAGTTCACCTCCGGCAATAAAAAAGCGGCAGGCGCCGCCGTGGCAAGGGCGCCTGCTGCTCCAGAGGCTTTATCGTGCCTCATCTGTTTCGTACTGGCTGTTTTTTAGCCCAGAGACTTATTTCTTTTTCTTCTTTGCAGTTTTCTTCTTTGCAGTTTTCTTCTTTGCAGTTTTCTTCTTTGCAGTTTTCTTCTTTGCAGTTTTCTTCTTTGCAGTTTTCTTCTTTGCAGTTTTCTTCTTTGCAGTTTTCTTCTTTGCTACTTTTTTCTTCGTGGCCTTCTTTTTGGCTTTTTTCTTTGCCATCGTTTCATCTCCTCTCAGGTTAGGTGTTTCCCAAAGAGCCTTTTAACAAACCACGTAATAACTTTTTACACTTACTGATTTACTTTTTCCAAACAAAAAAACTTTTTCACTAAATTTTTTTTCGACAAGACGCGCACTATTTCTTTAGCGCAAATACAATGCTCGAAGTCTGTCTCGAATTTTTTAGTTGATAACACATGTCGAAGTTTTGGATTGTTTCGGACGGCGGCGGGTTGTGTATGCGCTGCTGATGCGTTTTTCGTTCTGATGGAGTACAATAGTAATGGGCGCGGGCGATCGAAAAGAGAAAGGCCGGTCCGATGCAAAACGAACCGCTGCAATTAAGTAACAACGCCGTCGGGGTTCTCACTCAGCGCTATCTGGCCAGAGGCAGTGACGGCGTCGTCGTCGAAACGCCGGCGGAAATGTTTTTTCGGGTCGCTTCGGTCGTTGCCTCGGCCGAACGTCGTTATGAGGGGCGGGCGTCGGCCGAGGCTTCGTCGCAAAAATTTTATAACCTTATGTCCGGCGGTATCTTACTGCCGAACAGCCCGACTTTGATGAACGCCGGGCGCGAACTCGGCATGCTCAGCGCATGCTTCGTTTTGCCGGTGTCCGACAGCGTCGAGGGCATCTTCGAATCCGTCAAGCACGCCGCACTTATCCAGAAGGCCGGCGGCGGGACAGGCTTCGCCTTCGACCGACTTCGTCCCGCAGGCGACTACATCGCCTCCAGCGGGGGCGCAACTTCCGGCCCCATCTCCTTCTGGCGGGTCTTCGCCGAGGCGACCCGCGCCATTCAGCAGGGCGCATTTCGTCGCGGCGCGAACATGGGAATGATGAGTGTTAAGCACCCGGACATACTGAAATTCATCACCGCCAAGAATCGCTCCGGCGAATTCGAAAATTTTAATATTTCCGTCAAAATCGGCGATGATTTTTTTTCTGCTCTTGATGAACGTCCCGGCGACGCGCACATCGTGATTAATCCGCGCACTCAGAAACGTTACGTTATTCCGCGCGGCGTTGACATCGCCGCCTGCACGCTGGCGGACCTTCGCGGCGCCGATGGTTTTCAAAACGATTGCTATACCGTAGCCGACGTCTGGGGCCTCATCGTTTCATGCGCACACGCGACCGGCGAACCGGGTTTGTGTTTCATCGACCGCGTCAACGCAGACAATCCCACGCCGAAACTCGGACGGATTGAAGCGACTAATCCCTGCGGCGAGCAACCGCTGCTGGACTACGAGGCCTGCAACCTCGCGTCGATAAATCTTTCGAAGTTCGTCCACGACGGACGATTCGACGAGGACGCTTTCGCCGGGACGATCGAGGTGGGCGTCCGTCTGCTCGACGACGTTATCGACGTGAATGATTACCTCATCGAGCCGATACGGCGGGTAACACTGGGCAATCGGAAGGTCGGACTTGGCGTTATGGGATTGGCCGACGCGTTGATGCGGATGTGGATTCCCTACGACAGCGACGAGGCGGTGGAATTCGGCGGGCGCATTGCGCAAATCCTTACGGAGCGTGCGTTTTCAGCCTCGGAGGAATTGGCCCGGCGGCGGGGCTGTTTCCCGAATTATCCGGGCAGCCTGTGGGAAACTCGTTACGGTCGTCCCATGCGCAACGCCGCCGTTACAACCATCGCCCCGACCGGAACGATAAGCATTATCGCAGGCTGCTCCGGCGGAATCGAGCCTGCTTTTGCGATGGCGTTCCGCCGGAACGTCCTCGACGGACGGGTCATGATGGAGGTCAACAGCGTATTCGAACAGACGCTCAAACAGCGCGGACTCTGGAGGGATGAAATTCCCCGTCGCCTCGCCGCCGGTGAAAGGCTTGCGGACTTTTCGGACATCCCCCCCGACGTCCGAGAGGTTTTCGTTACGGCACACGAAATACCCCCCGCCAGGCACGTACAGATGCAGTCAGCCTTCCAGAAATATATCGACGGGGCGATCTCCAAGACGATTAACCTTCCAGCCGACGCGACGGCCGGCGACGTGGACAAGGTTTTCCGCCGGGCATGGCGAAGCGGGTGCAAGGGCATCACCGTTTATCGCGACGGTTGCAGGCCTGCCCAGCCGATGGGTTTCGAGGCGGGCGGCGAATCGTCCCTGCGCTGTCCGAACTGCCATGCCGCGCTGGACGCACAGGCGTCGTGCAGCCGATGCCCGCGCTGCGGCTGCACCATTTGCCAATAATGACCAATTCCGTATCCGCCCTTGCTTTTCGGTGGTGTGATTTTGTACCATATCCGCCCTGTTGGGAGATTCGGGGATAATCGAACCTGCCGGCGCGAATATGATGCGTGTTTATATCGGAATATGTCTGTTTACGGCGTTTCTGACCGGTTGCGCTGTTACCCAGCCGCAGAATACACCCGTCGAGCCCCGCCTTTTGGTCGAGCCGACTACGGGAGGGGTATATTACCTGTACGTGCCCAGCACCTACCGGCACGACAGACCCGCACCGGTAATCGTTTCCTGCCACGGGACCGATCCGTTCGACGTAGCAGCCTACCACGTCGGCGAGTGGAAGTGGCTGGCGGAAAAGTACGGATGCATCCTCATCTGCCCGAAACTGACCAGTAGCGACGGCATACTCGGCGCCGGCGCCATCAATCAACTTCTGCGAGATGAGCGGCTTATTATGAGCATCATCGGGCAGATGCACTACATCTACAACATCGACCGGCGGAACATCATGATGACGGGCTTCTCCGGCGGAGGGTTTCCGGTTTATTTCATAGGCCTGAGGCATCCGGACATCTTCAGCGTCGTGGCGGCGCGCAACTGCAACTTCAACCGCAACGCGCTGGACGGATGGTATCCGCCTGAAGCGGTCAAGACGCCCGTGATAATCTATTACGGGCAGAACGATCCGGGCGCGATTAAAGACCAGTCCGAAAAAGGAATTTCCTATCTGCGATCTGCGGGATTCAGAGTTACCACCACCGTCATCCCCGGAAGCGGACATGAACGACACCCGGAAGTGGCTATGAAATTCTGGCTGGAAAACTGGAACGGCGCAGCGCCGAGAAGATTATACAGCCGCAGTCCGTAAAATAACCCGGACGAAAACAATTCGGAGTTTTCTCATGCGAGGCACAGTGACGGAAAAGATACTCGCCGACCATCTTGTTGACGGCGACCTGGAGTTCGGCGGCGAGATCGGCATCCGCATCGACCAGACCCTCACTCAGGACGCTACGGGCACGACGGCCTTTTTGCTGTTCGAGGCGATGGGTGTGGAGAGGGTGCGGACAGAATTGTCGGTCAGTTACGTCGATCACAACATGGCCCAGTTCGGACCTGAAAATCACAACGACCACCTTTACCTCCAGTCGGTCGCCGCGAAAGTCGGCGCGTATCACAGCCGACCCGGTAACGGCATCTGCCACCAGGTGCACCTGGAGCGGTTCGCTGCGCCGGGAAAGACTTTGCTGGGAAGCGATTCGCACACGCCGACCGCCGGCGGGATGGGCGCTCTGGCGATGGGCGCAGGCGGGCTTGACGTGGCTGTGGCTATGGGAGGGGGGGCGTTTTACCTGAGGTGTCCTTCCGTGGTGGCGGTGGAACTTCGTAGCCAATTGGGTCCGTGGGTTGCGCCGAAGGACATCATACTGAAACTGTTGAGCATCCTGACAACGAGCGGAAACGTCGGCGCGGTGGTCGAGTACTGCCGAGAGGGAGTTTCTTCGCTTTCGGTTCCCGCACGGGCGACCTGCACCAACATGGGCGCTGAACTGGGCGTTACAACAAGCATATTTCCGTCCGATGAGATGACGCGGGCATTTCTGGAAGCTCAGGGCAGGGGCGGGCAGTTTACCGCCCTGGCCGCCGATGCCGACGCCGAGTACGACAGCATAACAAAACGCCTCCACAACAAGCGAGACGCCGACGTTATCGAAAACATTCGCCGATACTGCCCGAACGCGAAAATCGAGCAAACCGACGAAGACGGACTGGTGAAGGTGAGTTTCAACAGGGTCGTCATTGACTTATCCGAACTTGCTCCCTTGGCGGCAGTACCTTCGTCGCCGGGAAACGTCGAAGAAATAACCGACCTGGCTGGGACAAAGGTCGATCAGGTGCTCATCGGCTCGTGCACCAATTCCAGCCTCTACGATTTGATGCTTGTAGCGGCTGTGATTAAGGGACGAAAGGTTCATTCTCGCGTGGAACTGGGCATTGCGCCGGGCAGCAGGGGCGTGCTGAAGATGCTTGCCGACAACGGTTCGCTGGGCGAGATGGTAGCCGCCGGCGCGAGGATTCTTGAATGTGGCTGCGGGCCTTGCATCGGGCAGGGATTTTCGCCGGGCGACGGGCGGGTGAGTCTGCGGACGTTCAACCGTAACTTCGCAGGGCGATCCGGAACAAAGGGCGACAAGGTCTATCTAGTCTCACCTGAGGTCGCCGTCGCAGCGGCTCTGACAGGCGAAATAACTGACCCGCGAAAACTTGATATGGAGTATCCCCGAATCCCGCAGGTTGATAAATTCCTGATTGACGACGGAATGATTACTCCGCCTCTGCCGGCTGACGAAGCCGACGGCGTCGAAATCGTTCGCGGGCCGACGATTGTCAAACCTCCGGCGGGTCAGCCTCTGCCGGAGAAAATCGACGGCGAGGTTCTCATCAAGGTCGGCGACAAAATCACAACCGACCACATCATGCCGGCGGGGACACTGCTGAAACTTCGCTCGAACGTGCCGGAATACGCAAAGCACGTCTTTGCCCCGCTGAACGAACCGGGCGAGCCGACGTTCGCCGAACGGGCGATTTCCGCCAAAGACGCCGGGCGTGCCGGCGTCATCGTCGCCGGCGATTCCTACGGGCAGGGATCGTCGCGCGAGCACGCCGCACTGTGCCCGATGTACCTCGGCGTGCGCGTCGTTATCGCAAAGGCCATCGAGCGGATTCACCAGGCGAACCTGGTAAATTTCGCCATCCTGCCTCTGACATTCGCCGAATCGAGCGATTATGACCGCATCGACGCCGACGACAGGCTGGAAATCGAACAGATCGATTCTGTTATCGAATCATCCGGAACTGTTACCGTCCACAACGCAACGAAGGGTTTCGGCTTCACCTGCCGGGTTGACATAAGCCCCCGTCAGCGGGAAATACTCGCTGCCGGAGGACTGCTGAACTACACGCGAGAAGCGAACGGATAGCCGCTGGTTACGTCTGTTATGCCTTACGGATAACTTGAATCTTCCCGCATGTCGGACGTAGAATCGCTGTTTACAGAGTAAGATTATCATGAAAGTTCCGGCGTGGACATATTGGGCTGCGATTGGATTGGCGGCGGCGGCAGGCGCTTCGGGGCAGTCCCCGGCCAGGCCCGTTGATCCGGCCAGCGGTCCTGCGTCACGCCCAGCCTCGACGGACTTCGGCGAGTTCAGTCGAGCAGCGGAAGAAATTAAAATCCCTCCCCCGTCCGACCCGACGGAGGTGCCGATTACTCTGCCTACGGTAATCCAGGCCTCCGGCAAGCAGCGCGCGATGTTGCCGAGCGGGGTGATGATAATCGACCGGGTCGCATCGATCGAAAATGACCCAGCCGGACAGTGGCATACAATAAAAGACCAGCGAGTCGGCGTGCTTTACCTCCTGCCGTGCGAACTGCTTGAAGACGTCGAAAAAACCCACGCCGAGAATCCCGAAGCAGAGTTCAACCTCTCCGGCGAGGTCCATCGTTACAGGGGCGGATACTATATGCTCCTGCACAGGGCGCTGCTGATGCCGAGATTGCCGTCGTCTGCGCCGGCGGCGACAACCCAACCGGTAACAACCCAGCCTGCGACAACATCCGCCGCTACGACTAAGCCCGTCGAACCGCCTGTGGTGAGTCATACCGAACCGACTTCGCAACCGGCCCAAAGCAGGTCTGCAAAGGCGTCAGCCGAAGATGTAGCCGCTGAACTGCTCGGCGAAACGCCCGCCAGGCCCATCGTTCCGGTCGTCAAACCGAAACTGCCCGAAGCCGTTCCGGCGCCGTCCGGAGCGCCATCGGGTCAGCCTCTCCATGCTGGACCTGGAAAAAATGCAGTACACCGGCTTGTGCGGCTCATGCCGAAAGAAGAAGGGCGGAAATGGGCGCGCATAGCATTCGAGGCGGACAACACGCTGCGGGAACCCCCGATGAGAGCCTTGCCGAACCTGTACCTTGAGAAGATGGAGGCGCTCTCGAATGAAGGAACCGCCTTCGGCGCAGTCTTTCACATCTCCGGCGAGGTACACCGATACAAGGGAAAAGATTATATCCTGCTCCGAGCGGTCATTAAAAAACGCAACCTGGGCCAGTTCTGATAACATCTAACAAAATGAACCACGAAGGACACAAAGAGCACAAAGACAACAAATAGAGTTTTTTTACTTTGTGCTCTTTGTGGTTTTGGTTTGATCGATGCAATTTCTTTTTCCATGGGCGTTGTTGTCTTTGTTGGCGGTGGCGGCGGCGGCTTTCTGGGCGCTTGCCAGACCGATGCAGAAGGTGATGCCCGTCGGAAGCCTCCGGCTTTGGGAGCGTGCGGTTGCGTCTGTCGGACCGTCGGCTCGCAAATCCCGCCGCTTCACTGCGGCTTGGTGGCTGTTGCTGGCGGGTGCGGCTGCGGCGGTAGTGGCGCTGGCGCAACCTATATACTACGCCGAAGCGCCGGCAAGGCGGGTCGCTGTGGCGATATACCCGTCGGCGGAACTGGCGGGCCTTCCGGAAGGGACGCTCGCCGAAATTACCGGACCATTATTACGACGACTTGAACCGACAGACCGCGTAAAACTGATTCTTCCGGTTGCCGTCGGTGGCTCGAGCGATTTTATCAGTCCAGCCGAGGCTGCCCGGCGTATCAGCGGGATACGGCTTCTACCCGCCGCCGCCGAAGACCTCACGCTGCCGGCCGGCGATCAGAACATCCAGCACCTCTACCGCTTCGCGCCTGCGACGCTGAAGACTGAAGACGGTCCGGGGGTGACCACAATTGCACTACCGGCCAGGCCCGGAGAGGTAACAATAGACGCATTCGCCGTCAGCGATGTAGGAGAAGGGGCCGTCCAGGTTTTCGTGGCTTTGCGAAATCACACAGCCGGGCCAAAGCAGGGCGAGGTGGTCATTACCGGCCAGGGCAGGCCCGCCGTTACGCTGAAATATGACCTGCCCCGATTGGCCCGACGGTCGCTGATTTCCCAATTTCCCGGCGGGTGCGATTATTATTCCGCCGTGATTACCGCTCAGCAGGGGCCGTACTCGTCGGCATTCGCTGTCCGGCGTATGTCGGTTGCGATTGACGTGGCGATAGTCGGCTGGTCCGACCCACTCGTCCGGCGATTCGTGAAAAAAAATCCCGCCCTTCGTCTTATTGACAAGCCATCCGAGTCCGATGCCGTTATCGCCGTCGGCGCTGATGCGCCCGCCGATATACCGGCTTTGATTATCGACCCGCCGGCAGCGCCGGAGGGATGGCGCAAAGGGAAATTGCTGGAAAATATCGCGCTGGGCGACACAGACACGATGGTCGATCATCCCGTCCTTGCTTATGTTGATTTGTCGGCAGTTGCCGTTCGGCGCGCGGCCGGCTGGCGAGCGGTCGAGACACCGCCGCAGCAGCGGTTGGTAAGCATCGGCGCCGATACGCTTGTTTTGGCGGGGGCGAACCCGTCACGAGTCTGGGTGGCGTTCGACACAGCCACTGAAAACACCAACTTTGCCATGACCGAATCGTTCGTGGTCTTTATGGTAAATGTATTTAAATATCTGGCGCCCCAGGCGCGTCCGAACGTTTTCATCGAATCGGTTTCTCCGTTGTCAGCCGGTTTGCGCCGGGACTGGAAGGCGATGGATGAGTCCGCTCATGTCTCGGTCGGTAACGGACCGCTGCTCAACCCCGGTTTGTACCGCGACGGAGCCGGCGAAATTCACGCCGTCAGCCTGACGGGCCTGAAATCGGCTGAGCCTCAAATCAATCCGCAAAGGCGGGTTGCCGGTATCTCACTTCCAGAACCACAGCCACTAACCCAGGGCCGACGGTTGTGGGGCCTCTTCGCCGTCGCAGCCGGGGTGCTCTGGCTAAGCGGATGGGCCATCCGTATGCGGTAAGTCAGTTTTTTAAACCTGACCAGTCAGAAAAAATTTCAATTGACTCATTGACAACGGGGTAAGAACGGGACGATACTGTTTCCTGTCCCGTCTGGATTATCGTGGGGTGATTCATGAGCAGGAAGCGGAAATCGTCAGCGACAAAGCAGG
>JAXHSV010000085.1:0-12124 GCA_034190305.1 Planctomycetota bacterium | reverse complement strand
CTCGTCCCCGTCGTTGACGATTATCAACTCGTCCGGCAGCCGGCTCTGATCCAGGACAGACCGGACGGTCCTTCCGAGAGATTCCGGACGGTCGTGCGTAGGCACAATGACAGAAATGCTGTCTTTCATGCGCCCGTTGCTCCTTTTTCTACCGGCTGGGGGGTCGGCGCGAACCAGCCGTCCTGAGTTGCTTGAGTATCCGCCGCCCCGAGGAAGACAATATCCGTTTTTGTCTGGCGTCCAGCAGCCATGTAGTAAATATCGTCACTATCAGCACCGCTATCCACACAAGCCCCAGCGTCAATTTCGACAGCAGCAGCACAGCGGGGACGGCCATAAGAAAATATGTGTTGATTTGCATCCTGACGCGAACGATCAGCAAGTACACCAGCGAGACCGCCATCATCCCGGCGTACATACCGACCCCTGCCGCCAAGGCTGCGCCCTCAGGTCCGTACCGGTCCATCCACAGGATCGCCAGGGGAACGATTAATGCCCCGCCCAGAAGCGGTCCGATCGCAACGACTGTGGGTCTTTCGTGAAGCCTCGCCAGTGTGTTCAAAAGCGCCAGGTGTATGCTTGCCTGGAAGAACAACAACAGTCCGCCGAGCAGGCCAAGCCCGCCCCGGAAACCCGACGGTAGAATCTTCACCCACCACTGCGAGGTAACGTAAAGCACCACCGCTATCGTCATCGCACCCAGCACCAGCGCCTTGTAGGTCGTTTCCAGAAGCGAGACGGCCAGGCGTCGTTCGCCGCTCTCCCAGTGCCTTGCAACATGCGTGAATATCACCGCACGGGCGGCATTGGAAAGCGCCATCAGCGACTGTCCGACTGGAAGAAATGCGAAGAATATTCCCGCTTTTGCTTCGCCGTAACGGCGCGAGGTCAGCAAAAAACTTACATATCCCGCCCCCTGCCAGAGGAAACCGGCAATGGTGGCTACGAAACCGAAGCGAAGCACGCGGGCGAAGCAGCCTTCGAGTCCGGACGGTTCGGCGGCTCGAGCCTGCCGGACCGGAAAAGGCATGGCTGCGTCAAGACCGACCGCGTCGCTGTCCGGTTCGGGAATCAGTGTTTCTTCGGGTCGCTCGGTCGGCTTATCCGCTCCAACGAGGGGTTCCGGCGATTTTATCGCCGTATGCAGAAGTAACATTCCCGCGACGAAAACCACCAATACGGAGATAAAGTGCGCAATCATAAGACACATAGGATCCGCCGTTGCTAACAACACGCCGACGCCCAGAATGGTAAAACAGACGGCGAAGGCGATCTCAAGAACCGATACCGCCCGATAGCGCCTCATTCCGACCAGAAAACCGAGCATGTTGTGGTACAACCCAAGCAGACCGGCATTGACCAGTGCAGCCCAGCAAAGATGCAGTTGCCGTTGAGGTTCCACTTCGGCAACTTTGGAACGCGTCAGGGCGACCATTATGTCGCTTCCCGCCAGGGCGGCGGCGGTGAGCGCAACGGCGCAGGTGAGAATGAGAAAACGTATCCGGCTGTAAAACGCCTGAAGTTGCCCGCGGGCTTCATAGAAACTGACGTACCGCACCAGTCCGTGATGGCTACCGAGAGTTACCAGCGACGAGGCCATGGTAAAAATTACCACGCCGAGTCCCCAAAGCCCGTATCCTGTCTCCTTGAGCAGATAGACGAACAGCAGCATACGCCCCAGGCCGAGGAATCTCTGGAAGACAGTCGCCGGTATGTACACACCCAGCGACTCTGTCATCGAGCCGGCCTTCAGCAGTCGCGACAAGACGGCCACTGCTTTACTCCTGGTTCAGGGAGGCGACAGAAAGGTCCGGTTGATTTTGCGCCCCGGATTGCATCAGGCGGTTATATCCGACCATCAGTCCGGCGAAGGCCCAGAACAGGCCGTTGGAGGGAACGTCCCATAATATGTCCACAAAGGTCGCATCGACGAGATATACCGTCATGGCGACCCAGAAGACGACGACAAAATCCTTCGACAGCAGAGCCTCCCGTTCTGACGGGAGTCTTCTGTAAAGTTGAAGCGACTGGCGATATATCAGTATGAAAATAGCTACGAGAAGCGACAGTCCTATGATACCGGTTTCTGCCGCCATTACAGCAAACAGATTGGCCGGTGTGGAAATGGGCGTAACGGCGGACGAACGGGCGCCGAGTGAAGTCGGATCTCGGTTAATCTTCTTGTCGGCTTCGGCAAAATGTCCGAAACCGACGCCTACCAGCGGGCTTATTTCGACCATATCCAGTGTTTTCGCCAGAAGGACCATTCGCGTTATAATCGGGCCGGTCTGGGCGACGCCTCCAGTCGCCCTTTCTGTTCGCAGGTGTTCAATCCTGGCCGGTGCGCCGCCTACAGAAGGCGCTCTTCCTCTTTGGGCGATATTACCCCAAAACATGATAATCGCCAGCGCTGCAACCAGAAAGGCCATTGCCAGTTTGGTTTTTCCCAGGCGTCCCTTGCATCCCCACAGGCACCAGACAATCCCGCAGACGGCGAAACTCAGATATGCCGCGCGCAGGCCGGTGAAAAAGATAGCGGGGGGGATGAGAACCGCCTGGATGATGAGCGCGATACGATAAGGTCCGCGAAGGGACCCCCAAAACCCAATACATCGGGTTTTTGGGACCCCCATCCTGCGGATAAGGAACAGGTCGGCGTAAAACAGCAACAGGAGAAGATTGGCCTGGGGATTCGAGGCGTAAAATGCGCCCCGCGCACGGTCAAAGTGGTGTCCAAGCAGCAGGTTCGGGTCGTTGATGTAAGCAGGCCAGATAAGCGATCGAGCGCTATCAAGGCCCCTGATGGCGGCATATTGAAGGTAACCGATGTACAGGGCATACCAGCCGTAGATGCTCAACAGTATCAAAAGACGACGAATCTGCTTCTCGTCCCGCGTGCAGTTATAGACGCAGAAGAATATAAGAAACGGGAAGAATATCGGGCCAAGGAAACGGAAATACGGAGCGCCTCTCGCCGGTGAAGGCATAGTTGCGGCGACCCATCCGGTTATTGTGGCGCTTATGGCGCAATAAACCAGAAACGCAAGCATGACCCATATTACCGCACGATCGTATCGGAGGCGCTCCTTGTGGAGCAGGAAGTAAAAACCGAACGCCAGCATCGCCACGAGGAAAATAAACCGGGGAACGGTCATGGTGAAAAATGCCGATGATTCTATCCGCCACTGGGGCCAGTCGAGCAGGCCGTAGGAAAGAACCCATATCCACGCCCAGAGCGTTATCTCCCACCTTACAGACCAGTACAGCAGCACCGCTCCACCCGCCAGGGCCAGGAAAGACCAGGGCATTGTAGCGGGCCAGGCGACCGCCGCCACCACCACTGCCAGCGCCAATACCAGCACGATCCCCAGGAGTCCTCCGGAGGCGGCATTTTGCGACAGAAGCCCCTGTGTAACAGGTTCCGTCTTTCGCCGGGTCAACTCAATCATGTAAGCCTCTTGCAAGATAGAGCGCAGACGCCAATCATATCTCTGTGTACTTTTCGTTCTCGAATATCGCCGAACGCTTTATCGTAAACAGCGCCGAACGGCAAGCCGGGCGGCTGACCGGCGTGCCGTTCGGCGCTGTTCGAGAACCAATTACTACCAGTATGGACAAACACACACAATTTCTGTGGTTTGTCGGTCCCACGGTAATCCGGTATTCCGGTAATCTTTTTCCTTTTTTTCAGACGCGCCTATAAACGAATTTGGGTACTGGATAAGTCCGCATGTTCAGGACGACGCCGGCAACTTTACCTTCGCCGACATGGAGCCTCTTCCTGGCCTGGAGAAGCGCCTCGCGAGGCGTCTTGAAGGCATGGGCAACCAGCACGACCGAATCAATAATCTCGGCCAGCACCTGGGCGTCGGGATACTGATTTACCGGCGATGAATCGACGATGACATAATCGTAGCGGCGCTGTAATTCTTCCATGACACCCCTGACGCGGTCGGCGCGAAGGATTTCCAGGACATGCCTGCACTCGCTACCGGCCGTCAGAATGTCCAGTTGTCCCGGCCCTATGTGTTGAAGGGCCTCGCCGAGGTCTTTGCGACCAACCATGACGTCCGAGATGCCCAGCCCGTCGGCGACATTCAATGTGTTACTTACCGCAGGTGTGCGGAGATTGAAATCCACCAGCACCACTCGTCCGGCGGAACGCACCATATCGGAGGTTTCCGATACGCCTCCACCGGAATTCTTGCTTCCCGCCAGAGCCAGGCCACAGGTTATGGTCGTGGCGCCCTCGCCCGGATTGGACGAACAGACCAGCACGGACTTCGGCGGCGACTGGGAAGTATGAAACAGCGACGTCCACAGACCTCTGAAGATGTCCTCGGCATGAGGAGACAGTTCGGCGGCTGCTAGTTTTGTCTGGGCCATGTTATATACCTCTATTGGTGCGGATTATCTCGTGCCTGAATTTCGGCACCGATGCCAGCACATCCGTTTCAATGTGTAGTTCAACGTCGTCGATGCTCTTGACGGTGTGGTCGAAGTGGTCGGCCAGGAAGGCATAGACCAGCGCCAGGATAACACCGGCGAAGATGCTGATAATTATGTTCGCCCACAGGATGGGGCGGTGCGGGTCATCTACATTCGGAAGCGACGGTCCGTCGGCCACCAGGACGCGAATCGGTATCTTTGCCGCTTCCTCGGCGCTTTCGGCGTTTAGGTATCCTTCAAGACGCCTGCTGAGTATCTTCTGTGCATCGTCGGCGTCTTTGTTCAGACGATCGTATTTGGCGGCTTTGCCGGCCATGGCGGCGATTCGCTTTTGATCCTGCGCCACAATCTCAACCAACTTGGCGCGCTGACCGCCGAGGGCTGCAATTTCCTGATTCAGCATAGTCCGCTGCCTGGTCAGTTCGTTCTTCAGATCGACCAGGTTGGCGGTAAGTTCCGCCTGAACCTCTTTTATTTCCTTGTAAGAATCCTCAAATCGCGGGGTGAGCGTATTGAGCCTGATCCTCAAATCCGCAATCGAACCGATAACCTTGCTCAGCGCCAGGTTGTCGGTAAGCAACACCTGGGGTATCACCACCTGCTCGTCGGAACTTTTTGCGAGTTCCTGGTCGATCTGTACGTTCAGTGCCGTCAGTTCGGCCAGGCGGGCGTCTATCGTGTTTATCTTGGCTTGAAATGTCGTTCTTAGAGTGTGCAGCCCCGTCTCGCCGATACCCTCAAGCATGCTCTGGACCAGTAATATGTCGCCCCCGATCTCATCGACGACGTATTTTTCCAGAGCTTCCTGGGCTTCTTTCAGGTTTTCCCTTGCCGCGGTAGTGGCCTGGGCCATGAGGGCCATTGAACTTTCCTTTGCCTGTTGGACTTCCAGGGAAGTCCGGCGGAACTGATATGCGTCGAGAAGATGCGTAGTGAACTGGCGGGCGCGTTTTGCCGCCAGTGCCCGGCGGCTTGGTTCACCGCCCAGAGGCAGGCCTCTTTCTTCAGGCCAATCGACGGTAACAGTGAAGGTCTGCGTAACGTCCACTCCGCCCGGTGTCGTAACCTTGATTCTCTTCTGGACGTCCTCGAACCGATCATAGTTGTCGGTGGCGAATTGTGTGACCTGTTCGTCGTCGTACCACTGGCGTCCCTTCAGGTCTTTCAGTCCGTCGTCCGATGACGTCGGCGCTGTGTTGTCGAGTTTCATAAGGGCCGACGCCAGGACGTATTTGCTGGCGATTAATTCCCGCTGCTCGAGAATAAACAGGCTCAGCCTGTCCCTGATGCTTGTCGGAGCCTCAAGCGGTGAAAGCGTTACATCCATCGGTTTGGCAATCAGCATCGCCCTGGAGCGATACTGCCAGGGACCGAAATAAGAAACTATCAGCGTGCCTGCAACAACAATCATCAGGATCAATATGATCCCGACAAGCCGGGAAAAGATCACCCGCGACAGTTCTCGAAGCGTCCGTGTAGGATAAGCCATGTTTCACCTCATCAAGTTGGTAGTCGGTAGTCGGTAATCAGTAACAGTAGGTCGTCCTTCCCTGCGACTGACTACCTGCCTGCCGGTAGGCTACTTGTATTTTATTTTGTTCTCTTTCTGCTCGGTGGTTACGGATTCGGTCCAAGCCAGTCCACGGAATCGCCGACAGTGTAATTGGCGGTGCTGGTGAACCCGCCGACGGCGCGGATGCCGCGCGTCCAGACGTATTCTATGTAATCGGCGCGTCTTGCAATAGCGCTGGTTGGAACATATACCATATCGCCGTCTTCCAGCCAGATGTCATATTTATACCTGCCCATATCGGACTTGACCGGTTCGGAATCGGCGCGTTTGCGATTTTCCAACAACTGATAGACATTGATGATCGCCGCGGACGGTGACGGTATGTGCCTGCGGCGAATCAGCATCACCTGGCTCAACTCGGCGCGGGCGGGAATATAACTTCCAGCCTGGGCAATGGCCTGAAGAAGGGAAATCTCCTTGTTTGCCCGAAGCATTCCAGGCCCGCGAACTTCGCCGAAGACATACACGCTTGTGGCGGCGACGGTCTGGACGTTGACGGTAACTTCCAGTTCGTCCAGCCCGAGGGCCGAGTACGCGTCGTTAAGGTCCCTGTGCAGTTGCTCGACGGTCTTGCCAGCAGCACGGATGCTGACAACGAATGGTACGGAAATCGTACCGTCGGGCGTAACGGGAACCAATCGGCTCTGTCCGCGGGGAGCGGTCGTAATCGCCAGTTTCAGTTCGGCGATCTTGACGTTGGATTCCTTGAAACTGACCGTAATGACAGGATCCTTGATATACTTTTTATATTTTTCCAGAAGTTCCTTTTCCACGTCGTCGATTGTCCGGTCAAAGGCGTACACTTTTCCTATCAGGTCAAGGTTAATCGCTCCGTCCGACTGGACGCGCTCCGCCTGATTAAGTGTGGGCTTGTAAGGGAAGCGTACGACGATGACGTCCTGTATTTTGACGCGGTAAGAGGGGTTTCGCTGGTGGCGGACGTGATATATCACTTCAAGCGAGTCGCCTTCGCGTATGTAGTAGTCCCTCCTTACTATATGCGCAATGGGCGCTTCGGACGCCGGCCAGTGCTGCTGGAGCAATTCGCCGGCAACGGCCGGTTTTTCCGGTTCGGCCGGTTCGCAACCCGCCGCTGCAAGAAATAACATCACCATCGTAATCAACATTCCGAATAGACGCGGTCCGTTCATAATTTTTCACCTCGCCGATGTAATATACGCATCGGTAACTATTGTTCTGACTTTTCCCAAATCCGCCTGTGCCTGCCCGTAAGTATGATAAGAGCCGACACGAACCAATCGCATTACACGCCCGTTTCTTAGTTCCAGGTCGGTTCGGGCATCCAGTCCGGCGCGTTCAAGCCGGTTTTTAAGTTGTTTTGCAGCGGCTACCTTGCTCATTGCCGCTGCCTGAATCGACCATCGCACTGCGTGAGCGTGCTCGGTTGCACGTTCGGCAAGGGGCTCACCGTCGAAAAAGTGCACCATCCTGCTGAAGAAAAGGTCCGCCTCGCGCCATCGCCCCTCACGCTGAAGGATACATCCCAGACGGTACATCGCCTCATCCGCCGGCGGAGCGCCGGGGCGGACATACTTGACGGCCTGGCGGTAATGCTTCTCTGATTCGGTCATTTCATCGGCCTGGTAGGCAATATCTCCGAGCCGGCAGTGAACCAGGGCGAGGAGGTCCTTGCGTTTTGTCAGAGTCAAGGCGGTCTGGAGGTCGGTTTTTCCGGCATTGACCTGTCCTGACCGACAACGCGCCAGCCCGCGAATATAATAGGCTTCGCCGCTCTCTTCAAGACGGGGATGCATCTGGATGAATCGCGAACCGGCCTCAATAGCGGAAGGGTCGTCGCCCTGACGGAAGGCTGCATCGGCGGCATGCAGGTACCGGGTCGCTTCGGGGTTGACGGTGGTAATACAGCCTGCCGAAAACGCCGCCAGACAAACAACCATCAATACGCTAGTAAGAACACGCATTACCACTTTCCATCCATGCCCGTTGGACCTGCGCATAAAAAATCTTTTTCCTAATGATTCTATGACTTTTTCTTCGTCCATACGCGAGCAAAACTTGAGGCCCTTCGCCGGACCGATTCTGCACAAAACATCACTTATTGAACTGTTTAACACCGTGCGAATAATACTCAACCCATTAATGCTTTGGCAATCGAATTCCCGCACTTTTTCGCAATGCCGATATTTCAGAGAGTTTAAGGCGCCGGAATCGACCTATTTTCAGACCGCGGTCGATTATCGGACCAATGGCTGAACGATGCAAGCGATAAACCTTGTGCCCCAGGCGAGCCAGCATACGACGGACCTGGCGATTACGCCCTTCGGATATTCGTAACTCCAGCAGGCTTTCGGTTGCACCGCGCCGGACCATCTTCACCGAAACCCTGGCGGGGGATGTTTGTGAGCGACGTTTCGGTGCGCCGGACGATGTTTTCTGCGGGCCAAGGAATATCCCGCGACGCAGCGATGCAATGTCTTTGCCCGTTACTCTGCCGGCGACGTGAGCGATGTAAGTCTTCATTACACCGTAGCGCGGATGCGTCAGTCGATTGGTCAGTTCCCCGTCGTTGGTCAGGATTATCAGTCCGGTGCTGTCGGCATCGAGCCGGCCTACGCAATAAAGACGCCTGCCCGTCCAGTCCACCAGATCGACGGCGCGGGGACGATTTCGCCCGGTCTCATCACGCTGAGTGCAGATTACACCGCGAGGCTTGTTCAAAAGGATATAAATCTTCTTTTCGGGGCGACCTGCAACAACCTGGCCGTCAATACAAATCTCGTCGCCATCCGTTACAAAGCAGGGCAATGCCGAGACAATCCGCCCGTTGACGCTGATTCTGCCGTCAAGGACCATCTGCTCGAGAGCTCGACGCGGAGCCACGCCCGCCGCCGACAAAACCTTCTGAATACGAGTCTTTTCCATTATATCTTCTTTTTGAAAAATGAATATCGAGCACGGTTTTTTAAATTTTGAAGAAAAGAAACTCACCCTCCTTATAATAAGGGATACTTTTTTACTTCGTCTTTCAAAATTCTTGGTTCATTATTCAATATTCTCTTGTAGAGATTCAAGGCGGGACTCCTGTCCCGTTGCGATGTGAGTATAGACTGGAACGAAAAGCCGGACAAAGGAAAACGCGATAAACGCAGCCCTGGTCGCAGCGGGTGGGCGCAGACTGGCCAGGAAGAGATTTCAGGCCTTGACCAAACTGGTGCGACCCGCCAGGGAAAGGCCGGTGGCCTTTGGCTTCAACGAGTGGTTCCGCGCTCAGGACGGCGCGCCGCAGGGGCAGGACTGGCAGACATGGTCGGCAGCAATGTACATTTATGCTGCTACCTGCGTTGAGCAGGGACGGACGCCCTTCTTTGAGGAGATACGCGGCGCGAACCGAACGGGGCAGCGGCAACAGGTCGCTGCCGGGACAATCCCGGCGGAAGGCGACAACTCGTAAGATAAGGTAAGATCAGGTACTTGCGGCGCGTATAGATCGCGGGGACATTCAAAGGAGTTTCATGGTTGCTTCTTGAATCGTTCTTTCCGGAGGCCGTGCTTCTTCATCTTGTTGTACATACCTCTGGGGTGAATACCGGCCATGCGAGCAGCCTTGCCCACGTGCCCGCGCGAGACCGTCAGTGCCATTTGCAGATAGGCCCGCTCCACACGTTCAATGGCCTCGCCACATACTTCCGGCAGGGTTTTACTCTTCCAGTCGTCCGAGGTCCCGAGAAAGTCTGTTCGTAATCCGTGGGTTCCGACCGACAAATCCTCGTTCTCGTGGAAGCCGTCCGGAAGGTCTGCCAAAACGATCTCATCGCTTTGGCACAGGAGGACTGCCCGCTCGATGACGTTCATCAGTTCGCGGATATTTCCAGGCCAGTCGTATCGGCAGAGTGCATCCATCGCTTCGTCAGTAATGCTTGAGACCTCTCGTCCGATCCTTCGACGTGTCAGATCAATGCAGTGCTGCACCAGGGAAGGGACGTCTTCGGGGCGTTCTCGAAGCGGTGGAACCGTCAGCATCACCACGCTCAGGCGATAGTAGAGGTCTTTGCGGAATTGCTGCGATTCGACCTCCTTGTCCAGACTGCGGTTGGTTGTTGCGATTGCACGGACATCAACCCAGTTCGCCTTCTCGCTGCCCAGGGGCCTGATCTCATAGTCCTGAAGGACTCGCAGGAGTTTGGCCTGAAGGTGAAGGGGCATCTCCCCGATTTCGTCGAGGAGAATCGTGCCGTTGTGAGCCAACTCAAAGGCGCCTCGGCGGGAACGGACTGCACCGGTGAAGGCGCCTTCCTCGTGCCCGAATAGTTCGCTTTCAAGGAGCGTTTCCGGCAGGGCGGCGCAGTTGACAACCACAAAAGGGCCTGCCGACCGTGGGCTTTCCGAGTGAATAGCCCTGGCCAGGTGCTCTTTCCCCACGCCGGTTTCACCCATGATCAGGAGCGGAGAACTGCTGGGAACCACGCGGTCCACAGTATTCATAAACAACTGCATGGCGGGGTTGTCCGTTGCGAAATCGCTCAGCCGCGGTGTGTAGAACGGCGACTTCGCCCGCCAACTCCGATTAATCAGGCTCCGCCGAGATTCAAGCGTCCCTTCAATGGCCTCCATCAACGGATGTATGGGCAATTCGGCATAGAGAACCACGTCCGCGCCGGCGGCCACCAGAGCGGCCTGATCCTCGGGAAGGTCCGTATCGTGAAGGATGACTGTGGTCGGGTTTTCCGGCAGATCGTTCAGAAGTGCGATACTCGACTCGATCGGTTCGGGAATGAGAACCGAACTTATGATGAAGACGTCGGCGTTGCTCCGGACGATCTTCTCCCAGGCACCTCCCCTACCCCCGTATGTCTCCACACGAACATCCTGTTGTCTGACCAGACGGCGGTTGATTTGCTTTTGCAGATCCTCATCCTTGATTGCCAGATGCAATCGAAGCAGCATAACGGCTTCCCTTCATGTGTATTCAAATACCTAAACAAGAACATAAAGAGGTATTATTGTACCAGATTATACTACCAGCGCCCTCGCCCTGGCAATAGCCAATCCAAGAAAAAAATATTTTTCCATGTTTTTTCGAGACCACCTGGTACCCAAAGGCAGCCTGGACTAACCCGTCGGTGACACGGGATCAAGCAAATAGGCGGTAATTCCCTCTTAACAGGCATGTTGATGCCGGAATCAGAGATCGTAACGGCAATTATATACCGAATAGTGTCAGTCTTTCGCGCACCGGTTCGCAAATCGGCGTAAAGAACGACGTTTTGCACTAGGAAAAGCCTTGGCATAAGTATTGCCTACTGCTGGGATAAACCGGTATCGGACGCCAATGGTCGGGTCGATCAGGCTGACTATTCGACCTTTTTGCAAAAGGGATGAACCATGACGAACTGGAATAAAGATCATCAAGTGCCGATGGGAAAGGACCACAACCGGCACGAAACGGAAGAGCATATTGACGATAAGCCGGAGGGTCCGTCGGAAGAGGACGAACACGAGTTTGTCCCTGAACCGGATCAGGATAGTTACGACTTCGAAGATCAGGAGGACGACTTGGACGAGAATATGGACGAGGACGATGAATTTGACGACGAGGACTGGGATGACGAATGGGATGAGGACGATCATAGAGACCGGCGGGAGAAGGACAGCGGCATGCGACGCCATCGGATGAGGCGCCGTGATTCCGATGATCCGCTCCGGCCTACAGGTACGTAGAGGCGCGTGCAGGGCGGTGGAGTGAACCGCCGAGATGGACATAGCCCTTAAGGATAAACTGAACCATGGCGGACTTTTCTATTACTGGTTCGCCGGTCGAAAAGGACACGAGGATGAATGGACAAACGCTGATGGAAACGGCCATCGCCCAGCAGGTTTGGGGGGTTGCCTCAAGCATCGACATCTACGACTGCGACGGAGATCGAATCCGGGACCCGGAGGTGATCCGGGAATTCGTCGTCAAGTTATGCGACTTAATCGAAATGAAACGCTTCGGCCAGACGCAGATCGTGCATTTTGGCGAGGACGAGAGGGTCGCCGGTTACTCGATGGTGCAACTGATCGAGACGTCGTTGATTTCCGCCCATTTCGCCAACGCCACCAACACGACCTATCTGGACG
>JAXHSV010000084.1:0-12161 GCA_034190305.1 Planctomycetota bacterium | reverse complement strand
GCCGCCTGCATATCAAGACGGCGCCACCGGTGTTTATTCGCCTGGCTGATGAGATGGGACTACTGCTTTACGAGGAACCGCCAATAGGCTGGATGAAAGTAACCCCGCAAATGGAAGATCGCTGCCTACGAGAAGTCAGGGAGATGGTTCTACGGGACAGAAACCATCCATCGGTTATCCTTTGGGGCATTGCGAATGAGGGTTGGGGCGGAAGCGGCCGGCTACTGGAAAAACTCTGCAAGACGGCTCGAACACTGGACCCAAGCCGCCCCATACTGGATAACTCCGGGGGCTTTGTCACCGAGGCGTTAAGATTCACGAATTGCGGCAGCCTGTACCCTCCTTATAGTAAAAAGGCGGTGTCCTATTATGACGGGCACAGATACGCCATTGTTCCCGTTGACGAATCTACATATCGAGGCTACCAGACATTGGGAGAAGCAAAGCAATTTTCCTTCTTGTCGGAGTTCGGCTACAGTGCTCCGGAGGATATTCGCAGAGTGCTGAAGTGCTTCAATGCGAAAACGGATAAGCAACTGGCGGACTATCGCCGTCTTGAATCTTCGCTGCGAAGCATGGAGAAAGAGTTTAAGAAATATGGCCTCAGCAGGATATTCAAAGACTATTCAAGTTTCAGCCGCGCATCGCAAAAGCTTCAGGCAGAGGGTCTTAAGCGTCAAATCGAAGCCGTAAGGTCCAATCCGAAGTTGTCCGCTTATTGCCTGACCCAGTTTGCCGACGCCGCCAATGAGATGGGCGGTGGAATGGTTGACAGTTGGAGGAATCCCAAACCAGCATTCCGCACACTGAAGCAGGCCAATGAGCCCCTGCACATAGCCATTCACCTGCCCGTGCGAAATGTTTACGCCGGCAAGCGAGCTAACATAGAGGCCGTGCTTATCAATGACGCGGGCATATCAGGAAAATTCAGCCTGTCAGTACGAAGCGAAAATCCAAAGCATAAAGTCGTGTTTCGCAAAAGCCTGCCTGTCCGCGTAGACAGACGTATTTTGAAGATTTATTCGGACGCCATGTCGCTCCAAGGCCGGGAGGGGCGATATACGGTCAGGATGGATTTGCTGGACGGCAAGAAGGTATTAGCACATAGCGACACAACCTTTTTCGTCTTCAAGGCAAAAGCGTCTCGGATTGAAAAAGTAATACTGCTTCCTAGGGAGAAACAAATCGCCGACTTCTTCAGGAAAAAGGGCATTAAGTTTACGGAATTCAAATATCGTGGCACACACAACAGGCCGTGCGTCGTTGTCGTTCCCAATCTCGGCTATAGTCCATTAATCCTTCGTCACGAGGTAACCATAACGGAGATACTGGACAAGATTACAGATGTCCTGAACATGGTATATATGGACGGCTGTACACTATTGCTGCTTGACACCAAACTCGCATACCATTTTCGCATGCCATATGACTTCCGTGAGCACTTTGCCGGAGGCGGTTTTTCCAATACTTTTCATTTCGTAAAAAAGCACGAGGTATTCCGAGGCCTTCCGATGAATTGCCTTATGGGCGATGAATTTTGCAACATTATCCCGATTGTTTCGCATCGCATCATGGATAGAGAACCGCAGTGGAATGATTCAGAACCACCGTCGGACGAAGATGGACTGATCGAATCAGAGTGCCTGGCCGGTTCCTTTCATGCCAGCTACAGGAAATCCTGGTGGGCCTCGAACCTGACCTGCAAGCGGCACGGCAAGGGCAACATCATTTTCTCCCAATTCAGGATCGTTGATAATCTTGGGAAGGACCCCCTTGCCGACAGGCTATTGTGCAACATGCTGGAATTTGGCCAGAAGCTGTGTTCCGGGCATGGCTGAATTCCAACAGGCCCAGCCCCGGGACTGTCCCGGTCGAAGCGGAATAGGAACGTACAAGTAAATGACCAGCAAAGAGATAGTCAAACGGGCCATTTGTTTTGAGAATCCGCCCAGATTGCCGTACGAGTTTCCCGAAAAATACGGTTCTGATTTCGCATGGGCCTATACTTTGCCTCCATTGGACGACCGCCCCAGAGGCCAAAGCGCGACGGATGAATGGGGCGCGGTCTGGCAAAATCTGGGCTTGACCGAGGTGGGTGAGGTCAAGGATTTTCCGCTGAAAGATTGGGCCGACTTCGACAAACTGACCGTTCCGGACTTCAAGAACCCGCGTCGATGGCGCGAGCTCAAGGGCGCAAGAGCACAGGCCGGGGACAAATTCCTCATAGCCGGCGGCGTTTCACTCTATGAGCGTGTGCACTTCATACGTGGCTTGCAAAACACCTGGATGGATATTCATCAGGCGACGGATCAGTTGTGCAGACTGATTGACATACTGGTCGAGACGAACCTCTACGCCATTGAGCGCTATGCCGACGTGAGCGTGGACGGCTACATGTGGATGGACGACTGGGGCTTGCAGGACCGCCTGATGATCTCACCTCAGTCCTGGCGTCGGATATGGAAGCCGCGATACGCTCGTGTTTACAAGGCTGCCCATGAAGCCGGACTGCTTACCTTCCTACACAGTTGCGGAAACATCATAGAGATATTGGACGACCTTATAGAAATCGGCCTGGACGTAATCCAGATGGATCAGCAGGAGAACATGGGGCTGGAACTGCTTGGCCGGCGTTTCGGCGGCCGGATTACGTTCTGGTGTCCGGTGGATATACAAGTGGTCATGCCCAACTCAAGCCTCGATGAAATTCGCGGCTATATCCGAAAAATGATCAAACACCTTGGCCGACCCGGCGGCGGCTTCATGGCAAGGTGGTATCCCAACCCGGCAACCGCAGGCCACAGCCAGGAGGCCATCGACGCCATGTGCGAAGAGTTCATGAAGTTCTGAAAGTATCCGAGATAACCCGTGCCCCTACAAGTTCCATTCTGACAGACAGAATCCTCGCTTGCCGAAGGTCAAATGCCATCAGGAGACGTGGTCGGCCGAAACATGTAGGTCCAGAAGAAACACAGACCTGCCTGGCCGGTTCCTTGCCCCCTGCGCCGTAAGAGGTTACGGCGATTGCGTATGCGTCCGACTCCTCGCAGATTGAGTGCCTGTTAACCGCTGGGTTCCTGGGGTCGTTCAACGCCGGAAGCAGGGTTACACGTTCAAAAGTGCCCTAAATCTTTCACGGAAGAAATTCCACAACCTTTTATTCAGAAAAAGGTTGACTGGGAAGCAGTAGGCCGGTATACTGTACCACTAGAGCTTGGCAGTGGAGAGTCTCTTTAGAGGGTCTCCTTATCAAGAGGCGGTTCGCATGACGGCGACAGTAGACAAGACCATACCGATCCCACGTTATCACCAGCTTAAGGGCATCATCCGCCGTGACATCAAGCGGAAGAAACTCCAGACCGGCAGCAAGATCGGCTCACTCGTGAAGCTGGCGGCTACGTATCAGGTCAGCAAGACGACGGCGGCAAAGGCCATTACCGAGCTGGTGGATGAGGGCGTGCTGTATTCCGAGATCGGCAACGGGACGTATGTAGCCGACCCGGCCGGCAGGAAGACCCACACGATTTGCTTCGTCGTCCATTCGGCCGACTATATTACTGAGCCCTATTTCTCTCAGATCATCGCCGGCATAGGCGCGGTTACAGAGCAGAACCATTACAAGCTCCAGTTCCTTACTTCCGAAAGAGCCGTCGGGGCGATGGAGCGAGGCCGGCTCTATCCTCGCTTCAAGGAGCCCCTGTGGGCTGACGGCCTGATTATCATGGACTACTCGCTGACTGACGAGCAGGTCGTCCGTCTCACGGAGGAGTTTCCGGTTGTCCTTATCGACCGTAAGGTTCCCGCTGCGGACGTTGCCTGCGTACGGCCTGATGCCAGGGGTGGAACTTACCAAGCCATTTCCTATCTCGCCTCCCTGGGGCACAAACGCATTGGAATCATGGTTCTGTCCGAGAAGTGGCAGGCGGACAAGGAGAAACTATTGGGCTACCAATCGGCAGTTAGGGATTTGGCCCTGGATGCCGAACAGCGGTTAATTGTTAATAGAGGCTTTGGCGAAGCAAGCTCGAAGGCCGCTCTTGATGCATTGATAGATTTGCCCGCTCCACCCACGGCAATCTTTGTCAGTGACGACATGCCCGCATTCAAAATTGTTCATCGCTTACGGGAAAAGGGCCTAAGGGTTCCCGAAGACATTGCCGTAATGGGCTTTGGCGGTTGTCTGAACAACGTCCTCGACACACAGCTACTTACGACGATGCGGCTTCCAATGGTGAAGATGGGCCAGGCCGCGGCAAAGATGGTCCTGGCCATGATCAACAAAGAACAAGTTACCAGCAAAGACACAATTTTTGCGACAAGGTTGGCAGTCGGACAATCCTGTGGGAAAAAGCGAGAATTTGACTCAGGTTTGTAAAAAAAGAAAGGAGAAGACGAAATGACTGTAAAAACTGCAAGGCAAACGAAGGAAACTCTAACTTTGGAAGGAGGTAGTATGATGAGAAGCAAAGCAAAATTGATGTGCTGTGTTGTTGCGGTTTTGGGCCTGGTTGCAGCCGGCAGCCAGGCGGCGACGCTGGATGATGACTTTACCGGCAGCGCGGGGGCTGCACTCGATGCGGCCAAGTGGATAAGTCTTTATGGTCCCTACTACCAGGACGGCACTACGTACGCAACACACTCAGGTTATACTAACGGCGGGTTTGAGTCGATCTCGACATTTGGCGGCGCGGGTTCGCCGGCCATCACCGCCGAATTCCTGGGAGTAAGGACTGGCACCACCCTTAGCTCCTTTGATAACTATTGGGGCTTGTACCCATCTGGCGGAGGGGTGCCGACAGGAGGTTTGGCATTCGTGATGACAAACTCTGGCGGAGATACCAGCCAACGTATCCGGTATGTAGTAGTGGATGGGACACGGCTCGGGGTAGGAACCCCTTTTACCATGGCACTCGATACCTTGTACGATTTCAGGATCGTATGGACGCCGGGATCCGAAGCCAAATTCTACGCAAATGCCGCAGGCGAGTCGGAGTGGACGTTACTGTACTCTATCGCGGGGTCGGGGTGGTGGGGGAGTATTCCATCCGACGCCCTTCCCGTTCGAGTTCGTGATGAGACCATCGGGATGGATATCGATAGAATCACCGTCCCGGAACCGGCGACGATGGCACTGCTGATGCTGGGACTGCCGTTTGTCCTTCGCCGGCGTAGGTCCTGAGTGAAGTCAAAGAGCAGACGTTAGCTGGATGGTAAGAACCGGTCTGCCGGCTGTAGAGGTGGTTCGGACAAAAACAAGACTCGCTTGGTTGGTGTGCGCCGACCGAGTGGGCAATCACCCTTCGCCGATTACGAGAAGGCAGCTTACGATGTGTAACAAGGATAGGGCGTCCACCTCAATTGAACTGCTCGTAGTGAGGAAGGGTTTTACCCTTATCGAACTGCTCGTCGTCATCGCGATTATTTCGCTGCTGACGAGTATCCTCATGCCGTCGCTCGGCCAGGCCAAGGAACTGGCCAAGAGGGTTGTTTGCATGAGTCATCTCAAGCAGTACGGCCTGGCCATCGAGATGTATCGCGACGATTACAACGGCGACTGGCCGGACGGGCCGAGATATGCCTCGCCGCAAGGTGTGCTGGAATATGTTCTACTTTTTCCGGACTATATATCATCCAAGGATATGAAATGCCCCGCTGACACGCCCACCGCCTACACAAACGACAGCCTCCTCGAAAGCCATGGCGTACCTGAAGGCGTAGCCCTATCCTATACGTACGCGGCAGCCGGTTTTTGCTGGGCGCCAACCTACAACGAGAGAACACCCCCACCCCTTCCGACCTACCGGTTGATGTTCGACTACGCCGTCATTGCAGGTTGGCCACCGCACGGCGGTGCGGGCAGCAATTGCCTGCTGGTTGGACATGAAGTGAAATGGATTCCCGAAGAGGAATACGCCAACGACTATTTTCCTGAAGTAGAACCATAAGATTCTTCGTGGTGAATGGGACATGTAAAAAGCTTTCACCATATGCCCTCCCCTGTGGTTTTGTCCGGCAGGGGCTATCTGCCGATTTCCAGACAGGAAACCCAAAATATCCCCTACAATTGAAAGCGAAGAACGAAAAGGACAAAGACTCTATGTGCAAGTACGGATTTGGCGTGTTGATGATTGCGGGTGTATTGATGTCTCTGGCCTGTCAAGACTGTGAGGCCGGCGTACACATTGTGGATGGCGGTGAGTCTCGGGCTGTGATTATGCTCGGTGAAAAACCCACCTGGATCGAACGTCATGCCGCCGACGAACTGGCCGGATATGTCAAGCAGATCAGCGGAGCGGAGCTGAAAGTATTCAAGAACAGTCTAAAGGCAGCCAAAGACAGCCGGAACATCATCTTGATAGGCCGGCCTGAAACCAATGCGGAGATTAAAAAGCTGTCGGGTCGCGGATTGGTAAAGGTGTCTCCGGAACATCCCGGCCTGGACGGGTTCGTCATCAAAACCATCTCCTCAGGCGACAAAAACTACCTGGTGCTTTCCGGCTCCATGGACAGGAGCGTCCTCTACGCTGTTTACCATCTTCTGGAGAACTTCTGCGACGTGGGCTTCTTTGGGGACGGCGACAGGATACCCAAAAAGGCCGGAATTGCCTTTGGCGAGTTGGATTTGTCGGAAAGACCGCAGTTTGCCGGTAGAGAAAACATCCAAGCCTGCGCTTTCCACTATTCCATGCAATATTGGAGCTTCGCCGATTGGAAGAGAGAGATCGACTGGACCGCCAAGAAGAAATTCAATCTCATCGACACCAGTTTTGGCGGCGAAATCATACGGCAAAAGGTGTATGCGCAGTTCGGTATCGACACGGGAAAACCTACGCCGTGGGAGATCCACAAAGGCAATCTGGCGAAGCGGGTCATTCAATACGCCCACCAATTGGGCATGGAAACCGTTTCTCCAGGCTTCAGGGGAGGCGTGCACGCGAAGTTCCATGAGGCCTTTCCGAAGGCGAAGTATTTTGAGGCTGACTGGCTTGGCATAAAAAGTTACACGCTTCATCCGGCGGACCCTCTGTTTGTCAAGCTTGGCGTCGCTTTCCTCAAGGAATACAACCGGACTTGCGGCAGCAGCCACATCTACAATTTCGATCCTTATCCTGAGACTTCTATAGGCTCCACGGTTCAGGAAAAGAACGCAGTTATGTCGAGCTTTGCCAAGTCCGTGGTGAAGATGATCAAGGGCGCCGACGAGCAGGGCAAGTGGAGGTGCAGCGGGTGGGCATTTGCATATTCCAAGGATTACTGGACCGGCAAAGCCGTGAAGAACTTCCTGGACGCTATCCCCGACGACATGCTTATTGTTAATGATATCCGGGCCGAAGCTCAACCAGTTCATAAACGGCTTGACTTCTTTTACGGCAAGAGCTGGGGCTTTGGCGTCCTGCACTCCATGGGCGGCTGGACCTCGCTGCACGGCGATCTGGCTGATCTTATAAAGAGGGTCAACCAGGTCGCAGATGACCCAAAAGCAAACAGGTGCGTCAATTATTACATCAATCCGGAAATCATCCGCCATAACTTCATATATTTCGACCTCGCTGCACGTCTTGCCTGGAACCCCAAGAGTGTCGAACTAGACGAATTCATCAACAACTATTCACTGCGACGCTACGGCGAGCAGGGCGCTGCAGGTATGGCAAGATGCTGGAAAGAACTGGCCGGAAGCGTATATGGCAAGCAGATCAACAGAGGCGGCGACCCTGTGATTCCACTCTATCAGGAACGGATCGGCGGCGCCTGGCCGTACAACAATCCCGCGAAGCCCAAGTTAAGAGAAATCCTGGCCAAACGTTTCCCGTTTATAATCTCCCTGCGCAACGCGATGGATACTGCACTGAAGGAATCAGTAAGGCTAAGTGACAACAGGTTTTATCAAACCGATCTGGTGGATATGCTGCGTCAATACCTGGGCGAGCGATTCAATTATCATATTGTCCATCTTTATAAGGCTTTCGCCGAAGGCGACAGCAGGCTGTTTGAAGAGCACGCAAAGGCAATATGTCATGTTATGGAGAATCAGATAAAGTTGCTGTCATGTCATGAGGATTACTGGGTGGAAACAGAGTTGAGCAAGGCACGAAAGCTGCCGGCCAGAGCGTCGCTGATTCCCAACGACCAGGATATACGCCAGAGATACTCAGCCCTGCTCGGAATGAAGCGGTATCCGGTGCTGGCCGATTATGCCAGGAAGGATATGTACGAACTGCTTAGGTTCTACTATTACCCAAGGGTCGTCACCTATATCTCGCACCTGAGGTATGCGTTGAAGGACTCTCTGGAGATCAACAATCAAAAGCTGGACAGAGACTACAGGAAGATATGTCAGGCTTGGGTGAAGGATTCCGTCGGTGTAAAACCGCCAGAGCACCGCCATGAGAGCGTGGTCGAAGTGGTAAAGCAGGTATTCTCCGACACCAAAGTGCAAGATAGCGACGTCGCCCTGGGGCCGGTTACCGTCAAGATGAAGACCCCTGTTGCAACCAGGGAGAGCATAGATGAGAAATTCTCTCTGGTCGGATCCGGGGCGCCGACCGACTACAAAGGTCTGCCCGAGGCAAGTAAGCCAGCCGGTTGTCGTCTGGATTCGAAGACATGGGGACAATTTGTCGGCGATGGCAAGAGTTACCTGAAGCTGGAGGACGACGGCAAAGGAGGCAGGCGGCTGCACCTGGTCGGCGACAATTCCTGCACCGAGATATTCACGAAGAAAAGATACGGCGGCTCCTACACAATTGAATTCGACTACATCCAGCCGTCCGATGAGAATGGACGGTACAAGGCTATTGTCCGTCCAAATGAACCCAATACCTCATGGTATTTCGAATGGAATGGCCAGAGTTGCTCTGTATATACCACTCATAAAGGAAAATGGTCCAGCCCGTGGAACTTTGGAAAGCTTTGCCCCGATGCCATTCACCACGTCAGAATAGAAAAAAGACCAGGACGGGTTAGCGTAACCATTCACGATGAAATGGGCGGCTTGCTTGGGGCCAGCGGATGGCACCCGTATGATGAGCTGGCTCCGGCAACCATTCGCTTTCAGGCCAAGGGCCACGCCGGTGAGTCTCACGGAGTTATTCTTGATAACGTAAAGATCACTCCCCAAAAATGATTTTGCACGGTAATCACAGCGTGCTCTATCCGTACTGTGACCGGCAGTCATCTATGCTCGCCGAAGGAGGAATTTACCACTCCGTCAAAGATTCCGACGAGCTGCTGCGGTACGACTTCTACGAAACCTGGAATACGCCGCACTACTTCGAAAAGGCGACGGGGTATCTGTCAGTTGACAGCACGAGGTACGTAGATGGTGCGGGCCTTGAGCAATTTACGGTAGTTCTCCTATCGGATGGTTTGTGGATAACCGATCTCTTCCAGCAGTTTCATGAAGCGGCGGCCATATTCAATATAGTTGGCATACATAATCTCATTCTCGGCCTGGACGCTGTCGTCGTGATACACAACCGCCAAATGCGGCTCGATTGAAATGCCGCCGTCGTAGCCGTCGTCAAGCAGGTCCTTGACAATACGGCGGACGTTACCGTCACCGTCACCGGCGAAAGTAAAGTTCGCTTTCTTCTCGGCTGGATCCCACACGCCGTCCTTAATATGCACGTAGGCTATGTGTTTCTTGACGTGGCTGTAAAACTCCCAGGCGGATTGCTTTGGATAAGGCCTGGGCTTCGAGCGGTCGTCCGTAAAGACGGGGTTTCCCGTATCGAAGACCAGTTTCAGTCCGGGCACGTTCTCGATAAGCCTAAGTGTGTAGGTCCAGCCCATTCCACCATAGTTCATGCAGTTTTCATGGACGGGTGTAATACCGGCGTCTGTGAACATCTTGTGAAGCTCACTGAGACGGCTGAAGCGTTTTTCCTCCATCTGGTCGTCCGGTTTGCGATCTTTAAGCACTGCGAAGCTCATGATACGAATGAGCTTTGTCCCCAACCGTTGCATACGTGGTATCGCTCGACGAGCTTCTTTTAAAGATGAGTCGAACGGCTCTGTGATCTTCTTGCCCCAGTTGGCTACCGATGAGCCGAAGCAGTTGATCTTCACGCCGGCATCGGCCAGCCGGCTGCAAACGACGTCGAACTCCTTGTCGGAGATGTCATGGATATTTTTGCCATTTACGTTTCGGCTTTCGATATTCTCCCAGCCGAGTTCTTTTGTCGCCCGAATCTGGCCGTCCATGTCCGAGGCCGCCTCGTCGGCAAAACCCGTCAGATACATATCTTGTCCCTTCAGCGATTTCCCCTCTTAAGCAACCGCATGTAATCGATTATTTGAAACTGCCTGAGACGTTTAAGCTTGTTTTGAGGCCTTGCTTTTTCTTAGACGTGGAAGTTTTCAGTCTTTCCTGCAATTTTTCATAGAACAGATCATCGTCGATAGGCAGTTCAACCCAATTATCTGTCCAACTGGAAAGCAGCATAGCATTGGATAATTCCAGGCTGTGGATGCCTTCATCCCCCTTTGCCAGAAGCGGCGTACCATCGAGTATAGCCTGCACCCAGTTTTTCGTTAAGTCCTTGTGTTCGTTTCCATTGCAGGGGACCGGGATCTTGCATTTCCGGCATTCCGGCTCGCCGAATCCGCCCTTATGTTCGCGGTTGAACTTTCGTTCAGAGATGCAGGTCCGCCAGAAAGTAAGCTTACCTTCTTCCATCACCACCTTTCCATTGTCCCCGACAATCTCCAGACGGTTCGTGCCGGGCGCTTCGCCGGTGGATGCGACGAAAAGTCCGGTTGCGCCGTTTTTGTATTCCACGTAGGCGGTCACGTCGTCTTCGACCTCAATATCGTGATATTTTCCGAAGCCGCAAAACGCCTGGACCCGTTTAGGCATACCGCAAATCCACTGCCACAAATCGAGTTGATGCGGGCACTGATTCAACAGCACGCCGCCGCCCTCGCCGGACCATGTGGCGCGCCAAGAACCGGAATCATAGTAGCTCTGAGTACGATACCACGCGGTAGAAATCCAGTTGGTGCGTTTGATTGGCCCAAGTTCGCCGGAGGCCACCAGGTCCTTGAGCTTCTGGTGTATGGGCCGTGTCCGCTGGTTGAACATGATGGCGAATACCTTTCCGCTCCCAGCCGCCGCCTCGTTCATTTCGCGTACCTGCTTGGTGTACACGCCCGCAGGTTTTTCTATCAACACGTGCAGCTTGTGCTTGAAGGCCTGTATGGCCATTTGCGGATGCAGGTAGTGAGGGGTTGTAATGAGCACAGCCTCCACCAACCCGGCCGCAAAGAGCTTTTCGGCGTTATCAAAAAGCTCGACGCCCCCGCCGAGGTTTTTCTCCGCCTGCTCCAGCCTCTCGGTATTGCTGTCGCAAACAGCAACCAGCTCCGCACTTGGAACTTCGTCGCTGATAAGATACTTCGCATGAAGGCTTCCCATGCTCCCATAGCCAATAAGGCCGATACGAACTTTATTCATTGGTTTCCTCATCTCATCGCTTGAAAAATACTCAAGGAAAAGTAGACGCCTCAGCCGGCGATTATAATCGACTTCGGGAACTCTGTCAGGCACAACTGCTGCAAGTTTACCGACGAACGTGAAGTTTCTCATCGAGCCTTACATGCTTACCTGTATGAATTCGCCTCAGGCCATCCGTTCGAGGCGTCTACTCGGCCACAGACGACAGTTACGCCACCTTAAGTCCCAGGCGCCTGACCCCTCCCCGCTTTTCATACCAAGTTACGTGAGAGAATCGGTTGATGGTTCGCAGGCTGGGCCGGAGAGATGGGCGAAGCCCCGACCGTAGGACCAGCCTGCGTCGCCGCTCGGGGTCTACAAGTTTGGGCGGGCGGCTTCCTTCAGCATCTGGTTGTCCAGGCTCAAATCCGCCACCAGCTTCTTCAACTGCGAATTCTCCCTCTCCAACGCCTTCATCTGCCTAGCCATCTCCGGGGCCATCCCACCATACTTCGTCCGCCAGCGGTAGTACGTCTGCCCGCTGATGCCCAACTGCTTGCAGACCTCCGGAACCTTCAGACCTTTGCCCAACCCCACGTCCGCCTGCCGAAGCTTCGCTACGATCTGTTCGGGACTATGCTTCGCCTTCATCAGAGAATCCTTTCCGGCCTCAAGGCCGTCCGGATTCTCTCACAAGACCTGGACTAATTCACGGGGAGGGGGTCAG
>JAXHSV010000083.1:0-12171 GCA_034190305.1 Planctomycetota bacterium | reverse complement strand
CCCACAGTTCCCGATGGACGTCGGTCGCCGGACCCCAGAAAAAAACCGATTCAGATCGCGTCATACTCCGCGAGGTGCTCAAGGCCCTGCTCGAAGAGGGATACCGTGACCGGGTCGGGCCGTTTGTGGATGTCCTGCTCGAGTACGTCGAGGCGCCGACGAAGGAGAAGCGTTACCCGTTCGACGTGTGGCGCCCCAGCAGAGGCGGGGGCGGCAAGTGGGTTGACCCGCAGGCGAGATAAGCAGTGGTCAGTGGTCGGTAGTCGGTTAGCCGGGGGAAAAACGCTCCGACGTTAGAAGAGAATATCGAATATTGAACAGGGATTTTTGAATTACGAAGTAAAAAATATTTCTCAAAGGCGGCTTGTTTCTTTTACATCGAAATTCGACGTTCTTTGTTCGTTATTCAGCATCCATCTCTATTCGTTCAGGTCGTATATCCTTAACAAACCGCAGCAGGACGGCGATGACTAGAAGCGCCGCTCCGCTCATTGCGAGCATGAACTGGAAAACGTTCAGTTCCATCGCTCCGACGGAAACGAACCATCCATTGGGTACAAACGACAAAATTGCAGCCGCCGTCAGCATCGACACGGACGGGCCGGCGAATACAAGAATGTTCGCCAGGCATAGAAAAAACGCCCTTCCGCGATCAGGCGCTAAATGAAACAACTGAGTGGTGCACGCCAGGAATCCGACCGCCCTGGCCGCTCCGACCAGAACCAGCGCCATCGGCATGACTATCCTCGCCTGGCTGCGGGGAAGCATTCCTACGCCCACCACGGCAAAGCAAACCACGCACAACACTATGTGAGCGACAAGAAAGACCCGCTTTGTGCCTATGCGGTCCACGAGTTGCCCGCCGACCAGGAGCGACAGAATCATCCCCAGTGTTGCAAAACCGAAGACAATCATATTCTCATTTGTGGGGAAACCCATCTCTTTCATGTAAAGAACAAGAGGCTGACCCAGAAAACCGATGCAAATCCCCACCATGGCGAAGTACAGGCAGAAGACTATCACATCTCTGCGGTACAGCAGGGAATTGATGTGCTTCTTCCAGTCGCCGAAATCGTCCTGATCGACAAGCGATTTGGAAGCGACGGGGATCCTGGAGGCGAAGATATTTCGCAAAAACACAAACCCGACCCCGACGACCATCACCGCCTGAAACTGCCAGGTTTCGGGATTTTTCCCGAGAAACAGGCCCGATACTACAATAGCAATGAACACTGCGGTGCTCCAGCAGGCCCGCATCTTTCCGATGAATCGTCCTCGCTTTTCAGCCGGCGCGATGTCGAGCAGCATAGGGAACCAGAAAGTGCTTCCGCACTGTGCGACGATAACGCCGATAAATATCGTCAGCACCATCGCCCTGGCTGTCATCTCCCCTGCTCCCATAACAGACGGTAGTAATGCTGCTGCGAGCATGATGATCCCATACGCCAGCCAGCAGCGGAGCAGGAACTTTTTTCCGCTCGACGGGTGCACACGCAGCGAAACCGGAATCTGGAGCAGACGCGCGAAACCTATTATCGCCCCCAGCAACATTGCCAGACGGTCCGAACCGCCGAGATGCTTGACAAACAAGGTTCCAAAGGCAGACCGAATAAGCAGCATCAACAGTATGGCCCCGGCGGACGCGCCGATGTAAACGTCGCGCATCCCGCGATTCTGCTGTTCGGCAGTCAGTTCGACAGAACATTCTGACTTTGATTCGGACACGTTTGAAACCTACAATTCGCCTTTCAATTTCCTCAGCAGGTCGAGGGCCTCCATCGGCGTCATTTCGTTCAGGTCGGCGGCTTTGATTTCGCGGGCGACGCGCGTGGAAGGGTCGGCGAAGAGGTTCATCTGGGCGGCAGCCGTCTTGGCACGTTCAGCCAGTTCGGGCATGTCCAGCCCCTCGGCCAGATGCGCCTGGAGTTGAGGCAGGATTGTCCTGGCGCGGTCGATTACCTCCTTCGGAACGCCGGCAAGGCGGGCTACGTGCACGCCGTAGGACCGGTCCGTCCCGCCGGGGACGATCTTGTGCAGGAAGACGACTTCGTCGGCCCATTCGCGGACGGAGACGTTAAGGTTGGCCGACCCGTCCAGCAGGTTCTCCAGTTCGGTCAGTTCGTGGTAGTGCGTTGCGAACATCGTGCGGCATTTGATTCGCAGAGCGATGTGTTCGCATATCGCCCACGCCAGCGCCAGACCGTCGTAGGTGCTCGTACCGCGACCGACTTCGTCGAGAATTACAAGCGACCTGCCCGTGGCGTTGTTGAGAATATTGGCTGTCTCTATCATCTCGACCATGAAGGTCGATAGGCCCGCGGTCAGTTCGTCGGCTGCTCCCACGCGGGTGAAAATGCGATCGACGATGCCGATGGTCGCATGCTCTGCCGGGATGAAGCATCCGGTCTGCGCCATCAGCACGAGGATCGCCGTCTGGCGAATGTAGGTGCTCTTTCCGGACATGTTCGGGCCTGTGATGATTAACAATCGGTTCTCGCCTGCATCCATGCGCACGTCGTTTGGGACGAATTGATCGCGCAGCATCTCCGCCAGGACCGGATGCTTTCCGCCGACGATGTGCAATACATTATCCTGCGTAATAGTCGGGCGGCGGTAGTTCCGCTCAACGGCAAGGTGCGCGAAGGACGACAGCACGTCCAAGGTCGCTATCGCCGAAGCAGCGGCCTGGAACTGCGCGACATAACCGGACAGTTCCACGCGAACCTGCTCGAACAGCCTGGCTTCCAGCGTCCTGGCGCGCTCTTCGGCGGTAAGGGCCTCGGACTCAAACCGCTTCAATTCGTCGGTGATGTAGCGTTCGGCGTTCTTGAGCGTCTGTTTGCGGACGAAATCGGGGGGAACCTTATCGGCGTTGGCGTGGCTGACTTCGAGGTAGTAGCCGAAGACCCTGTTATACCCGACTTTCAGGTTCGCTATTCCGGTTCGCTCGGTCTGGCGGGCCTGGTAATCCGCCAGCCAGTTCTGCCCGTCGGTTCCGATCCGACGGAGACGGTCCAGTTCTTCGTCGAACCCCTCGGCGATGACGCCGCCGTCTCGGAGTGTCGGCGGGCAGTCGGGGTTTATCGCACGTTCGATCAAATCGGCGGGCGCATCCAGGCCTGTGAATTTGCCCGGTAAGGCGGCGACTAAGTCGGCCTTACAATCGATCAGGAGTTCGCAGACCTCCGGCAGGCGGGCCAGTGTCCCGCCCAGTCCCAGAAGTTCTCGCGGGCGGATGCGAACCAGGGCGATATTGGACGCGATCCGGTCAATCTGGCTCATTCCGTCGAGAACGCCCCGAAGCCGGGCCAGACGCGGGCCGTCGGAGGCGAGTTCTTCGACGGCGTCCTGTCGGGCGACGATGTCCGAATACGACCGCAGCGGCCAGGTCAGCCATCGCTCCAGCAGGCGAGCCCCCATGCCCGTAACGGTAGCGTCGATGGTCTCTACCAGCGTCCCCGCCCGTCGGTGAGTCCGGAGCGTGCGGAGAATTTCGAGGCATCGGATACTGTTTCCGTCCATGATGACGCGGTCGATCCGGTCAAACCGGCGAAGCGAACCGATGTGGGCAAGGGCTGTCTTCTGCGTCTGGCGAAGATAGTCGATAACGGCGCCTGCCGCTGAGACCGACGGGTCGTACTCATCGAACCCAAAACCGGCCAGCGTCCGGGTGCCGAAGTGTTCCTTCAGCAGTTCCTCTGCCGAGTGCGCCTCGAACGCCCACGGCGGGCAGGCGGTTACCGTCGATCCGACGTACTGACGCAGCGAATCGCGAAAGCCTTTCTCGTCCATCGCCGAGGACTCGGGTACTATCACCTCCGCCGGCCTGATGCGAACCAACTCGTCCATGACGTGATCAGCCGGCGCCAACATCGTCTCAAACGCACCCGACGAAACCTCCACCCACGCAATCCCCACCTGGTGCGACGCTTGATTTTTCGACGTCCGGCCAAGCCCACGCACTGCGCTGCGTGGGTTCTGTCCGCCGTCATTCGGGTCGAACACCGCCGCCAGGTAGTTTCCTTCTCGCTGATCGAGAAGATTCTCTTCGGTCAGCGTACCGGGCGTTACGAGGCGGACCACGTCGCGTTTGACGACGCCCTTGGCCTGTTTGGGGTCCTCGACCTGCTCGCATATGGCGACGCGCCGGCCCGCACGGACCAGTTTGGACAGATACGAATCGAGTGCGTGATACGGAATCCCCGCCAGAGGGACGGCTGACGGACCCTTGGACCTGCTGGTCAAGGCAAGACCAAGCACCCGGCTGGCGATTTTGGCGTCCTCGTAGAACATCTCGTAGAAATCGCCCATCCGAAAAAACAGTATGTAGTCCGGGTACTTGTCCTTGAACTGCCGGTACTGCCTCATCGCCGGCGTGTCAAGTTGTTGAAGTTTTTCCGTGCTCACAAGCCGGCGATGATAGACAACCGACAGCCAAACGGCAAGGGTTGGAAAGTTGACGAGGGAATTATCGATTCACTCGCGTCAGCACCAGTCCCGCCAGGGCGATTTTCAGGGCAGCACCGGGCAGGAAGGGCAACAGGCCGACCTTCAGGACAGCCGATGATGACACAAACATCATCAGCCAAGGCACGCCTACGGCATAAACGACACTGGTGCCGATGAGAAGCGACGCGACCATTGACGTTGCCTTTTGTCCCCACCCACGCTCGAATAGCATCCCCGTCAGCCAGGCGGAGATGACGAAACCGATAAGGTATCCGCCGGTGGGACCGGCCAGGCCGGTGGGATTGGCGAACAGTACCGGCGCGGCAGAACCGGCGAGAAGGTATGTCAGGATACTCGCTGCGCCTCTGGTCGATCCAAGAAGCGCCCCAACCAGCAACACTGCGAATGTCTGTAGCGTTATCGGCACCGGCCAGAGGGACAATTTCGCCTGGGCCGATACCGCAACTGCAGCGGCTCCGAGCAAAACGAGAATGATTTCGTCGGCAAGGGTCTGGTAACGGGAAGAAATCGGTTTCGATGATATTGCTATTTCTCTCATTTCTTATGCTCCTCTTATCAGGAGTATTCCAATCCCACCTTATCACAAGCGTTTTTCAGCGCCGATGCCGCCTTTGCGAACAGTTCCGGTCCTGTAAATCCGCTGAACTGTCCGCCGCTGGCCATGTGCGGCTCAAGCGTCATGTACCCGTCGAATCCGCGGTTTTTCGCATCTGCGATGATTTCCGGAACCTGCCCGTCACCCTCGCCGACCGGCGAGCCGACCTTTGCGCCGTACTTCCAGTCCTTCATGTGGAAATAATGCGTCAGTTCCGCCAGGCCTTGCGTCCATGCCTCATCGTAGGGCGCGACTCCTTCGACGACGAAATTGGCGGGGTCGAATATGCCCATGAGGCGATCGCTTTTAATCGTAGCGAAGATGTCCCTGACGGCTTCGGGATTTGAACCGTACAGGCCTGATTCGTTTTCGAGCAGGAGCGTAACGCCGGCGGCCTCTGCGGCTGCGACCATCGCCGAGAGTTGATCCATCACCTTATCGCGATAATCGGCGATCTCGCCTCCTTCAGGACCGTAGAAACTGAAAACGCGGACGTATTCGGACCCGAAGATATGGGCCAACTCGCAACAGTGTTTCAGCAGGTCCAGGTGAGGCCCGAAAGACTCGTCAATACGAATTTTCCCGATAGGCGAGCCGATGCACGGGACGGTAAATCCTCCGCCGGCCAATTGTTCGGCGTACCGGCGGGCAGAGGCGGCGGTGAACTTCGAGACGTTAACTTCGTCGATTCCTCGGACATCGATACAGCGGACGCCGTTGGCGGCGCAGACTTCCATCTGTGTGGCCAGGTCCGGTGCGATCTCGTCGGCAAAGGCGCTGAAGGTAACCATGGTTTCTCCTTGGAAATTAGCAGACAGTAACGGGTAGTCTATAAAAGAATATTGAATATTGAACAAGGAAATTTGAATTTCGAAGTAAAAAAACAGTCCACAGCCGTGCAGCCGTGCTGACGAATCTGTTTTTACTTCGTCATTCAAAATTCTCTGTTCGATATTCGATATTCTCTTTAAATCTTCCCCAGGATGATTCCGTGTGTCGGAGGGGTGGGCCAGAAGGTTATCCACGAGTTGATTTTGACTTTTTTGGTTTGTGAAGGTTTATGTTCGAGCAGGCTGACGACGACGGTCGCACCGGCATCGACGACAATAACGTGATGACCGTCGTTATCGACGACCTTGCCGTTAATCGGCGTGAGCGACTCGAACCGCCGGACGACGTGGCTGATATGCTGGCTCCTGCCCTTGGGGGCAATCTGGAAGGTGTATTCGTTCCGCGTACCTTTCTCGACGCCGACGGTGGCTGCGTGAATTATAACGCTCAGTTCATCGTCGATGTGGATGCGCTTCTGCATCGTCTTGCGGGCGGTGTCCAAAAGGCGAAAATCGATATAACTCGCCGGTCTCTGGAGGTCGAATGTGTTCGGCGGTACGCGAAACGTAATGAAAGGGCCGAGCAGGCCCGAATTGTCGATCGCCACCAGTCGGCCTCGCACCGCATTCTTCGGATCGCTAAGCAGTTTGGCCATGATTATCCTCTATGCCTTTGACCCTGCGTCCTGCTTTATAAGTGTATCGGCATTACGAGGGGAAGTCGAACGCATAATTTCCATCCCCGCGCGCAAAGATCCCCGAAATGAAAATCGCCTTGCGAACGTCGGAATAAAGGCGGATCGCCCAAATACGTCGTCGGAAGTACTATTTCGATGCTCTTTCGTGCATCATTTTCTGGGTTTTGCTTCGTTGACGGTCAGTTTCCGCCCGTCCATTTCGAAGCCGTTGAGGGCTTCGATTGCGGCGCGAGCCTCATCGTCGTTTGACATCTCGACGAAGCCGAAGCCGCGAGACCGCCCGGAGTCACGGTCGATAATTACCGAAGCCTTATCGACGGCGCCGTGAGCGGCAAAGATTTCCTCCAACTTACTGTCAGAAGCGTCATATGGCAGGTTCCCTACATAAATGTTAGTCATCACGTTAACTCCCACAGAAATTCTATCGATGCGGCGCCCCGTGCAAAACCGCACCGATATAATTACCGAAACGAGCAGAAAAATCAAATCAAATTCTTCCTGCACCCACATTGGCTTGACAGATGCCGTCGGATGAGGCTTGAATGTAACGTATTATCAGGGAGATTCAATGGAACACAGCGAGATAGTCTGCGTGATTTTGTGCGGCGGGCAGGGAAAGCGGATGCGCTCGACCGACCGGCATAAGGTCTGCTTTCCCATTGCAGGGACGCCGGCCATTGTCCGGGCGGTCGGCACGTTGAAATCCGTGGGGCTTAGGAGATTCCTGATAGTCGTCGGACAAATGTCCCAACAGGTTATAGCCACCTTGGCGAACGAGCATCCCGACGCAGCATTCATCTATCAGCCTTCGCCCCGCGGTACGGGGCACGCCGCTTCCTGCGCCGCTGCCTATCTACAGGCCTCCGGGTACGACGGAAACGTGATAATCTCGATGGGCGACAAGGTTATCCAGCCGAACGTGGTGGCTGAACTCATCGACCGCCACACACGGACCGACGCGGATATGACCGTTACGGCGCTTCCTAAGACTCCAAAGACAACGGCGGGGCGAATCGTTATCGACTCTTCCGATAAACCGGTGGGAGTCGTGGAACTGGCCGACATCCGCCGCTCCTCAAGGTCTCGCCGACCGGTCAGTCTTGCCGGACGGCGATTCTCGGCAGGGCAAATCGAACGACGCAGCCCTAACGTCAACGCCTCGCTGTACATGTTCAAGGCGGAGATACTCTATAAGGCAATCGCCTCGCTCAACGACGATAACGCCCAGGGCGAACTCTACCTGACCGATACGGTCGAGTACGTAGCGTCCGGCGGCGGAAAAACAATCCTTATGCAGGTGAAAAACGCCGAAGACCTGATGGCGTACAATACGCCGGAAGAACTTCTGGCCGTCGAGGAAGTTTTGGTGCGCAGGCTCACAGGGCGCCGACGGATAACAGCGGTCAGACCGAAACTTTCCCGACGATGCTTCCGACCGGCAGAGAAATGGATGGAAATCCTCATGCAAAATCCACCTTCCCTTCGCCGGGCAATGACCGCCATCTACGGCCCGGACGAGAACCTTCTGGCGGAACGGCGGAAGGCGTTCGACGGAGTTCTAAAGACGTTCATCAGGGCTTACGGCCCGGAGCGGAAGGTAGTCCTGGCGCGTGCGCCGGGGCGCATCAACCTGCTGGGGCGGCACATCGACCACCGAGGCGGATACGTCAACGTCATGGCCATTAACCGCGAGGTCGTGCTGGCGGCAAGTCCCAGAGAGGACGACACGGTTACGCTGGTGAATCAGCAAGCGAGGGAATTCCCCCGCAGACAGTTCCGCATCGGCGATCTGCTGCGCAGGGCCGACTGGTCCGACTGGATGGACTTCATCAATTCCGCGACGGTCCGCCAGGTGCTCGACGCCTCCAGGGGCGACTGGAGCAACTACGCCCGTGCTGCCATTCTCCGCCTCCAGCACGCCTGCCCGGACCACCGCCTGATAGGGGCTGACTTCGTGATCGCGGGAAATATCCCGATGGGCGCCGGTTTGAGCAGTTCATCGGCGATGGTGGTGGGCGTAGCAGAGGTGTCTGTGGCGATAAACGGTCTGGATATGACAACGCAGCAGTTTGTCGATCTCTGCGGGGAAGGCGAATGGTTTGTCGGCTCGCGCGGGGGAAGCGCAGACCACGCCGCCATCCGCAGCGGCGAGCGCGGACGAGTCTCAAAAGTTGGGTTCTTCCCGTTCCGGGTCGAACAGACCATCGCCTGGCCTGACGAGATGTCTCTGGTCATTGCAAATTCCCACATCCGCGCCGCCAAGAGCGCCGGCGCGCGCGATACGTATAATCATCGCGTCGCATGTTACAACCTCGCCGAGATGATTATGAGACAGCGGGTGGCGATACTACGAAACATGGAACATCTTCGTGATGTTAACCCGGGCGCACTGGGCGTCTCGCCGGTGGAAGTGTACAAGGCGATGAAGCGTCTTCCGGTGCAGATAACGCGGACAGGCGTGGCGCGTCTGCTGGCCGACGAGTACGACAGACTAAAGGTGATATTCGCCACGCACGACGACGTCGGACCCTATCGCCTGCGCGACGTGGCAATATTCGGAATATCCGAGTGCCTGCGAAGCGATATGTACGCCGACCTGCTGCGGAAAAATCAAGGCGAGCAAATCGGAACGCTTATGCGCATCAGCCACGACGGCGACCGTGTCGTGCGATTCACGGGAACAAAGACAAAGGCGCACGTGCTGAACTATAGTGACGCCCGCCTGGACAGGCTTATCGCCGAAGTTGCCTCCGGCGACACGGAACGCTGCGCCGATGCCGCTCTCTGGGCCCAGCCGGGACGATACGCCTGCTCAACAAAGGAGATTGACCTGCTCGTGGATATCGCCTGCTCGACGAAGGGTGTCCTGGGCGCCCAATTGGCCGGTGCGGGCCTCGGCGGATGCGCCATGATTCTTTGTCAAACGGACGCCGTCAACCGGGTCTTTTCAGCCCTTCGAAGAGGCTACTACCGCCCACGCGGGTTGAAATTCGACGTCCACCTCTGCCACCCCGTAGCAGGAAGCGGAGTTTTGAGCATATAAAACAGATGTTTTGCCACAGAGGACGCAGAGGGCACAGAGGTTATAAAAGGCTGAATCTCACAAAACGTGTGTTAGCCATTAACGGAAAATGAGTTCATGAGTGCTGTCCAATTAGCAATCATCTTTACTCCCATGGGGGTCGCTGTCCTTGCTACGCTGGTGGATAGCAGGTTGGCTTATCGCGCACATGACATTACCAGGGCATATGGAAATGCTTTGCCGCCTTCCTGGAGATGGCTTAACATCCGGGAGTTTGCTTTTTGGAAGCACATCAGTACCGTTGCCGCCGAACATGATTCTGATGAACTGCTCACACTGGTAAAACAACACAAGGTATTGTTGATAATTCGCCTTCTGATGATAACGGCATTGTTCTTGGTCTTATTCACCATGTCGTGTTATATGTGAAGCAGCATCTGTCGGTGGTGAATTTTTGGCTTGGTGAATCGGGGAAATGGTAGTATAATGTTTTTTGCGCAATTAAAAAAGGAGTTATGTTTTCTTTTTCGTCTCAAACGAGTGTTGGATTATGTGTACACGGCAAGGCTCGATTTCTTTGAAAACCGGGTGACAAAGAACACTCGTATATATAAAGGAGCGAAAAGATGAGAGACAATACATTGAAATTGTTGTGCGCCCTGTTGCTATTGTCCGTTAGCGCCCATGTCGTTCGCGCCGATGAGCCGGGGCAGATGTACTATGCAAACTTCTACAACACCGGGGGAGGATGGACAACGGGGACCCTGCTGAGCAGTAGCCCTAACTCGTGGAAGTGCGGCTGGCCCGAAGTCGGCCCATCGGGTCCCCTGCCTGACGTTTACAGCTGGTGCACGGCCGAGGGTTCGCAACTCCTATACCGGCCTTCTGAGCGGCGGCTACTACGCCAAAGAGCACAGTTACGTTGTGTCGCCGCCCATCAAACTTACCGAAAAGGGATACGGATGGGCAGTGAAGGTGGATTGGATGGACTACCTTAACGTCCACAGCGGCAGCGCCAGCGTCGAGGTAAGTAATAACTACGGCCTGACGTGGAAGCAGATGTTTTCGGGCAGCGGGAACCAGTTGGTCTATGGGTCCTGGCGGTCGGGTCTTTCGCGGACCCTCAGCCCCGATTTCTGTACTTCGGGCTTCCGCATCAGGTTCCGCGTCGATACCTACTCGCAGGCGTACAATGAGTACCAGGGATACTTCTTCGACAGCGTCGGCGTGAGCCTGGTTACACCGACCGGTAGTTACCACGTCTTCGGCGCGTACCTCGATGATGAGGAATTTATCGATTATCCCGGGCCACTGAACGACCCCGTTACCCTGGCCGCCAAAACTTACGACGACAACATCGTAACGCTGTCCATTCCGGCCAATACGACCGCCTTCATGGGCGGCGAGGAGTTAACAGACGGCTTCTACGGACCGTGGTTCGAGGACGACGATTATGAATACCCCGAGGATTTCTACATACCCAACCCGGAAAACGTTGTGGATTTAGTCGCATACGGCGTGGGCGACAGTTACGAGACAATCACGTTCGACAACCCTGTGCGACTCCAGTTCGACGGACAGGCGGGAAAACTCGTCGGGTGGTCCAACCCGTACATGGAAGAGTTTCACCTTATCGACACGATGCTGGAAGCAGACGACGGCAGCCTGCTCGAATCGCTGGGCGTCGATGCCGGTTATCTGAATATCGGCGACGACCTTGTCGTCTGGACCAACCACATGACTTACTTCGTCATGTACGTGCCCGAACCGACGACACTGTTGCTGCTGGCCGCCGGAAGCGCCGGGCTGTTGGTCCGAAAACGTCGCAACAGTACGGTAAAATACTGATTACCGGCCACTACTCCGCCGAGTTTGTTGCGACGTGCAAATCAGGTCCGAAGGCCATATGGCGGTACGCGGATTGAGGCTGTGAATATATCGAGACCCACGGTCGAAGCCGATGGATCTTTGATTGAATACGCATCCGTAACCCAGGGCTTGTACGAATTCATCGTCCAAGCCTTGTGTTTTAACCTTCCTTTCGGCGGGCAGGATTTTCGCCCTAACGGGCTGAAGAACAAGATGTTACAATAAATACGCGACGAAAACGACCAGTTTGAGTAAGTTACGTTCTTGATGTTCTTCGGTCGTTTGGAACCATTGACCTTCGGTATGGCTTTTTTTTCGTGTGCCGTTTGGCGAGAATGAACAGGATGGCATTCCGGCGGTTTGACCGATACAGGGATTGGGTATGCCGATTCTCCGGATCATTGTGGGTCTGTGTGCTCTTGTTGCAGGGGCGGAACTTCTGGTGCGCGGCGCATCGGCTTTGGCCCGTGCGGTTGGGATTCCTTCGCTCATTATCGGCCTGACGGTCGTTGCCTATGGCACCAGTTCGCCGGAGTTCGCTGTTAGTCTGAAAGCCAGCCTGGGCGGGCAGACGGATATCGCTGTGGGCAACGTTCTCGGCAGCAACACGTTCAACGTGCTGTTCATCCTCGGCATTTCCGCCCTGATTGTGCCTTTAACGGTATCGTCACAGCTTGTTCGTCTTGA
>JAXHSV010000082.1:0-12261 GCA_034190305.1 Planctomycetota bacterium | reverse complement strand
GTTCGACCTGCGCCATAGTAATATGCCGGCTATGAGGTAAAGCAATACCGGCACGAGTGTTGTCGAGAAGTTCCACAGAAAGTTGGTCACATCTGCGGTGTACTCCCGATACATCTCACTGAAAATATAAGATAAAATTATCCAGACACCATGCAAGTACTGCGGTATCTGGAGCAGGGCATAGACTGCCAGTATCTTGCACGCCAGCGATGCGATTTCCTTTTTTGTCATATTTTTACTTTCTTCGAGATCTTTGTGTTCTTTGTGGTTCAGGCTTTTTTGTCCTACGTAACTACCAATTGCTGCTCCGTTCGCCGCAGAATCTGTCGTTTCGCCCATGCGGGGTCGGTTTCGCCGAAGTCTTCGCGGTAGTGGACGCCGCGTGTTTCCGCCCGGCGGAATGCGCACTCGACGACCAGCAGTGAGGCCGTCAGCATGTTCTGGACCTCCCACCCGGCAGGGTCGAAAAACTCCTTGTCCATGACGTATTGCCCCCAGAATCCAATAATCTCCTTCGTCTCCGCCAGGCGCGGTCCGGTGCGGACGATTCCTGCGTTTCGCCACATTATCGCCCTCAGCGAGTTGCGTATGTCGGCAAGGTCCAGTTCGGTTCGATCCGAATGCGGATTGGCCGAGGTTATTCCCCGGGCAGTGAGTCTTGCGTTTTCCCGTTCTGCCTGTTCGGCTGCGCCCAGTCCGGCGGCCTTGCCGGCGACCAGCGTCTCCAGCAGGGAGTTGCTCGCCAGGCGGTTCGCCCCGTGCAGACCGGTGCAGGCAGCCTCTCCGCACGCCCACAGCCCCGGAATGGACGTTCGCCCGTCGCCGTCGGCTTTGACGCCGCCGATCATGTAATGAGCGGCAGGTCGGACGGGGATAAGGTCTTTGGAAATGTCTATGTCGAAGTCCAGGCACAGTTGGTAAATCTGTGGGAAGCGTTGTTTGAAAATATCGGCGCCAATGTGGCGGACATCGAGAAAGACGTGCGTAGCGCCGGTCTTTGCCGTATGTGCGGCGATGGCCCTGCTGACGACGTCGCGCGGGGCGAGTTCACCGTCGCCGTGGTAATCATTCATGAAGCGGTATCCGTTACGGTCGATGAGGTGCGCCCCCTCGCCGCGGACGGCTTCGCTTATCAGCGAGCGGGTCGCGCCGGCGATGTAGAGCGTGGTCGGGTGGAACTGCATCATTTCCATTTCGGCAAGTTCCGCTCCGGCGCGGAAAGCCAAAGCGACGGCGTCGGCGGTTGAACAGGACGGATTGGAAGTTTCGCGCCAGAGCACCCCGGCTCCTCCGGCGGCGAGGATCGTCTGCTTCGCCCAGATCATCTGCAAACCGTATCGGTTATGGAACGTCAGCGCCCCGACGACTGCGCCGTTATCGTCGTCGGTCAGAAGGTCCACGACGAAGCAGTTCTCGAAAATCTTTACGTTTTCGTGATCCTTTGCGCGGGCGGTAAGCATATCCTGTAAAAATTTTCCGGTGGCGTCGCCGTGGGCGTGCACGATGCGATTTGCGGAATGGGCGCCTTCCCGTCCGAGAGCGACTTTATCGCCTTCGGTATCCACAGGCAGGCCCCATTCGATCATCTCAGCGATGGCCGCGGGGGCCTCGGATACGACCCTTCGGATTACTTCCTCGTCGCCCAGACCGGCCGCACAGGTCAAAGTGTCAGACACGTGCGCCTCGATCGAATCGCCCTTATCCATCACGGCGGCGATTCCGCCCTGGGCCTGGTAGGTGTTGGATTGCGTCAGACCGCCCTTTGTCAGGACCAACACCTGCGTTTTCTCGGCCGCTGCAAGCGCCGCCCGCAGACCGGCCGAACCGGCGCCGATTACCAGCACGTCCGTGAAGATGTGCCCGATGTCCCGGCTGTCGAAACTCAACAGATACCGACGTTGCAAATATGGCTTATCCATAGCGGACGTTACTATATCACCGCCTCGGTAATTGCAACAAGTTTCACCGCCTGGTGTTGTTTTTCATTTCGGCCTGATTTAATATTGCAACGCTGGAACGAATCGAGGTCTGTCATGGAACATATCCGCGTGGTGATGGTGCGTGAGAACATAAAGGATATTCCTCAACATCCTTTGCCTGAAGGATATGCAGTTCGCCTTTATCGCCCCGGTGATAAGGATGCGTGGGTCCGACTTCAGTGGGAGTCCGACTCGCTGTCGAGGGGCGAAGAGATGTTCGATAATTCTTATGGTTATAATCTGCCGGCATTGGAGCGTCGGTGCTTCTTTCTGGTGGCGCCTGACGGACATGACGCTGGAACCATAACCGCCTGGTACCATCAAAACTATCGAGGCCTGCGGTGGGGGCGGATACACTGGCTCGGTATAATTCCTCAACACCGCCGAAAACGCCTCAGCAGATCTCTGATGACCGTAGCGATGAATTGTCTGGCTCGATTCGGTCATCGCCGCGCAATGCTGGGAACACGTTCGGACCGTATTCCCGCCATCAGGACATACCTGAATTTCGGCTTCGTTCCGGATATGAGATGCAAGGACGCCGAGCGCGGCTGGAGGTTTGTCCAAGATGCGATAGACCATCCGGCTTTGTCGCGGCTTTGAGTCTCGCGTTTATCTAACCCATGTATCGTCCGCCGTCGATGCGGAGTGTTTGGCCTGTGATGTAATCGTGGCGGGCGAGGAAGACAACGGCGGCGGCGATGTCTTCCGGTCGGCCTAGACGCTTGAGGGGGATTTTGTTCAGGATGGTCTGCTTTTCGGCTTCGGCGGCGCTAGGCTGCCAGAGAACCGCGCCGGGGGCGACGGCGTTAACGCGGATGTTCCTGTCGGCCAGCGCGTTTGCGGCGCTTTTGGTCAGGGCAAGCAGGGCGGCTTTGGATGCGCAGTAGGCGGGATAGCCCGCCCAGGCGGCTTTGGCGGCGACGTCGGTGATGTTTATGATAGCCCCGCCATCGGGCATCAGGCCGATGGCGTGGCGGATACATAATGCCGGTGCGCGGGCGTTGATGTTCATCTGCGAATCCCACTGATTGGCCAAAAGCGCCTCGATGGGCGTTCGCTCGAATACTGCGGCATTGTTGACCAGTACGTCGAGGCGGGCGAATTTCTCGCCTACGGCTGCGAACATTGCCTCAATTTGCTCGGGTTCAGAGAGGTCGGCCTGAATAGTATCAGCCCGGACGCCCAGCGTGCGAATCTGCCCGGCTGTTGTCTCGGCCTCGATCTGCGAACGATTGTAATGAACAACCACGTCGGCCCCTGCCCGCCCCAGCGCCAGGGCGATCTCCCGCCCGATTCGTTGGGCGGCGCCCGTTACCAACGCGATTTTGCCGTCTAAATCCACAACGCAATTATAAAAATATCTCGAAAAGAAGCCCGTCTTATCTTGTCCGGCAAAATAAGTTGGGAACATTTCGTACAAATAGAGTTTCCTGAAACAAGCCCCGCGACCACTCTCAATCCGGTCGCAGGGCTTGTTTTTATATTTCTTGATGCAGGGGCGAGAGGCGTTGGCAGTGAACCACGACCGGAGGACGGGCTCGTCTTGGCGTTTACCTGGGGGTCGGAGGGGGTTTGCGGCGTGGCATAACGATATAGCACACGCCCATTAGTGTCTCGCTTGGGGGTCCATGCGCTATTTATGAGAAAGGCGTTTGGTTTGTTTGAGGCTGGATGCATTCATAATGCTAACGGGCTTATGCAGCCGAAAATAATCTATTTGTGGTTCTCTGGTTGCTCGTGGCTTTCTTCAAGTGCCCGGTCGAATATATGGCGGTCGAGGAATCCGGCATACCCTTCAAAAACGCCCACCTTTCGGAACCGACCAGTCTTGACTTCATAGACATACCAAGTCTTCGGACCCAAGATCAGGGCTAAGGGCAGGTCCCGGCTGACGCTCAGCAAAAACGAGCATGACGCGGAGTCAAAATCCTCTGGCAGGAAGTTAACGGTGGCTGCCCTGGCTGGGGACCGCAGCACAAACTGCCGCCTAAATACAAGATCGCAGCCGTCTCGCGCATATTCTTTGCATACGAGGTCATTGCGTACCTTCCCTTCCGGCCAGGTACGAGCCATGATGTAGACCGTGTGTTTCGTAACACATATCCCCTCAAGAAGCCCACCCGGGATTTGACTCGTTGCCAAAGGTTTCTCTGGATCATCAACGGTGGCTATGCGTATTGGAATTTCTCGTCTTGCCTTTGCTGCATAATCATAATAGCCGCCTCCGTAGCAGAAAAAACGTCCGCTGTGATCCAAGTGGAAATTTGGCGCGAAGACCACCTTCCCACTTCTGAAAGTAATCTTGTGGTCTTCGGCACTTTCTCCATACCATGCCACCACGTCATTGCGGTCGTTTAGAAAGGCTCCGGGAGGTGTGCTGATGATCCTCGCTTGTTGCTCCTTAGTGATTACGACTGCGCTCGTCCGGGCGTAATTCCACAAGCGAAGCGAGGTGCCGTCAGACGAATGGTCGCAATCGCGCAAGTAGTTGTTCTTGTCGTACCCAAGATACTCAAGTATCCGCCCCTGTCTTCCACGGGAAATGAAAAGTCTTGACGGTGGCCTCTCGAATCCAGACAAAATCGAACTGACCAATTGAGCCCTGTTTTCACCCTGTTTCGCCAACTCGGGCGAGCAACTGCACCCTCCAATCAACAAAAGAACCAGTAGGATGTTGACTGGCTGCTGAAATATCATAGTGGTTTCCATTGGGCACACGCAAAACTGGTCACGGTAAGGGCGATCTTTAGAACCGCGGATGGGGAACACCCTCATCGCTGAGGCAACACTCCTTTAAGGCCTTCTTAACCTTGGTGTGACAGTCATTAATGAGTGGAAACCATATCCCATCGTTCATATGCTTCTGGCACCAACCCATCACACATTTCTCTTTACCGTCGCTTTTTGGAACAGGGTGGCACGTGTGCCCCTTCCCCGTGGGGCCAGGCTCACCACCATCAGGATACTTGCTATCATCATCAGGGTAGCCCTTGCCTGAACTGCTGCTCTGACCGCACGATTGGTTGTTCGTTGTATCCCAGAGATAAGCGTGCTTTGCGCCGAGAGTCCACCATGCCGCTGGTCTTGTACAGATCATGATTTGAAGTCCGGAAGGATCACGCCACCGCAATGGATTGCCCCTGACGTAGGCGTACAAGTTCATCCCATCTGCATACTGGCTGGGCCACAGGTTGCGTTGAGTAGTTCGTCCGGTCATTGTCGGTCTGACAGCGCCAAGGAGCCGTTGGCGGCGCGATACGGGATTGCCCTGGGCGAACCGCTTGCTTACTATAGCCTCGGCAATCCCAACGCGCATGGGCCGACCAGACATCGCATCGCGATGGATAGACAATCCGCCCGGCGCAGGTCCGGCATCGCCGATGCGTGTTGGCACTGCAGACAAGGAATCGCGTGGGATGAATCCGCCGACCGGCGCGGCGCCGCCGGCGCCGATGCGCATTGCGCTTCCGGCGCCGGGGTCGCGCTGCATAAACCGGCCAATGGTGGGATGGTACATGGCCGATGCGTCGGCGGTTACGATGGTGATGGTAGCAAGAACAACCAGAACGGCGATCAGACGTGTCATTTTCATTATCTTACCCCTTTCGAGCGGCATTTTCGGTTTCTCCAAGTTCTTATGTCAAATGTTTTTTTACTTTTTTATGGCCTTGGTGGCTGTCCGGGCATTGGCGGCCGGTACGGCTGGTATGGATTAGGCACGCCTGGCTGTGGCGCGTGTAGCCCGTATGGTGACGCAGGTGTCGGCGGGCGCATATGCCGTTCCATCAGCCGCCGGTTGTAGTCGTTGATGGCTTCGATGCGGCGCAGTTCCTCCATCGGGTCTCGGAGCCGATATCGAGTCCTGCGGATGACCACGGGCCGCGTGGTCGCACCCTTCATCGCCTTGGCGTACTGTCTCGCCTTGATGCGGGAATCGGCCTGGTGGATGAAGCGAGCCAGGTACGGGTCTTTTGCAGAGAACCGTTGCGCGGATGCGTATGCCTGCTTGGCCTGCTCGAACTGGCCAGTATCCAGCAGGCAGTGCCCGCGCGTGGTCAGGAACACGGCGAGCATCTCTGCGCCGGTCAGCGGCCGGAGGTAGAATCCGCTTGCTGCCTCTTCCTTGGTCATCTTTCGCGGCCACTTGCGATAGTGTTCGTCGTCGTATGGCGAGAAGCCATAGCCCGATCCCTCAACGTTGAAGTGCTTCATCGGATCGCCACTGCCCTTCGGCGCGTCCCACCTAGCCAGCACGTGCCCGGGCGCGAGGGCCAGGCTCATCGGATAGCCCAGGCGACGGGCGACTGCCACGTACAGCACCGGCATGCTGGAACAGGTGCCGCCGTTGCTGCCGATCAGACCGTGGATGAAGAGATCCTTGGAGTTGGTGAAGTCCAAGTCACGGACTCGCTGAAGGTTGTAGTGGACGCCGCAATCCTCCTGGAGTACCTGAACAAGGAACTCGGCCCGCAAGACGTTCTCGGAATGCTTGTAGTGCTCGGCGTATTTCGGATCGTTGACGCGGTAGAGGTGCCGGTTGGTCTGGTAGCGAACACTTGCGGCGAAGGCGTCGAGGCTCATCAGTATCTTGGATATGCTGATATTCTCTGCGCCGGGCAGGTCAGTGGCGCAGAGCAGGTTCATCTCGGCGATATCGACTTTCTCAAGTTCCTCATGTGAGAGCTTCAGCAGTTCATTAAGGGAGGCGACCTTCCGCCACTTGCGGACGATGTTGGTCCCAGGGTCGATCAGGCTGGGGTCGATGATCCTGCCCGGTGGCGGCTTGGAATATCGGATACCGGAGCCAGCGACATGGTGCCGGCTGGAGCCGGATTCCTTGGGGGTAACCAGTATCGTTACCGTCGTGGCAATCACTGCCCCGAAGGTGAAAGTCAGAAGGTGGTTCAGCAGCGTTTTTCGCCCGCCGGTCTTGACCGGCTCTTGGACGTGCTTCAGCGTTCGTAATTCCCGCTTCTTCCGCGACACGACGACTCCCACGAAATACGACAATTAGAAAGGTTCCCGTCCCCAAGGATCGAATCCGCTGTCCCCACTATCGAGCGGTTAGCCAAGAAACTATCAGGTCGGAAGGGCAGCGTCAATGATGTAAATTCTTTTTTTAAACTTGTGGAAATCCGTCGGTACACTTTCGGGCAAACCACAGAAGTAGTATCAACGGCAATATACCGATGAGCGAATTAATCAATTACCGCATCTATAAGAGTCGAGATAGCAAAGAGAAAGCCGCTGTATTTACTGCAAAACCCAACGGCTTTCTCGTCAAGTCGGGTGCCTATACCTTGACCTTGAACCGTTCGCCTTTTTTCAGATCGAGGCAGAATTCCGCAAGAAGTTCGGCTGTGCGCTGAAGGTCTTTCAGGTCAATCATTTCAACGGTGGTGTGCATATACCGGTTGGGGATGCCCACGACGGCTGACGGAACTCCGCCGCACCTGGCGTAGATTGACAGGGCGTTCGTCCCGCCGGTCAGGCTGAAGGTTTCGGTCTGGAGGTTGATTTTCTTTTTCTTCGCCGCATCCCGCAGCCGCTGGATAACGACAGGATGATTTTCGCGTCCCCGGCTGACGGTCGGACCGGCGCCCAGTTTAATCTCGCCGTGTTGCTTGACGTCAATGCCGGGCGTGTCGGTGGCGTGGGTTACATCAACGACGATGGCGGCGTCGGGTTCGACGTTTGCGACGTTCATTACCGCTCCGAACCCGCCCAGTTCCTCCTGGACCGCGCTGCATGCGTAAATCGCACATTTCAACTGCTTTTTCTTCTCAGACGCCAGCCGCAGGGCCTCTATGACCGACCAGGTTCCCACGCGATTATCAAAGGCGCGAGCAACAGCCACGCTGCCGTTGATTATTTCAAAATCATCGACGAATGTAATCGGATCGCCGACTGCCACCTTTTTCTCGGCGTCTTTGCGGTCTTTGGCGCCGATGTCGATGTAACTTTCGTGCATCTTGGGGGGCTTGTCGGGCTTTTCCTTCGGGTCTTCCAGCAGGTGCATAGTAGCGGCACCGATTGCGCCGCGAACGATGCCCTTTGGGGTATGGATGTTGACTCGCTTTCCACGGACCAGGGCTGGGTCAACCCCGCCGTTTCTCTGAAAATAGATAACGCCCTTATCGTCGATGTGCTTGACCATCAGGCCTATCTCGTCGGCGTGTCCGTCGAGCATAATCTTCGGGTCCCCGCCGGGATTAATTACAGCCACTGCGTTTCCGTATGCGTCGGTGCGGACTTCGTCGGCGCATTGTCGGGCGTAGTGGCACCAGATTTTCTGCCCGGGCGATTCGAAACCCGCCGCCGACGGCGTGGTCAGTAGTTCCTTCAGAAACTCCAATGATTCTTCACGCATACTTTTACTCCCGACGTTTTAGTAGTCAGTAATCCGTAGCCTGTTGATGATCTTTACCGGCTGTTATCACACTTTAAATCTTTCACCTTTTTTCAGGTTGAGGCAGAACGCCGCCAGCCAATCCGCCGTCTGCCGGAGGTCTTTCAGGTCGAGCGTCTCAACGGTTGTGTGTATGTATCGTGTGGGTATTCCGACTCTTACGGTGGGTATTCCGCCTTGTTTGTCGAATACCGCCAGCGCGTTGGTTTTTCCGCCGAAGGTCGTAGTCTGGAGTTTGATTTTTTTGGCTTTTGCGACTTCGCGGAGTCGCTGAACGAGGGCTGGATGGTTTTCCTGTCCCCGGCTGACGGTAGGCCCGCCGCCGAGTTTGACTTCGCCGTACTGTTTCTTGTCGATATCAGGCGTATCGGTTGCGAAGAACAGGTCCACCGCCAGGGCCAGGTCGGGCTTGATGTTATAGGTGTGCATAGTGGCGCCGGCGAGCGTTCCTCCTTCCTCATGGTTGGAGGCTGTGGCGTAAATAGCGCACTTCAAAGACTTTCGTTTCGTTGCGGCTATTCGCAATGCCTCTATGACGGCCCACGTCCCGCCGCGATCGTCAAGCCCGCGGGCCGCTATCCTGCTGCCGTGGATTACCTCGAATCCATCGACAAACGTTATCGGGTCGCCCACGGAAACCCTTTTTTCAGCGGCCTTGCGGTCCTTCGCACCGATGTCGATGTAACTTTCGTGCATCTTGGGCGGCTTTTGGTCTTTGGCGTCACTCTTGTAGTGAAACGGCACAGCACCGACCACCCCGCGGACGACGCCTTTTTCAGTGTGAATATTGACCCGCTTGGTGCGGACCAGCGACGGATCGACCATTCCGATCCGCTGGAAATAGATGAAACCGTTATCGTCTATGTGCTTGACCATCAGGCCTATCTCGTCGGCGTGCCCGTCGAGCATGACCTTCGGGTCGCCGGTGGGGTTTAGTATCGCCACGGAGTTGCCGTAGGCGTCGGTGCGGACCTCGTCGGCGAATTGCCTTGCATAATCGCACCACACTTTCTGCCCACGCGACTCAAATCCCATCGGGCTGGGAGTGTTCAACAATTCCTTCAAAAACTCCAACGATTCCTTACGCATGTCTCTTCTCCAGGTTCCTATACTTTTACTTTGAATCGTTCCCCCTTCTTGATGTCGAGGCAGAAAGCCATCAGCAGGTCAACCGTATGCTGAAGGTCTTTCAGGTCGAGCATTTCGACGGTGGTATGTACGTATCGCGACGGTATGCCCACTATGACCGAGGGCACGCCGCCGATTTCTTTGAAGATTGCCTGCGAATTAGTCTTTCCGGCGAAGGTTTCGGTCTGAAGTTTAATCTTCTTGTTTTTGGCAACGGTTCGAAGCCTTTGGACGAGAACGGGATGGTTTTCGCGTCCTATGGTTACTGTTGGTCCGTTGCCCATTCTGACTTCACCGTGGCGGGCGTTCTTGACGTCGGGCATGTCGGTGGCGAAGCCGACGTCCACAACGAGCGCAGCATCCGGCCTGATGTTATATGTCTGCATGGTGGCCCCGGCGAGCGTGCCGCCTTCTTCGTGTATCGACGATGTGGCATATATGGCGCATTTCAAATGTTTTCGCTTCGCCGCCAACATCCGCAGCGCCTCGATGACCGCCCAGGTGCCCGCACGGTCGTCGAAACCTCGCCCGGCTGCTATCGTACCGCTGAAAATCTCAAAATCATCGACGAACGTAATCGGATCGCCGATGGAGACTTTTTTTTCTGCGGCCTTGCGGTCCTTTGCACCGATGTCAATAAAACTCTCGTGCATCTTGGGGACTTTCGGCTCGGCGTCGCGTTCTCGCAGGTGGATTGCCGCAGCCCCGATGACGCCGCGTATTGAGCCCTTTGCAGAGTGAATGTTGACACGTTTTCCGCGAATCTCCGCCGGGTCAACCATTCCGATCCGCTGGAAATAGATGAAGCCCTTATCGTCGATATACTTGACCATCAGACCAATCTCATCGGCGTGTCCGTCAAGCAGTATCTTCGGGTTCCCGTCGGAGTTAAGCACTGCCACCGCGTTGCCGTAGGCGTCGGTGCGCACCTCGTCGGCGTAATTTTTCGCGTAGTCGCACCATACCTTCTGCCCGCGCGATTCAAAACCCATCGGGCTTGGAGTGGTCAGCAATTCCTTGAGAAACTCCAGCGATTCTTTACGCATCTGTTAATCTCCTGGTCGAAATATCTTGAAGCAGAACCAGTACTATGCACAACCCGGGGCGATTTGTCGAGTACCGAAACCTGAAATCAAATACCTTGACTGGACGGACATAGGCCGATAAAATACTGCCCCGTCGTGTGCAGGTTAGAACTCCGGTTTTTTTATGGAAGGAAAAGTTATGTTTAAAACGCCCGCTGAAGTTGTTGAATTTCTCCATAACAAGGAAGTTCCCTTTCCCGGAACCGGGCAAACCGGAAAGGTCGAGTTTGTGGACCTGCGGTTCATGGATTTTCCTGGTCTGTGGCAGCATTTGACGGTTCCGGTCAATGAGGTAACCGAAGAGTCTTTTACGCACGGTTTCGGCTTCGATGGTTCGAGCATTCGCGGATGGCAGGCGATTAACGAGTCGGATATGTTAATCGTTCCGGTTGCCGATACGGCGGTGATTGATCCGTTCATGACCCGACCGACGATGATGCTTATCTGCGACGTCAAAAGCCCGCTCAATTTCAAGGAATACAGCCGAGACCCGCGTTCCATCGGACGTAAATGCGAGGCATACCTGAAAAAAAGCGGTATCGCCGACAAGGCCTGCTTCGGACCCGAACCGGAGTTCTTCATTTTCAAACACGCCCGATACGACCAGACCGTCAACAGCGCTCACTACCACGTTGACAGTAGCGAAGGAATCTGGAACCGCGGAAGCGACGACCCGACCAACCTCGGACACAAGGTCCGCCTGAAAGAAGGATACTTCCCGCTTCCCCCGACTGACCAGGGACAAAACATTCGTTCGGAGATGATGGCGGTCCTCCGGCAGTGCGGTATCGCAGTCGAGGCCCACCACCACGAGGTAGCAACCGGCGGGCAGGCGGAAATCGACATGCTTTTCGATACGCTGGTGTCCATGTCCGACAAGGTGATGCTCTACAAGTACATAACCAAGAACGTCGCCGCCCGCTACGGTAAAACCGTTACATTCATGCCCAAGCCGCTGTTTCAGGACAACGGCTCCGGCATGCATACGCACTTTTCCCTCTGGAAGGGCGATACCCCGCTGTTTGCCGGAGACGGGTACGCCGGGTTTTCGAAGATGGGCATGTACGCCATCGGCGGCATCCTCAAACACGCACCGTCGTTGCTGGCGTTCACCAACCCAACGACAAACAGTTACAAGCGACTCGTACCGGGATACGAAGCGCCGGTCAACCTGGTGTATTCCTGTCAGAACCGATCAGCCGCAATAAGAATACCCATGTACAGCGATAATCCAAAGACGAAGCGGCTGGAATTCCGATGCCCGGATTGCAGCTGCAACCCGTACCTGGCGTTTGCCGCTATTACCATGGCAGCCGTTGATGGGATCAAAAACCAGATCGACCCGGGCGACCCGATCGACAAGGACATTTACCACCTTACTGCCGCCGAGTACGCTAAAATCCCCTCAACGCCGTCCGACCTGAACTCAGCCCTCGACGCCCTCGAGGCCGACCACGCTTACCTCCTGGAAGGAGATGTATTTACCGACGATGTAATCTATTACTGGATGAAGTACAAACGAGAGAACGAGGTGGACGCACTGCGCCAAAGGCCTCACCCGTTCGAATTCTGCATGTACTTCGATTTGTAGAATTCAGCATTCAGCAATCACCATTCAGCAATCAACAGTCAACTCGTTCACTGTTTGATGTCATTT
>JAXHSV010000081.1:0-12289 GCA_034190305.1 Planctomycetota bacterium | reverse complement strand
CCAGATCGGAGTGGCCGAGGAACTCACCGACCTCGATGTCTTGGCCGATATGCGGGACCTGCGAAGTCTGACCCTGACGTTAGGCGACGAGAGTAAAATCAAGAGCATCGCCCCGATTGCGAAATTGACGAACCTCACGGAACTCGCCATTACTAAAATACCGTCAACCGTCAAGGACCTCAGTCCTTTGAAGAAACTGAAGAACCTCAAGATGCTTGTGGTCGACGGCGACAGCCTGAAGGAACGTCAGAAGGAATACGACGAGATTCGCAAGGCCCTGCCGGAATGCAAGGTCGTGGGTTTCTGCATGGGTTCGGCGTGGATTCTGGTCGTCGTTCCCGTGGCGGTGGGGTTGGGCATCTGGCGGCGTCGGCGGTCTGCGACGGGAAAGGCCGCGTGATGAGCCGGCGGTCCGATCGGCCCGTGGAGGCGCTGGTGTTTACGGTGGGCATGGTGGTCTTCGCGCTGTGTGCCCATCGGGAGGCCCTGGTGCTGCCGCGGCTGGTCGGACTCCTGATAGCAGGCCTGGCCCTGGCGCGGGGGATTGCCAAATCGTCCCGGCCGCGGGAGCTGTTGGGTGCGAGAAGCTTTGCGAGGTATCGCCTGGTCTATATTCTGCCGGCAGTCGGTCTGGGGGTCGGATTGGCGATTTTCTATCGCTGCACACAACACCAATCGCCGCTGCCCGGGCGATTGGCGTGGTTTTGCCTCCCGGCGGTGGGCATCGGCGTTTGTGAGGAAGTTGCGTATCGAGGTTTCGTACAGGGGTCTTTGCGAAAGTACGGCCTGTGGGCGGCGTGCGTTGGCGGAGTGGTTGCCCACGCAGCCTACAAGTGCAGCCTGTTTGCCCTGCCGGACGTGGCCGTCCGAGCAAATCTGCTGTGGCTGGGGGCGGGGACGGTTGTTTTCGGTATCGTTTTTGGGCTGATGAGAGAGGCCTTCGGCAGTGTGCTGTTTCCCGTTCTGGCCCACGCAACCTTCGACGTTGTAACCTACGGCGATCTGACGTCCGCGCCGTGGTGGGTGGGCCTTTGAGTTGAAAGGCAACTTCATCAATGGGTATATTGACAACGTAGCAATAAGCCGAATAAGGTTGATCAGTCGGAGCGACTGGACACTATCGAGGAATTAGCTTGCCGCACAACAGGGAGTTTGCCGATTATTGCAAAATGGTCCAGGCCTCACGCTGAACGAGAAAAACATCCACACTAAAGACAGGGGTTGCACATGCGGCAGCCGATCTCTGCGTCAATCTTGCTGATTGCGTTGTTGTATACGTTTTCTTTGGCCCCGGCGGGGACGCCGGAATTGTTGCCGGCTGTGCCCGATGTGGTCGGCGAGGAGGCCTTCGCCCTTCCGGTGGTTCAAAATATGGATAAGCTCTGGCAGGGGCCCGCGGACGTGACGGTGAGCAGGTTCGCCGAGAAGCGGTCAGGGCGCGATGTGCTGGAAATAAAATACTGGTTGAAGGAGCTGGGCAGCCGATCGCATCTGGATTATATCCTGCCCGCCGACCGTCCTGTTGCCGAGCGGCTGAGGTTCTGGATAAGAGGCGACGGCTCCGGCAACAATCTGCAACTGCTGTGCTATCATGCCCTGAGCCGAAAATGGATCAGCCTGGCGGAGATCAGGCTGGACTTCAGGAATTGGCGGCATCTGGAGATACCCGCCAGCAATCCGATTTACCGTTATCACAAGACGGTAACCGCTTTCCGCTTTGAGCTTTCCGCCAACAAGAGGATGTATCATTTCGGCCAGTGCCGTTTGCTGCTAAGCGGTATGGAGTTGGTCTGCCCGAAATTGGTGACCCGACCGGCGAAATATAAGGTTATCCCCACGCCGGCATTCGACACGTGGGGCGCGCCGCCCAGGCAATACATTCCATTCGGCGCCCAAATGGGTACGACGATTCACATGTCCTCGGTCGGCTTTCCCGACGGCGGGGACGTTGCTCAACGGACCGGCTATGCCGCAAAGGCCGTAAAGTGGACACGCGAGGCGGGCATCATGCCGGGTATCTCTTTCTATAGCGCACCAACGAGAGAGTGGATGGATAAACACCCGGATTTGCTGGTGAAGAACCAAGTCGGCCAGCGGCACGCTGCACCGGCGGCCTTCACCTCTCCCTGGAATCCCACCGCCCGGAAGCTCTGGCGGGAGCATATCATCGAATGCCTGAACTATCTCAAGGCCAACGACAGCCTGCGGTACGTGCAATTGGTCGAATTGTGCCCGGGAGAAGAAAGCATTGTCAGCTTCGAGTGGTCGAAAGTCTGGGCGTTCGACGAGTATGCGGTCCGGGCCTACCGCAACTACCTTCGGAAGCGCTACCGGGACGACATATCCCGGCTGAACGCCGACTGGGCGTCCGAGTATCATAACTTCGATGATATCCTGCCGCCCGACAGCTACTATCCTGATCGGGCACACTGGGTCTTTGCCGATTTCTATCGCCTGAGTATGTTGCGATACTGCGTCTTCCTGGCCGATTCGGTCAGGAAGGTCTTTACGCCTAAGTATTGGCTTTGGATGGTCCACAGCGTCGGCTCGTACCCTCATCGCTTTTATTCGGCCCGGTATCCGCTGTTTTACACTGAGAACATGCGCCGGCTGGGGTGCCTGGATTACGCGCAGATTGCCGCTTTGGACTGGCAGGGCATCGAGGACGTGCAGTACCTTCAGCGGTCGGGTGCCAGGGTAATCGGCGAGATAGACATACGCCCGGAACCTGACCGGCTTAAATGGACCTTTGACCAATGCCGGAAGTTCGCAATGGACGGCGTATTCATAGGCGTTTTAGAGATACATTCCGCCAAGGGCGAGCTTACGCCAATCGGGCGGCTGTGCCGACAGCTTATCCGGGACTTCAAAGCGTCCCCACGTTGACCTGCGGCGTTTCAGCCGCAGTTTCTATCCACCCGCGTCCGGGTGATACTCCTGGAGAGCCATGACCGTGCTGTAGCCGCGGCGATAGGCGGCTATGCCCTCCGCAGCGGCCTTGGCGGCACTGAGTGTCGTGATGTACGGGACCTTGTACTTGATGGCCGACTTGCGGATGTAGGAGTCATCATACTGGCTGAGTTTGCCGATGGGCGTGTTGACCACGAGTTGAATCTGGCCGTTGGTTATGGCATCGGTGATATTAGGCCGGCCCTCATGGAGTTTCTTGATAGGTTCAGCCTTGATGCCGTTTTCGGCTAGGAACGCACAGGTGCCCTCGGTAGCCAGGATTTTGAACCCTAATTCGGCGAACTTTCCGGCTGCGGTGAGGACGGCCGGCCGATCGTGTGGAGAAACCGACATCAGGACCGTTCCCTCGGTGGGCAGGGTTTGCTTGACGGCTTCCTGTGCCTTGTAGAAAGCCAGCCCGAACGAGTCCGCCATTCCCAGCACTTCACCGGTGGACCGCATCTCAGGCCCAAGAACGGGGTCCACTTCGGGGAACATGGGAAATGGAAAGACGGCCTCTTTAACGCCGTAGTGTGATATGCTTTTGTGTTCCAGGTTGAGATCGGCCAGCGTCTTGCCGAGCATCAACTGGGTTGCGATGCGGGCCATAGCCATGCCGCAGACCTTGGAGACAAGCGGCACTGTCCGAGATGCCCTCGGGTTGGCCTCCAGAACGTAGACCACATCGTCGGCGATGGCATATTGCATGTTCATGACCCCGACGACGTTAAGTTCGCAGGCAATCTTCCTGGTGTACTCATTGATGGTTTCCAGGTGTTTGGCCGGGATGCTAATCGGCGGGATCACGCAGGCCGAATCGCCCGAGTGGATACCTGCAAGTTCTATGTGTTCCATGACCGCTGGTATAAACGTGTCGGTACCGTCGGAAAGGGCATCGGCCTCAGCCTCGGTGGCGTTTTCAAGGAACTTGTCGATAAGGATCGGCCGCTCCGGAGTAACATCAACGGCGGCGGAAACATACCGCCGGAGCATCTCTTCATCATGGACGACTTCCATACCTCGCCCACCGAGGACGAACGACGGCCGAACCATAAGCGGGTAGCCGATCCGTTCGGCAATTTTCAGTGCTTCCTGGACCGTGCTGGCCATCCCGGATTTGGGCATGGGGATGCCGAGTTTGTCCATCATCTTTCGGAACCGGTCACGGTCCTCAGCCAGATCGATGGTGTCGGGACTGGTGCCCAGTATCCTGACGCCGTTGGCGGCGAGTTCCTGGGCGATATTGAGAGGCGTCTGGCCTCCGAACTGAACGATGACACCCTCTGGTTTTTCCTTTTCGTAGATACTCAGCACGTCCTCGACGGTGAGCGGCTCGAAGTACAATTTGTCGGAGGTGTCGTAATCGGTGGAAACCGTCTCGGGGTTGCAATTGACCATAATGGTCTCGAACCCCTCATCTCGCAGCGCGAACGCGGCGTGGACACAGCAGTAATCGAACTCGATTCCCTGCCCGATACGGTTCGGCCCGCCGCCGAGGACCATAATCTTTCGCTTGTCGCTGGTTCCGACGGCGTCGGGGGCGTTGTAGGTTGAATAATAATATGCGGCGTTTTCCACGCCGCTGACGGGCACCGGGTGCCAGCCCTCGACGACGCCCATAGCGGTTCGCTGTCGGCGGATATCCGACTCGTCAAGCCCCAGTATCCTGGCAAGGTATTTATCCGCGAAGCCGTCCTTCTTGGCACGGGCCAGCAATTCGTCCGGCAGGGCCTTGCCCTTGTATTGAAGGATCTCCTGCTCCAGTTCGACCAGCTCGGCCATCTGCTTGATAAACCACGGCTTGATGTAAGTAAGTTCGTGAAGCTGCTGCACCGATGCACCTTTTCGAAGGGCCTCGTACATGATGAACTGCCGCTCGCTGGTAGGCTCGCCCAGCATTTCCAACAGCTTGGCCAGCGGACGCTCGTGGAAGTCCTTCGCGAAGCCCAGACCCATCCTGCCGTTTTCCAGCGACCGGATGGATTTCTGGAACGCCTCTTTGTACGTCTTTCCGATGCTCATAACCTCGCCGACTGCCCGCATCTGGGTGCCGAGTTTATCCTCGGCGTCGCGGAACTTTTCGAAGGCCCACCGGGCGAATTTGACCACCACGTAGTCGCCGGAAGGAGTGTACTTCTCAAGCGTGCCGTCGCGCCAGTAGGGTATTTCATCCATTGTCATCCCGCCGGCCAGTTTGGACGAGACCAGCGCAATGGGAAACCCCGTCGCCTTGGATGCCAGGGCCGAACTTCGGCTGGTGCGAGGGTTGATCTCGATTACGACCACCCGGCCGGTCTTCGGGTCGTGAGCGAACTGGATGTTCGTTCCACCGATAACCTGGATCGCCTCGACGATTTTGTAGGAGTATTCCTGAAGCCGTTGCTGGAGTTTCTCGTCGATAGTGAGCATGGGGGCTGTGCAGTATGAGTCGCCCGTGTGAACACCCATCGCATCGACGTTTTCTATGAAACAGACGGTTATCATCTGGTTTTTGGCGTCGCGGACGACCTCCAGTTCCAGTTCTTCCCAACCCAGGACCGATTCCTCTACGAGAATCTGCCCGATAAGGCTTGCGGCGATTCCCCGGCTGGCGACGATGCGGAGTTCCTCAACGTTATAAACCAGACCGCCGCCGGTCCCGCCCATGGTATAAGCCGGACGAATTACCACGGGATACCCCAGTTCCGCAGCCACCTTCTCTGCGTCCTCGACATTGAACACAGCCGTGCTCTGGGGCATGTCGATACCGAGACTGTTCATCGTTTCCTTGAACACGATGCGGTCCTCGCCCCGTTCGATGGCGTCCACCTGTACGCCGATGACTTTCACGCCGTACTTCTCCAGCACGCCCGCCTTGTGAAGTTCGCTCGACAGGTTCAGCGCGGACTGCCCGCCAAGGTTCGGAAGCAGGGCGTCGGGGCGCTCCTTGTCGATGATCCGCGTCATGGCCTCGAGCGTCAGCGGCTCGATGTACGTTGCGTCAGCCATGCCGGGGTCGGTCATGATGGTCGCGGGGTTGGAGTTGACCAGCACTATTTTGTAGCCCAACTCGCGGAGTGCCTTGCATGCCTGCGTGCCGGAATAGTCGAACTCGCAGGCCTGACCGATTACGATCGGCCCCGAACCGATAATCATCACCTTGTCAATGTCTGAAATTTTGGGCATGGAAAGCCACCTCTAATAGATTGTCCGTTAAAACACCCACGCAGCAGCGTTGCCGCCCGGATAAGGTCTATGGACGCGCCGACGCACCACAATGCCGTTGTTTTTTTTAGCCTCTACACCGCCTCGATGCACGAAGGGGGCTTGGCGGTGATGTTGTATGTAACGCTGACGACGCCGGGCACTTCGGCCGTGATCCGGTCGGCAATCTTGCGGAGCGTCTCGAACGGAAGGTTCGTCGGCGTACCGGTAACGGCGTCGGTGCTGTCCCAGCAGCGGACCTCAATCTGCCGGCCGAAGTCGCGCTTGCCGTCGCGCAGGCCGGTAACCTTGTCCTCGTGGAGGATGGCCAGGTATTGGAACGCGCCGCAATCGCCAAGCTCGTCTTCGACGATCGTAGTGGCGGCACGAACCAGGTCGATCCGCTCCGGCGTAACCTCGCCGATTACCCGCGCCGCCAGGGCCGGGCCGGGGAACGGCGGACGGGCGAAAATCTCCTCCGGCAGCCCCAGCGCCTTGCCGACAGCCCGAACAGCCGGCTTGCGGAGTTGGATAATCGGTTCGAGAACCTGATACCCATAGGCCTGCTGGGTGTCAATGCCGAGTTGTGCAAGTATGTTGTGCTGGCGCTTCACACCGGCGACCGTCTCCTCGACGTCGGTGTAGTTGGTGCCCTGCAATAGAACCTTAGCGCCGCAATCGGCGACCAGTTTGCCGAAGACGTCTTTATAAAAAACCTGCGTGATACCCTTGTCGCGTTTTTCCTCGGGGTCCGTTACGCCCTTCAAGGCCCCGAAGAACTGCTTACGGGCATCGACGATCTCAACCTTCACGCCAAGCCCGCGGAAGATATCTACGATGTGCTGCGGCTCACCTTCTCGCATCAGGCCGTTCTCAATGAAGTACGTCCTTAGCTGATCTCCCAATGCACGGTGGCCCAACAGCGTGACCACGGAAGAGTCCACGCCGCCGGACAGGGCATTAACGGCCAGGCCGTCGCCCACCGCTGCACCAATTGCCTTTGTTTGTTCCTCGATGAATGCCTCGACATCAAGATCCTGCAATTGAATCTCGTGGATTTCCATGCTTCCGGCTCCTTAATTTCACATAACAAACTTCTCTGGACAGACGGCTTTCGTCACAACGTTTCGTCAATATCGCTGGTAATAGATGCGCTGCCCTTTCGCTCCGGTTAACTCGGCCAGGCGAGTGAACGTCCCAAATCGTATGCGTATTCTTACGGAAAAGGCGGTGGTTGACAAGCGAAGGTTGCAATTGAATCGACTTTTGGAATTTTCCGAGCAGATCATCAAGAAGCCGGCTAAACCGAACCCTCCGATTATTCTGGGGATAGTGTTGACAGACTTGGCGTATAGTGATAGCATTTATTTGAAATTGGAACGTTCCAAAAGCGTTTTGGGCGGTTAAAATGCATGTTTGAGTTAGCTTCCAAAGCAGCTCCCGAGCTGGCAGGCTCGGCTGTCAGCAAACGGCCGCTTCTTTTGAAGAAGTAAACCACGTAACATTCTCATCAGGGCAATTACATTACAGGTAGTTCGATAAAATACGGAGTTGGTGAGACAAGTAATGCTATACCCACAACAGAATTCATGTCGTGAACTGACTCGGCTTGACGGTTTTTGGAATTTTCGTCCCGATCCTGATGAAGTTGGCCGGGATAAAAAATGGCAGAACGGGATCCCCGGTGGCAGAAGCATTGCGGTACCCGGCAGCTACAACGAGATATTTACGCCGGATGACTTTGACGGCCTCGATTTAATGAGCTATCAGGGAACAGTCTGGTATGAGAAGAAGTTCGACATTCCCGAGGGCATTTCGGGCAAAAGGGCCTGGCTGCGCATTGGTGCTGCTTATTTCAAGGCCTCTGTCTGGCTCAACGGCCATTTTCTCGGGGAATACGCAAAGGGGTTTTTGCCCTGTGATATTGAAATAACCGACCACGTGCTCGCCGGCCGGGTCAACCGGCTTTCAATCGCCGTTGATAATCGGTTAAACGAATGTACGATTCCTCAATGCCGGCAGACGGATCCTCTATACGCCACAAACCCGCCGTCCGATTTTGATTGGTTTCCCTATGCCGGTTTATACCGTTCGGTTTACGTTTATTGGACCGGGGCCAACTGCTTAAGGAATATAAAGGTCGGCACTGAAAAGCGGGGCAAAGACGCCCACGTAAAAATCCAAGCCGTCTGCGCCGATGCGTGGGAAGGGCGGATCAACTGGTCGATTTCACGAAACAGTGAAGAGTTGCATTCCGGAACCATTAAGGGCTGTGAAACAGAAGTTGTAATTTCCAATGCCGACTGGTGGTCGCCCGCAAGCCCGGCCTTGTACCGCCTGAAACTACAGCTTGTGAACGGCCAGACCCCGATCGATGAATACTATCTCGACATCGGCTTGAGAACGATAGCAGTAGACCGGAAAAATATCCTTTTAAATGGAAAGCCCATAACCCTGCGTGGCGTGGCAATGCACGAAGACGTAATTGGCTCCGGCAAGACCTTGGACCCGGTGAACCTGACTCGTGATTTTGCCCGGCTGCGATGGGTCGGCGCAAACGCAATACGCTGCACTCACTATCCCTACGCGGAGGAGTTTTATTCCATGGCGGACCGCGAGGGTTTTTTGTGTTTCGCCGAGGTTCCGGCATGGGGATTGAACGGCGGCTGCATGACAAGCGAACTCGCTCAGTTTCACAAGCAAATGATAAAGGAAATGATCGAACGGGATCAGAATCACCCGTCCATTATTGGCTGGTTCGTTGCGAACGAACCTTACTTTTTCAGTAACATGTCCGACATTTCATCCGACCCTCCGCAGCATTTTCTGGATTATTTTGCAGACATCTGCGACTTCACAAAGCGTCTGGATTCCCGGCCGATTACCATCGCCGGCTGTACGCGGCGGGATGAAACGTATCTCAAGATGTGCGATATAGCATCACTGAATCGTTATTTCGGCTGGTATTTCTGCCAGGGCCGAATAAAGACAGGGGTCGCCAAGCTTGCCGAAGACATTGAAGATATGCATCGAAAGCTGAATAAGCCGATTATCGTCAGCGAGTTCGGCGCAGACGGCTTCGTCGGCGAGCACAGCGTAGTGCCGGAGATGCACACTGAGGAATATCAGGCCCAGTTGCTGCATGAGACCATTAAGATGCTCCAGGATAATCCTCTTGTTGCGGGTCAATTCCTATGGGTCTTTGCCGATTTCAAGGTAACGCAAAGTCCCGGCAGGATTCGGAATAATCACAAGGGTATATTTACTCGAGATCGATCGCCCAAACTTGCCGCTCGCATCGTTCGGTCGTTATGGAAGAAACTTCCCCTGTTTAAATAATAGAATCCAGACGTCGTCCCAAGGCATAACGGAAGGAATAGGTCTATGTCCAGACAGATAATTGCCATTTTGGTAGTAACAGCTTGGCCATTTGCCGCCCTAAGCGGCAATATCGCTCAAGGCGCATCTGAAGGCGCTGTGACGAAACCCGGCTTGCAGGAGCGAACAATACCCCTTAGTGCAGTCAAGGTCAGTGGCTTGACGGCGCCGACGGATATGGAGACGCTGCTGGCGTACTTTGGCCGGGCTGGCGGCTTTCAGCGGGCTGTCGGCGAGTTCTGCTCCACAATAGTCGTCGTTGAGGGCGTTGGCGACGCCGGCGAGCTTGTATCTATGGGCGCGCGGATAGGCTTCAGTCCGGAAGTTGTAGCCGAAGCCGGGACGGTGAACGACTCCGACAAGGATGGCTTAAGCGATGCCAGGGAAAACGAACTTTTATTAGATCCGCTCAATCCTGATACCGATCGAGACGGTATCGACGATCACTCAGACCCAAGCCCCTTTTCAGTGGATACCGACCGCCCGCAAAGTAACGGGCGGGTCGAAATCCGAAACGGCGTCCCCGTCATCACCGTTAACGGCGAGCCTTTGGGACCGATGATCTTCTCGGACCATGGCGATACGCCGCTGGAATTCATCAAAAAACTCTACGAGGGCGGAACTCGGCTGTTCGTGGTAATTCGTTACCCAGATTATCCGGAGTTCAGGAATTTCGACGGAAGGATGCACACACTGGCCAAGGCCGTGCCCGATGCGTATTTCATCATCAGGACATATGGCTGGCTTCCCAAGGATTGGGGCAAGGAGCATCCGGACGAGTTGCTTGATATCGAAGGCGGCGTGCTGCGTAAAGGAACGACGTGTTACAGCTACGCCAGCAAACCGTGGAAAGACGCTGTGGCGAACATGCTGGTAGGCATGGTTAATCACGTTCGCACGTCCCCGTACAGCGATCGGGTAATCGGCTACATCGTCGGCCAGGGCGCCACGGACGAGAGTGGCCATTTCGGATGGGGCGTGGACCGTTCGCCGGCAATGCAGAAATACTTCAGCCAGTGGGCGAAAAACAAATACGCCAACAGCGTCAAGGCCCTTCGCATAGCCTGGCACGACCCGAATGTAACCTTCGAGACCATTACGGTGCCGTCCCGCCCGGAAGAGGCCGTGCCGGGCTTCGGGGCCTTCCGCGACCCCAGGGCTTCGCAGAAGGTGATAGACTATTACATCGCTCACAATGAGGTCGTCTGCGACGCGCTCATCCGATATGCCAAAATCGTCAAGGCCGCCTCCCGGGGCAAGAGTCTGGTTGGTTTTCTCTACGGCAGCTTGAACACCACGCATTATGTCTATACGGGAACGACGCTGGCCCAAAAGCTCCTGCATACGCCGGAGATCGATTTACTCGGCACGCCAATGCCCTACGAGAACCGGGGCCTCGGCGACGATACTCCCTATCGGAACGCGGTCCACTCTCTCATGCTGCACAATAAGCTGTTGCTGAATGAAGCCGATACCCGAACCCACGTCTGCAAACCCCGCGAGGTGCAGCATGGCCGGCCCAAAACGCTTGCCGGCAGCTTCGAGATACTCAAGCGGGATTTCAGCCGAACCTTCATGCGACAGGTTACCGGCTACTGGTTCGGTGGCAATTCACATTTCCTTGATGAAAAGCTGCTCCCCTTATTCCAGAAGTTTCAGGACATAAGCCGGCTCGGACTGACAACGAATAACCGTAGGCTGGGTGAACTGGCGGTCATAGTTGATCAGGACAGCATATTCTACGTCGACCAGCATACTAACTGGTGCCTCCTTAACACCGAGCCTATACAAGAGTTCGGCCGTTTCGGCACCAACTGGGACATCTATTACCTTTCCGACCTGGCCAATGATCGCATGCCCGAATACAAGGTGTACCTGCTGCTGAATCCATTTGTGATGGATGCCGAGAAACTACAACTGATCAGCCGTAAATTGCACAGGTCGGGAAAGGTGCTCATTTGGATGTATGCCCCCGGCTTGATGAATCTCGACGCGGAATTCCCGGCGTGTACGAAGAACATGTATGCTTTGACCGGTATAAAATTCGGCGTGGAGAAAAAGCGTCTCTCCCTTGAGATGAAAATTACCGACAGGGATCACGAGCTAACCAAGGGCCTGCCCGAAGATTACACGCTGGGCCGTTTTGTCCGGCCTGTTACGACGGGCTTCGCTGTACGTGGCCCGGAATACAAACCCGTTTCGCCGCCAGACGCCGCAAACAACCCTTTATTCTACGTTGACGATGCCGACGCGGAGGTCCTGGCCAGGTTCGTTGCCAATAACCGGCCATCGTTCGCCGTGAAAAAGTTTCCGCAGTGGACCAGCATCTACTATGGTTCCATGGCGATGCCTGCGGAGATGATAAGGCGTCTTGCACGATATGCAGGCGCACATGTCTTTCTGGAAACCGAAGACATCTTCTACGTTGACAATCATTTTATGATGATCCATACCAATAATCGCCCCGGCACCAGAAAGGTGCGTTTGCCTCGTAAAGTAAAGAAGGTGGTAGAACTCTTTTCAAACAAGCTGGTCGCCGAGAACGCCGAGACATTCACTGTGGATCTGAAACCCCTGTCGACTTACCTGTACTACTGGGGAAATTGACTTATGAGTTTGCTGAAACAGTGTTTGGATAAACTGGAAACCATGATCGACCCGGACCACTGCCGGCGGGTCAGGCAATTACATAAAGACGTCAACAATTATGCAGAATGCTCCCGATTGCCCCTGATCGTTTCATATGACAATCCCGATTGGCCTCAATTCAATTACCGCG
>JAXHSV010000080.1:0-12293 GCA_034190305.1 Planctomycetota bacterium | reverse complement strand
TTATTCTTTACCTCCGGCGCTTACAGGTCGAAATGTTAAAAGCAATGGTAAAGCCCCTGAAAAACCAAATTAACCTGTTTGTACCCGGCAGGGTGTGCCTTCTGGGCGAACACGCCGACTGGGCGGGGCAATACGGCCGGCACACGGGGTACTGCCTGGTTATCGGGACCGACCAGGGCATCGGCGCAAAGGCTACGGCGGCTGACGAACTGATCGTCGAGACACCGCTTCCGACACCGGACGGGCGCCCTTCGGGACGGCATCGGCGTATCCGATGCCGGCTTGATCCGGCCGACCTTCTGTCAGCCGCCACCGACAGCAGCGAGTTCTTCCGCCATTGCGCCGGCGTCGCACACGAGGTAATCAAACACCACGACGTCGGCGGAATCGAACTGGCAATCGAGAAAATGGACCTGCCGTTGAAAAAGGGCGTATCCTCATCAGCGGCAGTTTGCATTACCGTCGTCAGGGCGTTCGACGCCGTCTATGGCCTGAACCTCTTCCCGCACGAACTGATGGACCTGGCATATCGCGGCGAGAGGCTCACCGGAAGCCAGTGCGGGCGAATGGACCAGGCGTGCATATTCGGAAAGACGCCGGTGCTGTTGAGTTTCACCGGCCCGGACTACGTGCGTATCGAACCGATCTTCCCGGAAGGGCAAATCGAAATGTTCTTCGTGGACCTCGCCGGCCAGAAAGACACCGTCAGAATCCTCGCCGACCTCCAGGGCGCCTATGCCGACAACGCCGAGCTCCGGGCGGCGCTGGGGGCTTACAATGAAACATTCGTCCGCCGTGGTTGCAGGGCGCTGGTCCAGGGCGACGCCGCCGAACTGGGTAAGGTAATGACAGAGGCGCAAAAAAACTTCGACGCAAAAATAGCCCCCGCCTGTCCCGAACAACTCGCCAGCCCCCTGCTGCACAAGGTCCTGGCGCTTGACAGCATCGCCGAACACATCCACGGCGGAAAAGGCGTCGGAAGCCAGGGCGACGGTACTGCCCAGTTGGTGGCCCGCTCGTCGGATGACCGCGATGAGGCCATGAGAAAAATCACAGCCGAATTCCCTCAAATGCGATGCTTTCCCTTGACGATTACTCCCACACGCTCTGCAAAAAACGTCATATAGACAACGGAACCGTTATCCCACATTTTTTCCTGAACCACAACCACCCGCCGACAGGCAACTGTTATTGGTTGCCGCCACTATAACGCGGCGACGGGAGTCGCGCTTTGATATGTTCAATCCGAAATGGGCGCCAAACAGGTTCAAACTCTTTAAAAATCACGTCGCCTTACAGAACCGGAAAATCAGGCCGTTCATCTACCGATTACTATTCCAGAGCAGGCTGGACGGGCCGGTCGGCAGCGGAATATACTCATGTCATGTCCGCCCGTTCATCAAAACTCGGAAGGACCATTCGCGGGATATGTCTTGGTCTGTCGGCGACGCTCATCGCCGCTACCGCCTACTGGAGCGGCGTAGTCGAACCCGCTGAACTATGGGCGCTCGATTTCCGCTTCCGACACCTGCCGACCCTCGAACCGCGTAACGACATCATCCACATAGACATAGACGATAAATCGCTGGACCAGATCGGGCGCTGGCCCTGGCCCAGAAGCCGATTGTCGCAGCTGGTCGAAGTGCTCAACAACTGCGGCGCACGGGCAGTGGTGCTGGACATAATCCTTCCCGAACCCCAGCAGCCGCGCTATGTCAAGGAAGGCTTTACCGACCTGTACATGGCTGATACCGGCGCGGTCCTGGGCGCAGGTGTACCGCCTAAACTTGTCCTGGACGATGCAGCCCTTGCCCAAACGCTGGCGAGAAGCCCGAACCTTTTCCTGGCGATGCACGTTGACGTCGCCGACGCCTCAAGCCATCGGCGGGCCGGCAACCTCGCCGAAAACCTCGCGGACATTGTAGCCACACGCCCAGCCGTTACCCCCTCTGAGATAGCAGCCGAACGCCGCCTCGACCCGACGATCGCAGAAGAAACCTTCCCCGCCGCCAAGACCGCCGCATACGAGCGTAGAATCGGGGATATGTTGCGCAACAAACCCGAACAGTCGCTCAAAGACGTCCTTGCGGGGCTTTGCGACCAAATCGTCCCGGGGGGCGACGATTACGATATTGCCCGGCGGATATACCTTCGCCGACGAGCGATGCACATACTGAGGCGATTCGCCCTGCCGGCCAAGTCGCTGACGGAAGGAACCTTCCCGTCAGGACGCGCCATGCCGCCGCTGGTAACGTTCACCCAGGCAATGGCGCATACAGGTTCGGTTACCATCATGCCCGATACCGACGGCGTCGTCCGTCGCGTCCCGCTACTGGTCGCCACCGACAGCGGCGTGCTTCCGCAACTCGCCCTGGCTGTCGCCGGTGAATCCATGGCCGATGAGCACGACGGAAAATACGCCATATCAGCCCAAAAGGGAAAGGTCGTCATTACCAGCGGCGAGGCCCGCAGGGAAATCCCCGTCGATGCAAATGGATACATGCTCATCAACTGGACGCCGGACAGTCCCGACAACCCCGCAGCCGGGCACATTTCCACCCTGATCCCGGCAGAGGTCTGGCAGGCGAGCGAGAACCTTCAAGACAACAAAAACCTCTACCTGATGGCCTGCGAAAAGATGTCCGTGCTGGTCCCGCATGTTTTTGAAGGAAAGCCGATGCGGAAATATTTCGCCGACGCCGCCGAAATATCAATAAAGATTCAACTCGCCCGTCAGGCGAGGCAATCGGCCTTGCTTTTCAGGCCGGCGGATGTTCCGGAAATCCCCCCCGCTCTTATGAAACAACAGGCCGACCTGGACAAAACAATCGAACGTGGTTGTCGGAAAATGCTCGAATTCATTGATGAAGTGCTCGCCGGAGCCGACCAGGCCGGAGGCCGACCCGACGAAACAGAAAAACAGGTCCGCTCGCTGCGAAAACTTATCCGGCAAATCGAACAGGAAAAGTTACAACTCCACCGACAACTTGAGCGGGCGACCCGGCGGGTGCGCAAGGAAGTCGCCGGAAAAATATGCCTGGTCGGATCTGCGGCGACGGGAGCGGCCGATTTCATACCCACGCCAGTGCACCGACGAACGCCCGGCGTCGTCATGCATGCAAACATCCTCAATACGATTCTTTCAGACAAATTCGTCCATGCCTCGAGCGGATGGGTCTCGGCGATACTGATACTGCTGGCAGGGATGCTGGTAACGCTGGTTACCACCTCTCGCGGGCCTATAGAATCAGCCATCCTCCTGCTGACGGCAATCATCGGATTTGCCTTCGTTGACGCCGGCGTATGGAATGGATGGACCTACTGGGTGATAACCGCTTCGCCGATTGCCGTGATGCTGCTGGTCTTTACCGTAATTACCGTTTATCGCCAACTTACCGAACAGCGCCAGCGCAGGCAGATAACCAGCACCTTCAAGCAGTACCTCTCTCCGGCAATGGTTGATGAACTGGTTCTCGACCCGACCCAGGCGTCGCTGGGGGGACAAAAGAGGCAACTTAGTTGCCTGTTTTCCGACCTGGCGGGTTTCACCTCGCTTTCAGAACACCTCGGCGCCGAAGGTACCGTAGGCCTGCTGAACCGATACCTCGACGGCGTCGGAGAGATTCTCCAGGTTCGATACGGCGGGACGCTCAGCAAGTACGAGGGCGACGGAATCTTCGCCTTCTTCGGCGCGCCGATCCCGCAGGACGATCACGCCACCCGCGCGATCCTCTCGGCTATAGACTGCCAGGCGTTCCTTCCGGAATTCAACCGAACCCTGCGGACCGAACGCCTCCTTCCGGAAGGGGCAGAACTGTCTGCCCGGATCGGAATCACCGCAGGGGAGGTCTTCGTTGGAAACATGGGCTCGACGCAGCGGGTCGCATACACCGCCATCGGCGACGCGGTGAACCTTGCCAGCCGGCTGGAGACGGCAAATAAATTCTTCGGCTCGGGAATATTGGTCAATGATGATGCCTGGGAGAGGGCGAGGGATGAACTAATAGGCCGGCCTATGGGAAAAATCATCGTCGTCGGAAAGACCGAGTCAGTGGCGGTCTGGGAGCCCCTGGCCCGCCGGACCGATGCCGATGAACAACTCCGTAAATTCGCCGATGACTTCGCCCGTGGCGTGGAACTGTACGCTGCCGGTGATTTTAACGCCGCCCGTGAATGCTTCCAGGCAATCATTACCGAGCGAAACGACCCCGCCGCACGCCTCTACATCCGACTCTGCGAAGAAGGACCGAAAGCGACCGATTTCGACGGCATAATCCGGCTGACGGAAAAGTAATCCTCTGGAAAGCATTATTGTTGTTGTTTGCGTTTAATTGCGAGTTGCATGTTCAGGAGAACATCATGGTAAAGAGTTTTTCGGAGTTAGTTGCCGTTGTAACCGGCGGTTCGCGCGGTTACGGTGCGGGAATCGCCGAATCACTGAAGAATCGCGGGGCGGAAGTATGGATTACCGGCAGGGACGATGGCGCCCTGAAGGATATGGCGAAGCGGTTGGGCGTTCGTGCGGTGCGGGCGGACGTTACCGTCTCGGACGACTGGGACCGCCTTTTTGACGACATTCTCAAAGCGGCGGGGCGCTTGGACATACTCGTAAATAACGCCGGCGCAGGTATACGCATCGCTCCGGTGGTTGAACAGACCGACGACGAGATTTCCCGGTCGATCTCCGTCAATCTCACCGGCGCCATACTGGGCTGTCGCCGTGCGGCCCCCGTTATGAAAAAGCAGAAGTCCGGAACCATCGTCAATATCTCCAGTATCTGTGCGACGGAGGCCTGGCCGGGGTGGGCGGTCTATTCGGCGGCAAAGGCGGGTATGGTGCAGTTCTCCAAGTGTCTGTATGCCGAACTGCGAGAGGCCGGCGTTCGCGTGACCAACGTAATTCCCTCATGGGGCGCAACCCAATTCAGTCAGTCGGCCGGAATCCCGCAACTTGACGAGGAGCACCAAAGGCTTGCTATCCAGCCGGGCGACATCGGCGAACTCGTCGCGAATATATGTTTGCTTCCTTCGCACCTGGAAGTACTGGACATGACCATCCTGCCGATGATTCAGGAAATTGTCCCGCTGTAATTCAGTGGAAGGGACCTTAATGGGCGTGGATTTTGACGTTATCGTATGCGGCGGGGGTCCGGCTGGGCTTGTTGCGGCTATCGCGTCCTCCAGGCTCGGCGCCAGTACGCTGCTCATCGAACGCTATGGGATTCACAGGAGGAATGATTACCGCCGGACTGGTGAGGGACCTGCGTTCCTTTCACGCCTGGGGGGAAAGAATAATCGGCGGAATACCGTGGAGCATCGCTAAAAGTCTCTCCGAGCTGGGCGGCGCAAAGATCCCTCCAAAACACCAATACATGGACAACCCTTGGGGAAGCAGCATCACGATTGATCCGGAATTGTTCAAGCACGTCGCAGACCTGTTACTTTTGGAAAGCGGGGTCAGGATGCTTTTACACACCTGCGCAGTTGACGTGGTCCGAAAAGGTCCAGCCGTGGAAGGCGTTGTCGTGGAGAATGTCGATGGCAGGCAAACGATACGGTCCCGCGTTGTCATCGACGCGACGGGAAACGGAGATGTCGCGGCGCGAGCCGGTGCGATATTTCGAAAGGGTCGCCGACCCGATGGTAAAATGCAGCCGGTGACGCTGATGTTTGAAATCGGATCGTGCCGCCCGGACATATCTCTCGGACGGCTCCAGGCCCTGTTGCGAAAGGCGCGGAAAACCGGTGAATTAGAGAATTTTATCATTCCGTATCCGACTGGTGAAGAGTTGTGGCTGGTGAATGGTAAGGGAAACAACGTTACTCGTATTCTGGACATCGACGGAACGAACGCCGCCGATCTCACCGCCGCCGAGATTATGGGCCGACGCCAGGCGTTCGAGTTGCTGCGCTTTATGAGAAAGCATGTTCCGGGGTGCCGTAAAGCCCGGATTACGAAATTAGCGACTCAGGTCGGGATCCGCGAAACCCGCAGGATTGTGGGGGAATATGTCCTTACAAAACAGGATCTGCTGACGGGCAGGAACTTTCAAGATGAGATTGCCCGCAGCTTCTTTTTCATTGATATCCACAATCCCAAAGGCACGGGCGTCATCCGCGAATACCTGTCCAGGGGGTTGGTCGGCCACATACCATACCGATGCCTTTTACCCAGGAAGATAGACAACCTTCTGGTGGCCGGCAGATGCATATCCGGAACACACGAGGCTCTGGCGACGTGCCGTGTTACAGCCACGTGCATGTCCGTCGGTGAAGCAGCGGGTGTGGCTGCTGCTCTCTGCGCCAGAGGTCAATTGAATCCTCGCCAAATCGACCGCAGCGAACTGCTGGCGGTTCTGGAAACAAGCAGGAGAAAATGGCAGGGCTGACGACCCAGCCTGCAAATCAATGCGAGTTGTATCCGGCTACGATTTCCGGCAGCTGGCGCAGCGTGGTGATTCGGTGATCGGGGCGGATTCGATGGTTTCGCCGTGCGCCGCTGGGGTCCTTCAGGACGGAAATTATTCCCGCCTGGGCCGCTCCGGTGATGTCGGGACGGAGTTTGTCGCCGACGAAAATGGCCTCGGACGGTGAAATCCCCAGCCGATCCAGGCATATCTGAAAAATCTTCGGGTGCGGCTTGCGGTAGCGGACATCGCAACTGTATATCCTGACCGGAAAATACTCCAGCAGCCCCAGTTCGGCCATATGCCGGTCGAGCACCTGACCTGGTACGAAGGTGTTGCTGATCACCGCCAGGGACAACCCGTTCCGACGAAAACCTTCGAGCAGTTCCTCCAGTCTGTCCTCTACGGTAACGCACCGGCTGAGCGGTTCGTACCAAAGCCACGCCAGTTCTTCGGTTTGCTCCGGCGTGAGTTTTTGCCCCATCGATTTGCTGGTTCGGACAAGCACATCAAGGGAATTGAATTCCCGACGGGTCAGGTGGCTTTTAAGCAGGCTCCACTGCACCGCTCGTAACTGCCGCCGATGATACTTTGCAAACGGGGGAACAGGCTGACCCAATTGCTGAAGGTAGGCATAGGCCAGACGAGCGCCTTCGACGAAGAGTTTCAGCGTGTCCACCGGACCGAAATCCAGAAGTGTATCGCCCAGATCGAAAAGAATGCCTTTAATTCTCGTCATCAGACCTCGCTGCCAATTGCAGAAAAAGAACAGCAGGGATACAGGGAATGCACGGGATAAACAGAAAAAATGAATATTGAATAACGAACACGGAACCTGCCTGTCGGCACGCAGGTTCCGGAGGCAGGCAGGTTCTCTGTTCAATATTCAATATTTTCTTATCCCATGCATCCTTGCTAATGCTTTTTTCACCGATATTGAATCTCACACCACTTTGCACCCTGCTTCGCCCGATTTCAACACCCGAGCGATTATAGTGAAATTCGTCGAGCAGGCAACACCGATAAAAAAACCTCCGGCTATCCATGTTGGACGACCGGAGGCTTGCCACGGCCAAAAAACAGCCGTTGTATCGAAGATATCGTTGAATAACGGGAATTCTCTATTCCCGATAATGAGCTAGGGGAGTATAACAGGCACAATTAATTCTGTCAATGCCAACAATTAATTTTATCACAATCCGAGACATTTCTAATGCCTTGCGTCAAAGGAGGTTATGAAAACAACTCGCGGATTTCCGCATTTTTTCCACAAAATTCTTTTTTATGTGTAAAACCTGGGGGTAAATTGTTGCTTATTGCTGTAACCTCTTCTGTTTATGGGAGTTACACCTTGTGTACTTGCTTGATGAGGCGGATTTCAGCGCCAACGCCGGCGCTAAGCGCGTTACAGGCCCGCCCGCTGTTGATGGCTATCTCTACAAGCGCCATGGAGTTTATCAGCGCCAGCGGCTCACCGGATTCAGCGAAGGCGTAGGCCGCCTTCAAAAGCCCGATTTTCCCTCCTTTAAGGGAGACTTCCACGTCAAACTGTTCTCCGCCCCACACTGATTGCAGCAACTGGGCTGATATGTCGCTGATAAGATTCCCGAAGTGGTCCACGTAAATAATCCGTCCGACGAGCGAGCCGTCTGCATCAACATGGGGCGCCGGGATATCGAGCAGTGTAAATTTATCGGGCATCGGTCCCAGCCGATCCATCGCCAGTCCGTCGGCAAGGTGAGCTGCCGCCGGAGCGATAACATCCCGGCCATGGAAGGTCGAAGAAATCGCCGGGGTAAAGAAGTACTTTTGATTGCGCACCACGACAATCTGTTCCAGCGTCTGGTCCTGCTCTACGAGGCTGATCAGTCCGTTATCGGGCAGGATGATTGTCTGTCCGGCATATTTGGCTGCTATGATTCGCCGGTCGGTCCCAACGGTCGGATCGACGACGACGCAGTGGATTGACCCGGCCGGGAAGTAAGGCAGAACCTGCCTCAATACGAACGCCCCCGCCAGGATATCCCCCTGCGGGATGTCGTGCGTAATATCCACCACCGTTGCAGACGGGACGATGTTCAATATCACGCCCTTCATCTCGGCGGCATACGGACCGGACCAGCCGAAATCGGTCAAAAGCGTTATGATGCGTTGTTTCGGCACGGCATTTATCTCCCTGCTGGTCGATGGCGATCAGTAGCGTATAATATCCTCATCAATGAACTCCTGCGAAGGCAATTTTACCGGCATGCGTCGCGCGATGGTCGAATATCAACTTCGCGCCCGCGGCATCAGCGACGAGCGGGTCCTGGAAGTGATGGCCGAGATCCCCAGGGAAAAGTTCATCGCCCAGGCCCGTCGAGACGAGGCATACGAGGATCGACCTGTCCCCATCGGTTCCGGTCAGACAATATCCCAGCCTTACATAGTAGCGTTGATGAGCCAGGAACTGTCGGTCGGTCCGGACCACCGCGTCCTCGATGTCGGCGCAGGCAGCGGATACCAGACGGCGATCCTGGCTCGCCTGGGGCGGGAAGTTTTCGCCATTGAGCGAATTGAGGAACTGGCCGACCGGGCAGGGGCGGTGCTGGCGGAGTTGGGCATCGACAACGTAACGCTGATGACCGGCGACGGGACGCTAGGCTGGGCAGAAGAGGCGCCGTTCGACCGGATCATCTGCGGCGCCGCCGGTCCTGACGTTCCGGAAGCGTGGATCGAGCAACTCGCCGAAGGCGGGCGGATCGTCATGCCCGTCGGAGGCCCTGACGTACAGAACCTAATCGCCATAGACAAGAAAGGCGGAAAAATCACCCGTCGGCACATCTGCGGCGTACGATTCGTCAGACTTATAGGGCAACAGGGATGGAACGAGAACGAGTACGAACTCACCTGACCTTGACATCGTAGTCAGGTTCGTTATTATCGCGATCGTCGCCGAAGGACATACCAACTGCGAATAAGGGGCAAATGATGAAGCGAACAGTTGTTTTTATCGCACTGGTAATTTTGGTATCGGGTTGTAAGAAACCCGCCGGTCCAAAGACCACGGAAACCGCGGCGTTTCCGGCGGCGGCGCGTCCGGTCAATGAACTCATGCCCGAAGCGGCAGCGGCGGAAATCCAGGCCGGCGCTAAAACTCACGCCCGTATCGTCGCAGAAAAGGTCGTTGAAACGCCCGCCCCACCACCGGTCAGGACACATACGATCCGTAAAGGCGATACGCTTTGGTCGCTAGCGAAGGATTTCTACGGCAGCGGCAGGCGATGGAAGGAGATCGCCGCCGCCAACGGTATTGCAGACGAATCGAAACTGCCGGTCGGGAAAGTCTTGAGAATTCCATAAGTGGCATCGCTGGAACTTGACACGCCGGTTCAGTACGTCAAGGGCGTCGGACCCCGCCGGGCAGAGCAACTGGCCAAAGCGGGCGTCCGCACGGTCGAGGATCTGCTGCTGTACTTTCCACGCCGGTTCAACCTCCGCCGGCAGGTTCAGCCCATCGGAACGCTTCGCGGCGACGAACCGGCTGCCACCGTCGCCGGTGTCGTCCGCGAAACGAACTACAAGCCTTTCGGACGCAAACCATACTTTGAATGCGGGCTTGACGACGGAACCGGCGGTCTGGTCGCCAAATGGTTCCACGGCGGATACCTAAAGGACCGAATAAAACCCGAAATGCACCTTGCCGTCAGCGGAAAGGTCTCCGTCTATAGGGAGACGCTCCAGTTCATAAATCCGCGTTTCGAGGTTATCTGGAGCCCGGAGGAAACGAACCTTCAGGCAGACGAACTGCTTCCGGTGTATCCCGCCTGTGGTTCGCTACCGAGCGGACTGATAGCCAATCTCATCAAGCGCGTCCTGCCCGAAGCGCCTCGCTTGTTTGCACGATGGTTCGACGATGAACATCTCCGCCGGCGCGATCTCCCGCCGCGACCCGGCGCCATTGCGGCGATGCACCGCCCGGAAGACAAGGCGGCATGGACGCTCGCCCGTCGCCGACTGGCATACGACGAATTCATACTGATGCAACTGGGCATCGCTCTTCAGCGGATGCGGAGCGTAAGCCGGCCCGCCCACCCGCTGGAAGTCAGCGACGAGATCGACCGTCGCATCCGGGCGCGTTTCCCATTCTCTCTGACGGCCGCCCAGAACCGCGTCCTCGGCGAGATCGCCGCCGACCTTGCCCGCCCCAGGCCTATGAACAGGCTGCTACAGGGCGACGTCGGTTCAGGAAAGACGGTCGTAGCCCTATATGCCGCACTGGCGGCGGTCGCCCATCGCAAGCAGGCTGCCGTCATGGCGCCGACTGAAATTCTCGCCCGTCAGCACTACGCCAAGGTCGAACAATATCTTTCCGATTCGCGCGTGCGCACCGCCCTGCTGGTCAGCGCACAAAAACCCGCAGAGCGGGCGGAAATTCTCGAAAAACTCGCAGCCGGGGAAATCGACATCGTTGTCGGAACGCACGCCTTGCTTTCTCAGAAGGTTCGCTTCCGGTCGCTGGCGGTAACGGTCGTCGATGAGCAGCACAAGTTCGGCGTCCGCCAGCGCAGCGGATTTCGAGCCAAGGGTTACGCTCCGCACTGCCTGGTGATGACGGCTACGCCCATCCCGCGAACGTTGGCGCTGACGGTTTTCGGCGACCTGGACGTTTCGGTCATCGACGAGATGCCTCCGGGAAGGGGCGGAACCGTAACTCGATGCGTCGATAAATCGCGGATGAGCGACGTTGTCGAGTTTGTCCGCGAGCGACTGGCCGAAGGGCAACAGGCGTTTTTCGTTTATCCGCTGGTGTCCGACCTTTCCGGCGGTCAGGCAGGTGGGGGCAATTCGCAACTCACAGCCGCTCAGACCGCCTATGAAGAATTCTCCAGCCGGGACTTCGACGACTACTCCGTCGGGCTGATTCATGGTCAGATGCCTACGACAGAGCAGCAGTCTGCGATGAAACGCTTCGCCGCCGGCGAGATCCGCGTCCTTGTCGCCAGCACGGTCGTCGAAGTCGGCCTGGACGTTCCGAACGCCAACGTGATGGTGGTCGTCAACGCCGAGCGGTTCGGCCTGGCGCAATTGCACCAGTTACGAGGCAGGGTCGGGCGCGGAGCCGAAGACGCCGTTTGCATTCTCGTCGCCGGTTCGAAGAACCCGATCGCCGCCGAGCGCCTCCGGGCGCTGGTGGAGACTTCCGACGGTTTTAAGATAGCAGAGACCGATCTGCGTCTTCGCGGGCCGGGGGAGTTCTTCGGTACGCGACAACACGGCCTGCCGGAATTGAAGATCGCCGATCTTATCGACGATTACGAACTGCTCCGCATGGCCCGGCGCGACGCGTTTGCAATCGTCAGGGACGACCCGGACATATCGGCCCCCGAACACCAGACGCTTCGAGCAGAGATGCTCAAGGCCTACGGCGGGCGGGTGGGACTCATCGCCGAGGGGTAAGCGGAACCAAACGGAATGAATGGGAACGAACGGGAAAAATTCGGAACAATTCGGAAAGATTCGGAAAGATTCGGAACAATTCGGAAAGTTTAGGAAAGTTTGGGAAAGAAGGCAAAGCCCATAACTCCTTATTATACAGTCTTATGCGCATTTCGAGGTCATTTTTTCGCCCGGTTTTAAAAATCAGTCCACGAATTACACGAATTTCCCCAATTACTGATTACCGATTACGTTCTTTCTGTTTTTCCCAATTCCCAAGAACCTAATCCCAAGTCCCTGTTTTCTCATATTCACTTGTCAAAAACCGCACCGTTCGGCCCCGATTTTCGTCGGGACTCACGACAGGCCAGGCGCACTATCAGCGCCCCCTGCTGGTGGAACAGGCTTCAAAGCCTGTTCGCAGCAGCACAGGTTACAAACCTGTGCCACCCCTCCACCCTTAACATT
>JAXHSV010000008.1:0-26352 GCA_034190305.1 Planctomycetota bacterium | reverse complement strand
TCCCGCCTTCTTGGCATTTAATTTGTCAATCATCCTCTTCAGGCCTTTCAAGTCATCTTTGACATTAGCAAGCTGACGTCTCTTGAGAATGTCCTGTGTAATCTCCGGTGGGATCATGTCACGAGCAGCCCATCCGGTTCCCTGGCAGAAATCGCATGGCATGCTCCCGAGGCCATCGCAGACAGGACACTTGCCGCCTCCCTCGACAAATCCTGTTCCTTTGCACTCCTTACAGGAGACCGCACCGTCTTGGCACATGAAACAATGTCTGTGCGAAAAGGCCGAGACGATAACGTCAGATGCGGACAGAGATAGTATTTCGTCGGCCCGCTCGAACATCTCCGCAAGTTTTACACCATTCTCGGCAGCTGCCTTACGAAGGGCCAAGTATGCCAGGCATATTGGTTCTGCCTCACGTTTGGCAACCGCTTCTCGGAGCGCGTCAAGTTCGTCTTGTATGCGTTGCGCTACCTCCACCTCGTCATATTTCCCGATGTATCAGCAATATTGAGCGTTCGTTTGTTTCTATTCCCAAGCAGCGGTGCCGGCCAGAGCACGCCGGGCAGCACCGCGAAACCCCCTAGACCCGCGAAGCGAGCGGACGTGCCCAAGAAGAATCTCGGGGAACTTCATAAGAATCTGTCGGCGAACCTTCTCGCCCAAGCGACTCTCTGGCCTGCTCTTGCGAATCCTGTGCACGAAAATCTTGGCCTTCGATACTGCGTCCTCCAGGCCCATGTCATCCTCTCGCTTCTGTCGATTAGCCAAATCAGGCATATAGAACTCACCCCGCATGTGTCGAATCGTATGGTCCTCAACGAGATAATCCTTCCCGGGCCCCTTCTCAATAATCAGGTCTGTCGCCAATGTGTCATCATTGACCTCTATACCTCGCAGAACTCGCTGGCACATGCCGAGAATCTCGTTATCGACGACAAGCTTCTCGTAAGAGACCGTCAAATCAGCTTCCATAAGGCCTGCGGCGTCATGGATGTAATTTGCCCCGGACATGGCTACCAGCAGACTGGACATGGCGCTTTCATAGGCGCCTTGGGCGTTCATGTCCTTGGCGTCCGTTGTCCCGCCGGTCGAGTAGAGCGGCAGCTTGAAATACTGAGCCACCTGCGCCACGGCCGCATTGATCATCGCCCTCTCAATGGGGCCACCCAGGTGGTTCATGGTTTTCAGGTCGGATATCGACCCGACGCTTCCACAAATGCCCGACGCGCCCTTGTGGACGGCCTGGACCATAGCGATCCCCCCCAGCGTCTCGGCTACGTGCGTCAGCACATTCCCTGCCAGTGTGACCGGCGAGGTAGTCCCGCAGATCGGTTCGGTCGGGACGACGACGGGCAGCCCTTCGCGGGCCAGATAACAAGTCATTTCGCCGTAGCGGTCGTCGATTTTGAACGGGCTGATAATCAGCGTGATGAACGAGACAAACGGCCGCTGCCGCAAGGCCTCGGAGCCCCCGGCGATCATTCGGGCCATCTCGATGACCTTTTTGGTCCCGGCAAGCGAATACACGCCGCCCATGATGTGTTTCGTCGTGTGATTGAGTGAATGGTAGAAGCGATTGACGTCGATGTCATCGGTATCCCCCACGTCGTGCGGGAAGACATTGATCGTGTGAAGGTGAACATTCTCAAGGGCATCGATCAGGCGAGCGTTGAGGACCAAATCCGAGATGTTTGCCTCTCGGCGATGACCCCTGTCAGGATCCAACACATACAAGGCTGTCCCGCCAGTACCGTAATGCACGCGAGTACCTTCCAGGACAACGTCGTTTTCACCGTCGCGGGAGTGCAGCGTGATCGACGACGGATTCGACGCGACGGCGTCCTCGACCAGGCTGCGCGGGAACCGGACGGTTCGTGTCTCTTCATCCGCTGGTGCTCCTGCGTCTCGTAGTGCCTCAAATGCCGTATCCGCATATACAGCCATGCCCGACGTCTCGAGCACTTGCAAAGCCGCATCGGCAATCCTTTTCACGTCCGTATCGCTCAACGGGCGGTAGAGTGAAGCAGATTGTCCCGGTCGTTCGTGTCTTGCTCTGGTCATTGCTACTTCTTTCCCTTCTTCGCTGCGCAAGAAAATTGCACGTCTTTCGTTAATGGCGTCCTTGCCGCTGTGTTCAGACCGCCTCGGCGTCCTATGGCTCCTGGGCGGTCCCCTCCGGTGGTTCGGCCGGCTCATCCCCCAGAGACTTGGCGTTTGCGTCCTTCGGCTTCTGATCCAGGAAGGCCTTTGTTTTCTCTGGCGTCGCGCTGATTGGGCCGGTCGTCAGAATTGGCGTGGCGTCGATGTGCTTGGCCTCCATCATTGACACCACGCGCTGCAAGGCTGAGAGTACCTGGGTCTGTTCCCAGTCCTCGAGTTTGGCGAACTCGTCAGTAAACTCCTCCTGAAGAAGCGGCGGCGCATCAGCCAGGAGGCGCTCGCCCTCCTCCGTCAGCCAGACAAGGACGCGCCTCTTGTCCTGGTCGCTTCGTTGACGGCGGATGAGTCCGCGATTAGCCAGCCGGTCCAATATCCCGGTTACCGTGGCCTGACTGAGATGAATCGCATGGGTCAGCTCCCCGACAGAAATCCCACCGTGGGCCGACAATTCCCGCAAAACCGTCAGTTGCGGTCCGGTTAGCCCATGGCGAGTCACAAGGAACCGCGACCGGATGTCGATCGCGCGAATAATCCGGCGCAGTGCGACAACTACCATTTCCGTCACACCGTTGCCGACAACATTTTGGATCTTTCTTTTCTCTCCCACAACCTCGCAATGTATTGTGTACGAAAGAATATTTCAAGTTAAATATTTTTACATCAACTACCGTTCTGCAATTCTTCCTGTTGAAAGGAGTTGCGTAAATATCCGCTGACGACAACCTAGATTTGTATTTTGTACACGACCAGTTTCGCTCTTGTAAGGCCTGCCCTTGGTTTGTGGGCAAGGGGATCGAAAAAGGGGCCAGGAGAATATCCAAAGCCGGGCTATTCCGTCTCGGCCAACCTCGGAGAACCGAAGAAACGGGTATCGTGCATCCACCGAGATCTTGTGTATTAAGCTGTAATGGCGGCGGTTACGCTTCTTGTTGCAACCGCATGAGTCGACCAGAGTCAGTCGTCCCACCTGCGGGGCAGTTCATCCTCACTGGCGGAGATGAATACGAGCATGTGGCTGGCGTAGGGGATAACCGCGTAGAACTCCCGGACGCTCACGTCTCGATGGTCCGTGTCCACCCAGTGGTGAAGGAGGCCGAGTCCTTGGCTGTCCCGATAGCGAGCCAGGCCGGGGGCAGCTTGGAGAAATGCTTTCGAATCCGAAGACCGTAAAGGGCCTTGGCATCTCCAATAGGCTTTGATTCGTGCGAATCCGTCCGATACCCATCCCCACTGGATGCCGCCCTGAGCTACGGAGAACACACCACACGGAAAATCCGATAGCCGGACCCAACGGACCATCATGCTTGTCATGGATACCCGGAATAACCGGGCGGCGTCCTGAATGTGGCGAAGGGTTGGATTCGACTCCTCGTTGACGTGGGGAGACAGCAGGTATGACGGCATCAGCAGGCCTGCGGAAAAGCAATCTGCTTCCTGTTCCATTCGCGGCTCAACCCGGAACTCCGTCAGGCACGAATACCGGGGCCCGCCTCGCTTCAAAATATTGCGATGCTCATCCAGGAAATAATGCCCAAGCTCATGCCCAATGGTGAAGCGAACCTTTCCAAGGCAATGTATTCACCAGCGCTTTTCGCATCAACAGGACAATTAAGGACGCCGAGCGCCTGGGCGGGAAACTGGCCGATGAGGTCTTCTCGATGGTTCCTCACATAGACGTCAGGAGTCAAGTCAGGCTTGCAGCGAGCCGCGAGTACATCAATCTGCCGCAGAGGCAGGGCAAAGACAAAGGAAGCAATGAGATTGAGACGCAGGCGCTGCTTATCGGGGATTGCCTGTTTGTCCTTGGCGAGCCGGAAGTGTACGTGCAGATAGGGATGCGAATTAAGGAGATGCTTTCCGGGAGCGGAAGGTATTCTCACGTGTTCTGTTGCGGCGTAGGCAATCAGTCCGGTCGGTACCTGAGCTGGCGACGTGGTTTTGGAACCGAACACCGGGATGCGGATACCAGACAATATGCTTATACCGAGAATGCAGAAGGAGTTCTGGTGGGCAATATTCTGAAACTTGTCAAGCAGGCAGAAAAGAAAAGCGGTAATCCCCAGGGGGCAAATACAGGTCCTGGAAAAGATTGAATTTCTGCTATTTTCCCACGCAGAAGCGGGAGAAAATGGCCGAGAGGACATCCTCGTCGGTAACTTCTCCGGCGAGTTCCGCCAGGCATGATAGGGCAGAGCGTAGTTCGACGGCTGCGAGTTCGGTTACGTCGGTGGCTTCATAGGTTGCGAGCAGGTCGGCGGAGCGACGTGCGGCGGCGGCGGCAGCGGATATTCCGCGACGCTGACGGTCGTGCAGCATCAACCCGCCGGCCTGCGGTGAGGCTGATACGCCCAATTGCTCGGTAAGGACTTTGCGGAGATCGTCCAACCCCTCGCCGGTCAGTGCGCTGACGGGGAAAATTTCCTTATCAAAGAGGCGACGCAGGGCTGTCAGGATATTTTTTTCGTCGCCTTTCCGGCGACGGCTAAACGGGTCGTCCGTAATTGGGTGATTATGGTCCACCAGGTCGATTTTGTTGGCAAGTATCATCAGCGGCGCTCTGCGGTTCAGTTCGATTATTTCGGCGAGCAGGCGTTCGTCGGCGTCGTGGTCGTCCGATGCGGCGTCGATGACGAACAGCACAGCCCGGGCTGATGCGACCGCCTGGCGAGCGGCAGAGTGTGTCGCAAGTGTCAACGGATCGAGGTTTTCTGCTATCGCTTCCAGGCCGGCAGCGTCCATCAGCGTTACGCGGAGGTTTTCAACCAGCGACGCCGGCGCGGTCAGCACGTCGCGTGTCGTTCCGGCCAGTGCGGAGATAATCGCCCGGTCAATTCCGCTTACGGCGTTCAGCAGGGAACTTTTCCCCGCATTGGGTCTGCCGGCAATGGCTACACGGGTTTCGCTGCTGTCGGCAGGCCACCGCCCCGATGTCGTCAGGACGCCGTCGAGATCGTCTGCTACCTTTCGCACCGTCGAAGCCAGTTCGTCGGCGGCGACAATCGGCAGGTCTTCGTCGGCGAAATCAATTGCCGCTTCGGTCAGCGCCAGCGCCTCGGTGAGCGTTTCAGCCGCGGGTCGGCACAGACGCGACAGCGCGCCGTCGAGCACGCCGACGGCTGAACGCAGCTGCGCATCGGCGGCTGAATCTATAATGTCGGCGACGGCTTCGGCGGCGGAAAGATCGAGCCTGCCGGAGAAAAACGCCCGCGCGGTGAACTCACCCGCGCCGGCCTGACGGGCGCCGGAATCAATCAAAGCCGCACAGACCACCGCAGCGACCACCTCCGACGGAACGTGCAGTTCGGCTACGTCCTGGCGGGTGTAACTCCGCGGGCTGCGAAAAAGATACACTATCGCCGGGGCGGAGACCGGATAAGGGGTATTTACCGCTACGGTCCCGGCGATGCTGCTGAATCCGGACAATTCGTCCAGCGGTTCGGAAAAGACGCCGCCGGCCAGTCTAATCGCCTCCTGCCCTGAAAGGCGGACGATCGACCGCGCTGCCGCTCCGGCGGCGCTGCTGACGGCTGCAATGGTGTCGTTGGTGTAAAACATAGGTCATAGGTCATAGGTCGTAGGTTGTAGTCCCATGAAAGGCTGCCACCTATGAACTATCTTTTGGGTATTTGAACCATGCAAGAGATAGAAAGGAGAACAGTCATGAAGAAGTTATATGAGAATGTAGTACTCTGTCAACCTTAAATCTGTCAGCATGGTTATGCGACACAGAGACGCAGAGAGACAGAGGATAAAAAAAGAAAAAGGTAGCGTCAAGTATTTTGTGTAAGTTCTTCAATCAGCAGAGGGCATCTTGGAGGAAGAAACCCGAAGCCCAGCCATTGCGATGGCTGGGCTTGTCGCCAACCTCGAGCACTGGCTTTGCCGTTCGGCTCCGTTTTAACCCGCCATTCGGGACTGGGGTTCCGTGGACAGACCCGCCGCGAGGAATTCGGAATCTCGAATATCGAAGTGAGGAAACAGCGGCGGGGTCTGTCAACGAGCCGCGACCGCAAGGGAGCGGACATGCCAATGCGAAACTCTTGCTGACCGCTCCCTCGCGGTCGCGGCTCGTTTATCTCCCGCCAGCACATAGGTTTTATACGCCGCAATTCGTGTAAATTCGTGTAATTCGTGGATTGATTATTAAAACCGTACGAAAAAATAACCTTGAAAATTGTAAATACTATCATAATAAGTAGTTACACACTTTTGATTCTTTCCCAAACTTTCTGAATTTTTCCGAATCTTTCCGAATCGTTTCTTTTTCTGTCCTATGGGAACGGCTATGAGCGAACCTTTTCTCATGATAAAATCCTGTTTCCCGCTCATTACAAACTTCATTCGGGATTGTAATTGACCGGTTGTGTTTCTGATTACATGATAAAGGAGCATAGGGAAACGACGAGGTTGAACAAGGGCAGCAAAGTGATTGAGAAGACGCCTGCGGGGAAAAAAGCGGATGGAAGAGCGATCCAGCCATGACCATGATGTATTCCCAGGACCGACGGTGGGAGAGGAAAGAGACCAATCCTTTTTTTCCCGGCTTCCCGGGGCGTTTGTCTATCCGTTCAAAGGCCAAGGCTGGGCGATAATTGTGGCCGGGGCAGTGTTCTTTGCTCTCCTGGGGCTGGTAAGGTTTATCGTTACGGCTTTGACATCATGGATGCATCCATATTACGGCATCCTCATCAGATTGTCCATCTGGGCAGTTACGTGCGTTATCGGGTGCATATTACCGGCCTACCTGTTGGAAATTCTCGCCCGTTCAGCCAGCGGAGAGGACGAACCGCCCGATTGGCCAAGTGTTACCACCTGGTGGGAAGACCTTCTCATGCCGGTATTTCTGATTCTCGGGGCGGCGGCAGTATCGTTCTTGCCGGCATGGGCTTGCAGATTCGCCCTTTACTACGGATTGATGGACAATGCTGCCCCGATGTGGGTATTCATTGCCGTCGGCGTGCTGTATTTCCCGATGGCCTTGATTGGCGTGGTGATATTCGATGGTCTTGCCGGGCTGAATCCCATAAAGGTGTTTCCTGCGATTACGAAGATAGCGCCGGCGTATCTTGTTGCGTGTGTCATGCTGGCGATTGTCATGGGAGCATGGGTTGTTCTCGGCACATTTCTGTGGCGGCGAATTCCCGTTATCGGATCGATCCTGAGCGGCGTGGCGATGTTGTATTTTCTTATGGTTGAGATGCGCATTCTCGGATTGTTGTACAGGGTGCACGAAAAACGCCTGGGATGGTTCGCCTGAGATGTCTTCACGCCAGTCGGCCACGAGAATTAGTCGCTTCTGACGAAGTCTCACTTTGTTCTTCCTACTGGCCGGGGGGAATGATATAATGAATTGGAGGGTATTTGTTTTTCTATCTATGCGTAAGGAAATGATGTTATGAAATTTACACGGATAACGGTTCAGCCGGAGCAGATGGGCGGCGTTCCCTGCATTCGCGGTCTGCGCATACCCGTTGCTACCGTCGTGGAGATGGTGGCTGACGGAATGCCGGAAAAGGAAATCCTGGCTGCCTATCCGGATCTTGAAGCGGAGGATATTCACGAAGCGCTGTTTTTCGCCGCCGAGAGCGTCAGGGAACGTGAACTTCCGTTGGTCCGGAGGTCGTGAAATTCCTGATAGACAATGCGTTGTCGCCCGTTGTAGCGGGATGTTTGCGTCAGGCAGGCCATGACGCCGTGCACGTGCGGGATTACGGAATGCAGGCGGCCGGAGATGAGGAAATCTTTGATTTCGCCGCTGGCGAAGATCGCATCATTGTTTCGGCGGATACCGATTTCGGTACTCTTCTTGCCTTGCGAAATGAAGCGAAACCTTCCGTGGTACTTTTTAGACGTCCATCGGATCGCCGCCCTGAATTACAGGCACGGCTGCTGATAGCAAATTTGCCAAAATTGCGTGATGCGCTGCAAGACGGGAGTATGGTTGTTCTTGAGCAAGATCGTGTGCGAATCCGACTCCTGCCCATCAGTGCCGAAGGAATGAGTCGGTAGCTGGGCCTTACCGCTCGATTTCCTGTCCGGCCCGTTTCATTTCGTCGAGGAAAGAGTTGCGGTCGTCGGCCCATTTTTCGGCTTCAAGCGGGGCGACTTTTTCGGAGGCAACCAGTCCGGCAAGGCACCGCTCCATGGTAATCATCCGCTCGTTGGTGATATCTCTGACTCGGGTTTGCAACTGCGTATAAACCTGCTCCATTTTGCGCAGGCGGATAAGGTTGCTGACGGCGTAGGTGTTGTTGAGGATTTCCATGGCCACGACTCGTCCTTTACCATCAGATCGAGGGATGAGTTTCTGGGAGATGACGTAGGCCAGTCCCAGCGACAACTGGCTGGCGATTTCGTCCTGCTGGTTGGCTGGGAACATGTCGAGCACTCGCGTTATTGTCCCTCGTGTGTCGCGTGTGTGCAGCGTGGAGAATACGAGGTGCCCGGTTTCCGCCGCCGTCAGCGTCCATTTCGTGGATTCGCGGTCGCGCATCTCGCCGACGAAGATTATGTCGGGGTCTTCGCGCAGGCAGTCTCGCAGGCCTCGTTTGAAAGTTGGCACGTCGCGCCCGACCTCGCGCTGAGAGAGGATTCCCCGCCGGCTCTCCAGGCGGTACTCGATCGGGTCTTCGAGTGTGATAATCCGGCAGGCGCGTGTTTCGGCGATGCGGTCGATCAGCGAGGCGATGGTGGTCGATTTTCCCGCCCCGGTGATGCCGGTGAGCAACACCAGCCCCTGCTGCCTTACAACGATGTCCTTCCAGACGTTGTTGGGGAAACCGATTTCCTCCGTCGGTGGAGCCTTCTGTTCCAACGCGCGAATAGCGACGGCCAGACCGTCATTGTCGTAGAAGCAGTTCAGGCGAAACTGTAGTGTCTCGGTAAAAAGCGAACTGTCCACAGCCCGATCGGCCTTGAGTCGCTCCAGTTCAATGTCGCTCAGCAGTACACTGGCGGCCTTCTCGACTGTCGCGGCGTCCAGCGGCAAAGCGTCCATCTTTTGAAGTTTACCGTCAACGCGGTAAACCGGCGGGCATTTGACCTTCAGATGCAAGTCCGAAACTCGCATCCGCCCCTGCTTGGCGAAATAGTCCAGCAGGTCCTTCATACTGGCCTGCTTGTCCTCGCTGACGGAGAAAATCTTACTTTCCAGGGATGGTTTTTCTGTCATGATGGTTTCTCATCCGGCGTTTTCGTCTTCCGTACGGCGCTGCGGCGGATTCTCAATACAATCATCATCTCCAGCGGGGGTCATTTCAAGCGATTCGTAACAGTCAGCGCAAAGGCGCCGCCCCGACGGCAGGTGATAGACCTTCTCGTGCGCCTTTTCGCAGACGTCGCACATCCCTCGCCCGGAAGGGGGATAAGGAAGACCATCGGGGCGGAACCTGGTCATATGGGCCAGACGCTCGGCGCGCCGCTTGCTCATACGCCATATCTGCCATTTCAGTATAACAATCACTGATATAATCAGGATAAAAAGAAATAGCAGCACCAGCGGCACAACCATCAACAGCCGTGCATACATTTCGATACGACTATAACCCGGCACTCCACTCACCTCGGATAACGGTCGTTCTGCCCATTGTATGGAACATATAATATGGCACATCCGGAGCGGAGGCGTTAAAAGTTTTTTACGAGTGTGCCCTCCAGCCCGCCATTTGAAAGCCGTTCAATCCGAAGGCGTACGATCTTTCCCGTCAGGTCTTCCCCGCCGTTTTTTGGAAACGTTACTTCGATGTATCTGTCGGTCAATCCTCGGGCATGGCCGAGAGGAGTCCTGGTGTTCGGCATCTCGACGATGGCTTCGACGGTCCTGCCTATGAATCGCCGGCGGAAGTTTTCAGACATTTCTCGCTCCAGTTCCGCCAGTTTAGCGCAACGGGCCTTTACGATTGTCGGGTGCGGAACTTCTTTTCGCCAGTTCCATGCAGCCGTTCCCGGGCGGGGTGAGAAGCCGAAGGTGTGAATCTTGCTGAACTCGGCCTGTTCGGCTGCCGCCAGCGTTTCGGCGAAGTCTTCTTCTGTTTCGCCGGGGAAACCGACAACCACGTCGGTTGTAATGGCGGCTTGATTAACGGATTCCCGCACTCGTCGGACGGCGTCGAAGAATTGCTCACGGTTATACTGCCGGTTCATTCGTTTGAGGATGCGGCTTGAGCCGGACTGCAGGGGCAGGTGAAGGTGCGGTGCGACGGTGGGGCGGTTGCGAAAAATTTTCAGCAATTCATCGGTAACGTCGCCCGGTTCCAGACTGCTGAGTCGGACTCTCCACAGGCCCGGCATGTCTGCGACTCGCCGGAGCAGTTCCGGCATGGCTGACGGTCCGGACCATTTCCGGCGAATCGTGGTATTCCGCCCATAAGCGCCGAGAAAGACGCCGCAGAGGACGATTTCCTTATGCCCGTTGGTAATGAGGTTCGATACCTCGTTGATAATTTCGCCGGCGGGACGTGATGATAAACGGGACCGCAAATGCGGGATGATGCAGTAGGTGCAGAAAGCGTCGCATCCGTCCTGGACCTTTACGAACGCCCGCTGGTGTCCGGTGAATACCTCAATCGTCGGCAGGTTTTTACCGGAATAATTTTTCTTGACATTGGAATTTCGGTCTGTTTCAATAAGGGTAGGATTAGGACAGTCCTTGGCCGGGTGCTGAGAGATGCACTCCATCATAGATTTTTCATACCGGACAGGCCTGGTCGGTTTTGGACATTGCTTTTTTTCCCGACCCGGGTCGCACACCGATGAGAGGTGCTGCTGAAGGCAGGCGGATATATTGTCATGGTGTCCGAAGACGTGAATTTGGCCCGTTGCACCAGTTTGGATTGCCAATTGACGCAGCTCCTGACCGTGGAAGGTTGCATAGCAGCCGAGGATGAAAATGTCGGCGTTCGGGTTTTTCCTGACAATCCGCCGGATGGCGCGTCGGCTCTTGCCTGAGGCGGAAGATGTTACACAACAGGTGTTTACTATGATCAGGTCGGACGGTTTGGACAGGTCATTTGCATCGCGCAGGCCCATCCGGCGCAGGAGTGCGGTAATCGCCTGCGTCTCATACTGGTTGACCTTGCATCCAATCGTGACGGCGCTGAATCGAAGCATTGTGAACCTCTGGTTTGCGGCAGCACCTAATAAGCATATTACACTTGACGCTGCAGCCGCAATTGCAGACCATAATTATAGATTGACAGGGCTTGCGAGATAAGAGGGCCGAAAAATGGCTTCGACAGAAAGTGTATGGGGCATCGACATTGGGCAGTGCGCGCTGAAGGCTTTGAAACTGGCCGAGACGCAGGGGCAGATTCGCATAGAAGCGTTCGAGATCATTGAGCATCCCCAGGTGTTGAGTCAACTGGCGCCGAACGAGCGGGAACGGGCTGTCAATGCCGCTCTCGATCAATTCCTTTCCCGCAACGACCTTACAGGGAGCGATGTGGTGGTGTCGGTTCCCAGTCAATCCGGTTTTACCCGCTTCGTCAAGCTCCCACCCGTGGAAGAAAAGCAGGTTCCGGAGATAGTCCGTTTCGAGGCCGAGCAGCAGATACCCTTCAGCATCGACGAGGTTATCTGGCGCTGGCAATCCTTCCGCGACCTCGATTCGCCCGACATAGAGGTCGGCATATTCGCCATGAAGCGTTCTGACGTATGGGAGACGCTGAAGCGTTTCGAGGATACAGGCATAGTCGTGGACGTTGTCCAGATGGCGCCTTTGTCGCTGTACAATTTTATGGAGTTCGACGGTCAGACGACTGATAAAGGCGCGACGTTGTTGGTGGACGTTGGAGCGGACAAGACCGACCTTGTGGTCGCCGACGGTCCGCGAATCTGGACGCGGACGCTTCAATTAGGCGGGAACAATTTCACCGAGGCTCTTGCCAAGGCTTTCAAACTTACTTTCAGCAAGGCAGAGAAACTGAAACGCGCCGCCGGCACCAGCAAATACGCCAGACAGATATTTCAGGCAATGAGGCCTGTATTTGCCGAGTTAGCCCAGGAAATCCAGCGGTCCATCGGATATTACACTTCGCTTCACCGTGAAAGTCGGTTTCAGCGGGTTATCGGTCTTGGTAACGGTTTCCGTCTTCCCGGACTTCAGAAATATCTGGAGCAGAACCTGGGTGTTCCAGTGACGCGTATGGACGGGTTTGAGAAACTTTCGCCGTCACCGGCGGCGAACTCTCCGGCTTTTACTGAAAATATCCTGTCGTTCGCCGTTGCCTACGGGCTGGCGCTTCAGGGCATGGAGGTTACAAAAGTCCAAACCAACCTGTTACCGTCCGAAAGCGCATCGCGTCGGAGATGGGCCCAGAAGAGGCCTTGGTTTGTCGCCGCCGCTGCGATGATCCTTGTCGCCCTGACAATGATTGCCTGGCGGGCCTACGCAGACAACAAGGCACTCGAAGCACGGGGCGCCGGTTTTGTCGCAGCCAGTAAGGTCGTGAAAAATTACGATAATTTACTCGATGATTACAAAAGGAACGACGGGCTGGATAAGGACGAAGAAAAAAAGATCTTACGATATAAGGAAATGAATGGGTATCGCAGTTTCGTTCCCACATTGACCTTTCTTGTCAGCGAAGCAATCAAAGAAGTAGCGACCGACCAGAGAAAGATGAACCTGGAAAATCGGGACGATCTCATGAAGATCGAGCGGTCGAAGCGGCGAGTTGTCGTTATCGATTCGCTGGACATGAAAAAATACGAAGAGGATTTGTCGAGCATAGATGCCGATACCCTCAAGGCCGGATACGAAGGATTGGCGGCGACCGATAGCTCACTAAGCGCCAAAAGACGCAGCATCGGGAGGATGGGACCCGGAAGAACGGAGCGCGGAAGCATAGAGCGCGGAAGCATGGAACGCGGAAGCATGGAACGCGGAGGCATGGAGCGCGGAAGCCGTTCCTCATCCGGAACCCGAGACGGTACGCGGGGATCGTCTTCATCCGGCAAGAAACCTGACGGTAAGCGAGGATATTTGGTGTATCTGGAGGGGTCCACACCGCTGCCGTACATCGAGGCCGCACAGTTCCTGGGCAAAATCAGGCACAAACTTGGCGAATTGGCTAATACGAAAGTCAGGAACAAACGTGGCGAGTGGGTTGAGGCGTTTCCGTCGACAGATGTAACTCTAAGCGTGATTGTCGATGTCGAGCGAGGCCGACCTCAGGCGGTGACATCAGAGAACCGAAGCACACCTGGATTAGGGAGGGGGATGGAAAGAGAAGAACGAATCGGTTCTTCATCGTTCGGCGGAAGAGATGAATTCATCACGGATCCGCTGACAGGTGAGTACACCGGCGCCGATACGCGGTTTGTGCTTGGTTGGAAAGTCGTAATTAAAGACGATGGTCTTCGTAAAGACGACCGGGCCGGTTCGGCTCCAAAAACCGGAGGTGCAAAATGAATTTCCTGAAAGAAAACAAGTTTCTTGTCGTTACGGCGGCGGTCCTCCTGGTGTTAGCCGCGGCGTCGCTTCTGATTGCTAACTCTTTGGGCGGTAAGGCTGAAATCGGCGCCAAAGCATACGCATCCATGGGCAAGACAATTGATTCATTGGCATCCGAAGGTGTCAACCGGTCAATGGTTAATACCGCCAAACAACGTGTGCAGGACATGAGGGATAAGGCGAAAAAAGTGGCGGAAGAATCTCTCCTGCGCAATCGTCGCAATTACGAGGTGTTGTCCTTCGATATTTCAGGCAATATAGTTCCGGCCTTCCCGATCGATCCGGAGTTCAAGGACCGTGGGATTTTAAAGTTGTGGTTCCCCGAGAAGTACCGCCTGCGATTGAAAGCCATACGCGAAACGCTCAAACCGACCATTCCGCCTACGGACAATGAAATACAACTTGCGCTTGCGAGAATTGCCGCAAGCGTGATGCCGAAAAAAGAGGATAATCAACCTAATCCGGTTGTTACACCTGCACCCCGCGCGAGTGAGCGGAACAGCGGTATGGGGATTGAGCGGCACAGCGGTATGGGGGTTGAGCGTCGAAGCGATATGGGGGCTGAGCGTCGCAGCAGTATGGATTTTGAGCGGCGAAGTTCTGTCGGTTCCTCGGTAGAAAGAGGCGCCACGGGGCGCATGACCGGCACGAAAGCCGAACAGAGCGCCGTTGGGCAGCAGGCACTGATTAATCTGGTTATCAGCAAATCAGAACAGGGATGGATATACGCCGACAAGGAGCCGGTGCAAGCCGGCATGAGAGACAGAAGGTCCGCCGAAGGCGGGACTTCCGGCGGCGGGGCGATGTACAATGCTCTGCCCCTGGCAGACTACGACGACGACGCCCTGTGGATGGCGCAAGTCGGGCTGTGGGTCCAGCAGGACATTGTCGATGCGATTAACCTGACGAACCGTCAGGTGCAAAGCACGGCTTCGGGCGGTCAGCGAGGCGTGGCTGCATCGGCGATAAAGCGGTTGATGAACATAGAGATTCGGGGATATGTTCTTGGCGGCAGCGAGTCGGGCGTGCTTCAATATCTCGATGTCGGTGATATAAATACCTCCAGGTCCGCACCTCAACTGACGGGACGGGCCTGCAACAAACTATACGACGTAGTGCACTATGAATTTACGGTCATACTGCCCATGCAACACCTTCTCAGGCTGCAAAAGAACCTTATGGCGCAAAATCATCACACTATTCTGGAGGTCGACGTCAACAGAACCATCCCGTCGGACATGCATTATTACGGTACTGATTCAGTAATGACGGTAACCATTGTTGGCGAGATGTTGATGCTGACGGACTTCACTCGCGGGCGATGGGACAAGGACGCCAAGGACTGGGACGAAAATTATCCGCCGCTGACGCCGGCGACATTCCTTGAAAAAATGAGGGAAATGGACGCCGAAATCGTGCGCGAGGAGGATAAAAAAAGACTGAGAACGCCCACCGTTCCCAGATCCGGTTCGCGCTTCGGTGGCGGCGAACGCCACGGTAGAATGTAAAGATGAAACCGCAGACGCCGGTTTGCAGGCGTTCGGTTTCGTGAAAAAATGAGGAGACCGAATTATGTCTCGGAAAGAAGAAGTCGGCATAATTGAAAAACACGTGGAGAAGATCGTTCTTGGAGTAGCGGCAATAATCCTTATTGTCGTTGGCGTGCACTGGGGACTGTCAAGTCCGCGCAGGATTAAACTGGAAATTGACGCCGGTGGAATCAGGATACCTCAAAAAGAGTGCTCACCCGGTGAGGTTGACGCTAAACTGGAAACCGCATCAGAGAATCTGGAAACTTTGCTGGAGAGGAAAAAGGCCAAAGTCGAGGATTTGCCGGATTATGTGGGCGATCTGGAAGAGATTTTTAAAAACCCCTACGACGATCGGTATGTGCACCCCTACATCAATTTTGGAGAGGGGCGGCGTCTTCCCGAGCGAGTAGTAGAGAAGGCGGGAACAACCTTTGAGTTGGCTAAACTGGACGACCTGCTGCCTCTTCCTAAACCCGAAAAACCTCTGGTTATTTCCTGTCGGGAGGTCCAGGTTATTCCGATGCCGAACGGGGAGGTTAAGCACAAGGAGATTGACATAACCCACGGCGCTGCGGTCTTTGAATACGGCAAGATGCTCAAAAAGTGGAAGGAAGCCCTTGAAAAGACATATGTATCGCCCCATGTTGTTTTTCTCGCGGTTGAAACACAGCGCCGCTACCAATTGCCCGACGGCTTGTGGAGCCAGCCTGAACCTGTTTCTCTGGTAGTGATTCCGGGAACCCCGGAGCTGCCGGTGATCCCGGTTCCCGATGAAAAAAACCTTCTCGAGATCCAGCAGAAAATTAACGAACTGGCCTGGCTTTCGAACCAGAAAAATATTATCGAGCCTTTTTACTATGACATCATCTGGCCGAACCGCCAGGCGGGAACGTGGCAGATTCGCAACCATAAACCTCGTACCCGCGTCAGCGACCTCCTGGGGCAGGAGGAGGAAACACCGGCGACGACAGGAACAGAACGCCGGCGAATGGAAATGGAAAGATTACGTCCAGGCCCGGGAGGAATAGAGAGACAACGGGAAGGGATAGGGAGAAGCCGGGCAGGGACGGAAAGAAGCTCAGCGGAAAGACTTGCAGCCGAGAGAAAGGCCGCTGAAGAGAAACGTGCAGCTGAGAGAAAGGCTGCTGCAAGGCGAGCAGCAGCAGCAAAGCGAGCAGCAGCAGCAAGACGAGGCGGCGGCGAAAGGCGTGGCGGCGGCGAAAGGGGTAGCGGTGGCGAAAGGCGTGGCGGCGGCGAAAGGGAAAGAGAATTAATTGAGTTTGAAAGAGAAGTGCGAAGGGGCCGAGAAATACGACAAGGAGGCGAAAGGCGACCTGGAGCGGATCGCAGACCTGTCGAAATTGAGGCGCCCACACTCATATTGATACCCACCCTTCAGGAGCAGTTGGATAATCCCGCCGGTATTCTGGAGGTGTGGTTCCATGACGCCAATTTAAACGAAGGTATGACCTACAGTTATCGTTTTCGCCTGGTCCTTGTAAATCCGCTGATGGGTCGTTTCAAAGACGTGAAGAACAAAGACGACGCCAAGGTTCGGACATTGAAGACACCCTGGTCTGACTGGTCTGAACTGGTGAAAGTTAAGCATCCGACCGAATTTTTCCTTGTTGGCAGTGCTCCACAGATGGGGACAGTGGAAGTGGAAGTGTTTACACAGCGATGGGGCCAGCGGGTCAGCCATCGCTTTAAGGTCGGCCCGGGTGAGCCTATCGGCGGGGACGAGAATAAGGATCTGCTTCCGCTTGACGGCGGTGAGATAACCAGTACGCCCGTGAGTTTCAGGACCGACGCCGTTGCCGTGAGTTTTAATTTCAATAAACAGCAGCGTATTCCCGGCACGGATTTCTTTCGCACGACGACGACGGAAATGTTGTACCTCGACGCTGATGGAAAATTTCGCACGCGTACGCGGTTCGCGGATGAATCATCGCCGCGGTACGAGGAACTGCTCAACGAGGTCCGACAGGCAACCGGGGCTATGGCGGTTGTGCGGTAACAGAATTTGCCGTTACATAGAAAATGATGTTTTTTCTGCTTGCGTCATCGGGGGTAGTTGAATTATGCTTTTTCAGCCGCAAGCAAGCCGCTATTGCAGTATCGGTGACGTAGTTATAGATTTATTGTTCGAATGAGTAAAAGATAACGGACTTGGATGGTATAGTGCGGCTGGATAAGCCTTTGGCGTATCCGTTCCGCAGGGATTGAGTTTTACGTGCGGGAAAGTTTTCAAACACAGAGTAACGGCAGGAGCAAGCCTGAGGAACGGCGGTTTCGAAACCCTGCACGACCAGAGCCTCTTGAAAGGAGCATTGCGTTGCATCCCCTTACTAACCTGCGATGTGTTGTGTTGACGGTAATAGTGGTTTCGCTTATGGCTGGTCCGGCGGCGTGGGGACAAGACGCTGACACAGACCGAGCAAGGGCGCTGCTGAAACAGGGCGTGGCTCAGTACAAAGACCTGAACTTCAAAGCCGCCCAGGCGACGTTCCTGGATGTTGACAGGGACAGACTTGCCTCCGAAGAGCAGAAGCAACTCGATGATTACCTCTCCAGGGTCAACGGCGCCGTCAAGCAGCAGGCCTCGGCTATGGGGGCCTATGAAGATGGTCTTGAAGCCCTGAAGGCCAACGACCTGGAAAAAGCCAAAGGACTCTTTGAAAAGGTTGCATCCAGCGAGTTTGTCCCCGAAGAGGTGCGAAAAGATGCTCGTGCACAGCGGGCGCTGGTAATCAAGCGCATTGAGAACTCCAAGGCCGCTGCTTTGGTCAAACCTGAACCTGCTGCCACGGTCGAACCCGAACCCGCCGTTACGGTCAAACCAGAACCTGCTACTAAGCCCGTTGTCGCCGAAGCAACGACAAAACCGGCCATGAAGCCCGCCCCGAAGATCGAGCCTGATCCCGCCGCCCAGATTCGCCTGAAAAGTCTCCAGGCCAAGATCGACAAAGCCAAGGACGCTATCGTAAAGGGAAACAAGGCGCTGGACGCAGACCAGATTGATCGGGCCATTGCGTATTTTGAGCAGGCAGTCAAAATTGCTCCCCAGTATAAACCCGCCCACGAACGTCTTGCCTTCGCCCGCAGCCTCATTGGCTCCAGAGAAGGTATGGCTGCGATAAACCGCCTTGAGCAAAGAATTAATATCCGCAAGCAGCAAACCGAGGTCCGTTACGCCGAGGCGATGCTGCGTGCGCGCGAAGCCGTCCAGTCGCCAAAAATCAAGGATGACTTCGAAATGGGCAAACATGAAGTTAACTTCGCCCAAACGCTGCTGGCGACCAACAAGAGCCTTTTCACCGATACCGAATACGGCGCCAAAAAGATCGAAATCGAAAAACTGCTGGAATATATCAATCTGATCGAAACGAAGTGGCAGAAGGACAGGGTTGCCGAGGAAATCAGAAACATCGAACAGAGAAAACGTCAGCGAGATATAGAATCGAAACGCCGGAAGACCGAAAAAATCGCGACCTTAAATGCGCGCGCCGAAACCCTTTCCGATGAACAGAAATACAAACAGGCCATGGATATGTACGGTCAAATCCTCAAACTGGCTCCGGACGACTCCTGGGCGAAGAAATCTTACGCCCGACTGGACAGTTTCGTTCAACTCCTGGACGCCAAGGAAGCAACCAGGGCTTCCATGCGTGAAGAGGTCAAGCAATTGAACGATATCCGCTGGTCGCAGGTTCCCTGGCACGTGCTGCTGAATTACCCGGATGATTGGCCCGGAATCACTCTCAGACGCAAGGGGGTCGGCGCAGGGGAAGTTACCGAAAGCGAAGCCGATCGCGACGTTCGCCGACGACTCCAGGAGAACATTGCTAAATTGGACTTCGATGGAATAGACTTTAAGAATGTCATCCAGTTTCTCCGCGAAGTCGGCAACATAGATATCGCGCCTAACTGGGCTGTACTGGAGGCCGTTGGTGTTGACCGGACCACCAAGGTAAATGTCCACCTTACCAACAAGTCACTGGAAAAGGCTCTTAAGGTAATTCTGGAAAATGTAGGAGGAGTCAACGAACTGAACTTCGTTGTGGATGATGGCGTTATTACAATATCCACAAAGGACGACCTGTCCGGTCCAAAGTGGAGAAAAACTCGCGTATATGATATTCGCGACCTTATCGTCAGCCTGCCTAGCTTTGAAGGTCCCAGTATCAACCTTACCACCGGTAGTAACAATACCGGCAACAACAATGGCTCCAGTGCGTGGGGCGACGACGATGATGACGACGACGATGACGACGATGAAGACGAACTTACACGAAGCGAGTTGATTGCCGAAATCCTTGAACTGATCCGCTCGTCAATCGACCCGGATTCATGGCGTGCAAACGGCGGTGAAACCGGTTCCATCACTGAACTTGGCGGGCAGATCGTCGTTACGCAGACGGCTGAAAACCAACGGTCATTGCTGGACCTGCTGTCAAGGCTAAGAGAGTCCAAGTCGCTGCAAATCAGTGTAGAAGCCCGCTTTATAACCGTCAATTCCAGTTTCCTGAACAATGTCGGCATCGACCTGGATTTTTATTTCAACCTCGGCAGCACACTTGCTCGCCAGCAGACAGGCGGCATTCCGATATCGGGCGGGAGCTGGGCTCTCAACGATCCTTTCTCGGGCGCTAGGGTTGGTAGTCAGGCAGTTGATCCGCTGACCGGGGCCAACCTGACTCGAGTTGGGCCGGGAGTTGCCGGGTGGCATGGCGGAACATGGACCAACAACATGACGCCTGTAAACACCAGCCTGGGCAGTTACGGGTTCACTCAGGGATTGCAAACCGGCGTAGGTACAAATATCGGTGTTACGTCTGCGGGAATGACGGGTCTGCAAATAGCCGGGTCGTTCCTGGATGACATTCAGGTGGATTTTCTCGTTTCAGCCACTCAGGCGCACGCGGCTACGCGGACTCTGACGGCCCCGAGGATTACACTTTACAACACTCAAAGAGCATACGTCGTGGTTGGTCAACAGGTGGCGTATGTAGCCACGCTCGAACCGGTAATCGGCGAAAACGTATCGGCGACCAGGCCTGATGTCCAGACGGTCGGAACCGGAACGGTCCTCGACGTGGAAGGAACCATATCGGCCGACCGGCGGTATGTAACCATGACGGTCAGGCCGTCTGTAGCCGTTCTCAACTCGATTGACATGTTCGCATGGGGCACTCAGGGCTTCATCCAGTTGCCGAATATCAGCACACAGATGCTGGAGTGTACGGTTTCTGTTCCGGACGGCGGGACATTGTTGCTGGGTGGGCAGAAGACCTCCGGGGAAATCGAGCGAGAAATGGGCGTACCGATCCTCTCGAAGATACCGATACTTAACCGTGCAACCACAAACCGCGCCAAGGTTCGCGACGATCAGACGCTGCTGATCCTGATCAAACCCACGATAATCATTCAACAAGAGTACGAAAACGCGGCATTCCCGCCTTAGAATCAAAGCGTCCCACAGGAAAGATTTTAACGCCCCGTTCTTTGAAAGAATGGGGCGTTATTTTAGGCTCTGTCTGAAAAGTCAGACATTGCCTAAAAAGCATTCAGCAATCAGCCTTCAGCAATCAGCCAACACCCAATGAACAAATGACCTGAATGCTGAACGCTGAATGCTGAAAGCCTGTCTGAAATAGTTTTCAGACAGAGCCTAGTATTACATCGCCACCTGGCGTTGAGCGTATTACAATATAATCAGCCCTCAGCCCAAATCGAATTCTCCGAGTTCGTGGCTGATTGCTGATGGCTGAAAGCCTTGTTTTACAGGAGAAAAACATGACGGTATCGTCAATAATTCGCGGCTTATGTCCTTGGAGGCGCATTGTTTCGATTGCAGTTGTTGTAGTGGTGGTTTGTGTCGGACTGCCTGCTGCACCTTCGGCGCCTGCGACCCAACCAGCCAGTGGACCGGTTGCCGGCGCCGTCGTCCGAAAAGGGCCTTTGACGCACCTGAAGATCGATCGAAAAGGCAGGCGGGTTATAGTTGACGCGAAGGTTGTGCCGCAGAAAGGCAAAGGCTTGTTCATGTTGGAGTTCCTCATGTGCGGGACGGGCGTAAAGGAGCACGAAACGCTCCTGGGCACCGACGCTCCGCCTTCGTCGCTGCATGCAGCCTTGCTGGCGCTGGGACTGGCGCCGGGCAGACCCGCACAGTGGGTAACGCCGGCGGGGAAAAAACCCGTCTTCATCTCGCCGGCCGGCGCGGCACTGAACATTACCGTACAATGGACCGACAAGTCCGGTAAAGTCCGCCGGGTTCCCGCGACCGACTGGATGATGGAAGTTGCGACGAAGAAAAAGATGCACGAGACGCAATGGATCTTTGTGGGTTCTGATTTTCTCGATGACGGGCGGTACTGGGCCGACGTTGAGGGGCTGCACATATCCGTAACCAATTTCGCCTCCAGTGTAATTGACGTTCCGTTCAGGAGCACCTCGGACGACGCCCTGCGGGAATTTGCCGTCAATGCCGCCGTCGTTCCGCCCAAGGGTACGCCGGTAAAGTTGATAATTAATGTCGCCGCCGGCGCCGAGACCGCTCCTGCGGCAAGGATAGTCATCGACGTTGACGCCTTCGGAAGGATCATACTGGACGGCAGTCCCGTCGCTCCGGAGGACGTATCCGGATCGGTCAGGAAGTTTCTCTCACGCCACGCCGACGCTTCGGCGGATATCCGCATCGACCCGCGGGCGCTGGTCTTTGACCGTGAGCGGCTGAGGGAGATTCTCGAACAGACCGGACTGACCAGAATGAATTTCACCACGCGAGACTTGCAAACTGAAATCCTGCCGAGAACACCCGCTCAGGCTGATCGTGCAATTGCCTGGTGGAAAAAGCAGTTTTCCCAGGCAGAGGATCTGGTAGTCGATCCTGCCGAGGATGCAGCCGCAACGCTTGAGCACATAAAGCGGCGTATCAAGCAGGTCGATGCGCTTTCCAAACTGTGGTCTGACTATGCCGCCGGCCTGCAAGGGGCCCTGGAACGGCACCGCGCGAAACAGAAAAATGGAAAAGAAAAAGATTAACCCGGTATTCTGTCGGTGCTCAATTGATGGGTGAATCCGATAATCATGTCGGCGTTGCGTCGGCGCTTCGGCGGAACGTCTCTGCGATGCTCATTGCCGCCGGAGCGACGGTGGCTGTGCAGTTGGGAACGTATTTTGTCGCTTCCGTCGCTATGAATTCGCCGGTCGCGACTGTTATAACATTGCTGGTGAGTTTGCTTTGGATTGTTATTGCCGCGCCTGTTTTTGCGGCGGGGGGGCGGTCGGCTCTGGACGGGTTGATTCGCGGAGGAACGGTGGTTGATGCGAGTGCGGTGGTATTGATTGTTCTCGTTGCAGGACGCGCCGCGATCGGGACGGTCGGTGCGATTAAGATTTACCTCATCTGGTGCAGCCTGACGCTGGCGGGATGCTCGCTTGTGCTGTCGGGGCGAAATGCCCCAAGCAGGCATATTCTGGCGGCCCTTGTGGTGTTGCTTATGTTGGTTGTCGCAGCCGGGCCGTTCTGGACGAACGGAATTATCATGTCGGTGTCGGCGCCGTGGCGCGAGCGGGTCGGATTTGTCGTAAGAGCAATCAATCCCGTCTTTGCCACAACGGAATGTCTCGCCGGCGCGCCGACATTCATCTGGAACGAAAGGCCTATCCTGTATGAACACACGGTGCTGGGGCGGGACGTGCCCGTCCGGGCGGCTGCGTGGTACGTTACAGCCGGGGTGTACAGTATTTTTGCCTTTGCCGTCGGGTCTACCTCTGCTGTTCGTCGTTGGCGCCGTCGAAGGCGTTCACTTCAGCGCGAGTAGGCAGGGCGGGGATGGCTCCGGCGCGGGTTGTCGTCAGCGCTCCGATTGCGTTGGCGCGGCGAATAATCCATCGCAGTTGCGATTCGTCGAGTTCGTCAGGGCTGATGTCGTCGGCGCGAAATGAGAGCAAATCCACCAGAAGCGATGCGTCGAAGGCGTCTCCTGCGCCGGTGAACTCAACCGAATCGACGCTGAAGGCATTGACGTGCCCGGCGGCCGAGGCGGTGGCGAAACTCGCCCCGTCGGCGCCTTCGCTCCGAACGACCAGCTGGACGCCGGTATCCAGCAATTGTCGAGCGCCTTGGAGAAAATCTTCCGTGCCGAAGATGAACGACCATTCATCTCGTGAAATTTTCGTTGTCGTCGCCCGTTCAAAACCTTGGCGAATACGACGACGCGCCTCATTTTCGTCGCTCCAGAGTCGAGGTCTGTAGTTCGGGTCGTAACTGATTATCAGCCCGGCGTCGGCGGCGATTCGCATGGCTTTGTCTGTGGCGGCGCGGGCGGCGGTGTCTATCCGACTGATGGAACCGAAATGCAGCGCCGACGCGCCGGCGACATATGCTTCGTCGATGTTCTCTTCGGTCAGGCCTACAAGTCCGGCGTCGTGATAGAAGGAAAAGTCGCAGGTTCCGTCGGCTTTTGCGGCGACGAACGCCAGGGGCGTCCGCATACCCGGCTGCCGGACCAGTCCGCTGGTCTCAACGCCTTCGCTTTCCAGGACTTCGACGAGGAATTCGCCGAACGAATCATCTCCGACAGCCCCGATGAACCCCGCCGACCGGCCCAGACGCCGCACCGCCACAGCCACGTTCGCCGGCGCTCCGCCGGGCGACTTGATAAAAGTCCGCGCATCGCCCAGCGATGCGTTTGCGTCGCTTGAACAGAAATCAATCAACAGTTCACCGAGACAGATTACTTCCGGCATGGGTGTTCACCTCTTCGTTTGATAGCAAGTCTCGTCTTCAGACGAGGCGTCTCTTTTATCACCCATCGCCGTACCGGCGACGGCTAAACAGGTCTTCTCAGTCTCACGGGTTTTCCAGCATTTCTTTCAGTATCGCCGCGAATTTTCTGACTGCCAGACCTCGATGGGAGATTCGGTTCTTCTCTTCCGGCGTCAATTCGGCGGCAGTGAGACCCAGGTCCGGGATGAAAAACAGCGGATCGTATCCGAAGCCGTTGTTTCCGTGTGGCAGGCGGGCGATTACGCCTTCGATTGCGCCGCTTGATTCGGCGAGTATTTTTTGCCCGTCGGACAGCGCCAGGCAGCAGACGAACCGTGCGGTGCGTTTGCTTTCATCAATGCCGTTCAATGCGCTGATGAGTTTTGTGTTGTTCGCCTTGTCGATGTCTGCTTGTGAGGCCTGTGGCGGGAAATTTTCCTGCGCGAATCGTGCGCTGCGGACGCCGGGCGCTCCACCGAGGGCATCGACGAGCAGTCCGCTGTCGTCGGCCAATGCCGGCAGAGAAACTTGGCGGGCGTAGTAATCGGCCTTATTGCGGGCGTTTTCAGCGAAGGTTTCGCCGTCCTCGGCGGGTGCTGATATTCGACCGTTCGGGTCGATCTGATCCAACGAGACGACCTGTATGCCCAGCGGCGCGAGCGTAGAGGCAATCTCACGAACCTTGCCTGGATTCCTGCTGGCCAGGAGTATTTTAAATCTTGGTAACATCAGAACAACTTTGCTCTCGTGTAATGACAGGAAACTGTAAAATCCGAATATCGAAATACGAAACAATATCTAATACCGAATTACCAAAATTCCAAACATAAGCGAGTCTTTCTGTTGTTTTTGGTTTTGGGTATTTAGGATTTTGTATTTTGAATTTGTTTCGTATTTCGATATTCGGATTTCGGATTTGTTAGAGTAACATCAAGCCTACCTTCTAACGGGAACGTTGGTCTGTTCCCTGTACAGGATGTCTCCGGTTCGGCTTCTGTTGGGTACGCGGATGAGATAGGTTTTTTTCCTCGCCAGGCGGATTTGCTTTCCCGTTCGCTGGTCGCGGATTACCTCGTCCACGCTCCGCCCGTTGAGCGCGAGAAACTCGAAGTCCTTCTGGAGCAACTTTATTGCCGGTTCGTTGATTTTCATCGTTTCGCCGCGAGGTCCTTTCCCGACGGTAACGGCCTTTTTCCCAAAGGCGCCGATTGTTACGTGCGATACCGCCGGCCCGTGCTGAAAATAAGCCTCGTATCCGCCTTCTCTAAGCCGGCGGCAGTAATCGACGGCAAAGCGCCGCCGCCCGACATAGTTGTTTTCCGGATCGTCCCGGAAGATCGACACCAGCAGACTGTAATAGACCGATTCCGGTGCGTTGTTCAGGTTCCACTCTGCCGGACCTGTATCTTTACCGGGAAAGGGGATGACTATCGCCTTGGCGAAAATAGCGGCGCCGTTGGCGGCGCGATATTCCTTTGCGGTTTTCAGGTTCCTTTCGGCGTCTTTCAGCGTGCGATACCGACCCCAGAATACTTCGCTGTGCCCGCCCTTGTGGACGACGAATACGTCGCGCCAGCCGATCTCTTCGGTAAGCACCTTCTTGTAGTAATCGGCGTGTTGAACGTGGTTGGCAGGATCGTTGTGCACTGACAGGAGAATACTGTAATGATCCTCCTGCAACGCATCGGGCTCAGCTATGCTCCGGGACGGAGACGAGTCCGTTCTCACCCATTTGCATCCGGCCGATGCCAGAAACGCAAGAAGCATTAATGTAATCAATCGTTTCATCTCGTCCGGTTATCCTAACGCGCACCGTTGATATTTTCCATAATCGCTTATGCCCAAATTGAGAAATGACCCGAACATCCTCCTGCTCCATACATCGACCCCGCAAGAAGCACCGCATGCTGGCAAATCTGTCGGAAAGATCCGGAACCGTTCGGAACCATTGGGAAAGATTCGGAAAGATTGGGAAAGAAGGCGAAAGGCGTAAGTTTTTAGCATGCAAGCAGTTGTGGTTTTCGGTGTCATTTTTACGTCCGGTTTTAAATTTCGCCCTTGCCTATCTTACCTGCCTTGCCTAAAGGGCCTAACGAGCCGCTACTGTAAAGGAGCGGTCATTAAGAGTTTCGCATCGGACCGACCGCTCCCTGACTTCTCGCGGCTCGTCGGGTCTTTACGTTGGATCCTCGCGCGGCGGGTCTCCTGACCCGCCGCGTTTGCCTGTCCCACGGGGGTATCCACTAGATTGAAACGCGGTGGGTCAGGGTACGTGTTTAGCCTGAAAGGCTCGCTCGCACTATGGTAATCTTAGTACTTTGTCAACCTTAAATCTGTCAGTATGGTTGTACGACACAGAGACGCAGAGATTCAGAGAATGTAATAAAAACCTCTGTTTTTCTGTCTCTCTGTTCCTCTGTGTCTCTGTGTCG
>JAXHSV010000079.1:0-12483 GCA_034190305.1 Planctomycetota bacterium | reverse complement strand
CAACTCGGCGGGGCCGACATCGGACAGATTCAACTGGTCGATAATTTCGACAACCAGCCCGGCTGGGTCGGAAGCGAGGCGCTGTACACCAACTTCCTGACTGTCGATACAGGCTCAACCCTTCACCTTAACGGCCTGAAACTTTATTACTACAAGGGCCGGATTGATGGAACCGTTCTTGAAGAAGGAGGCTCGCTGGTTCCGATTGACTGGATTAAAGGCGACGCCAACTGGGACATCAAGGTCGATGATTCGGACCTGAACCTTCTGTTGGCTGGCTGGTGCATCGGAACGCAATGGGACGAGGGCGACTTCAATGATGACGACCTCGTGGACGACTCTGATCTGAACTGGTTGTTGACCAACTGGACTTACCCTCCTGCTTCGTCGTCTGTACCCGAACCCGCATCCGCGATGTTGCTGTTGCTGGGCATGATTGCGGTGTTGCGGCGACGAAAAAAGTGAACGAGCGTGATTGGTTACGGGTGCTTCCGTCTCCGCTTCGCTTCGCCGAGACAAGTCGGCGTGGCAAGGCCGGCGACGACGGCGATACTGTGCCTCGGGGGGTTGGCGTTGATTCGTCGCAGGCGGGCAGGTGAGCGCCGTGCGGGATGCGGGGTCGTGGTAACATTTTAGTGGTTTTTTATCCGTTTTGGAGCAGGCAGCATTTTAAAAACAGAGCCGAACGGCAAAGCCCGCCTCGATAATCGGCTTGGCCGTTCGGCTCCGTTTTAACCCGTCGTTCGAGACTGGTGTTCCGGGAACAGACCCGCTGCGAGGAATTCGGAATCTCGAATATCGAAGTGAAGAAACAGCGGCGGGGTCTGTCAACGAGCCGCGACCGCCAGGGAGCGGTCGGACTAATGCGAAACTCTTGCTGTCCGCTCCCTTGCGGTCGCGGCTCGTGGGGTGCAGACCCATTTGAACGCTTTTTCGTTCACGTCTGCGCCCGTACGGGCGCGCCCATACGGGCGCCCGTCCGGGCGCTTAAACGTCAACGCACTTCGGGCGGTTCTGAATTTTTCTGAAAAAAATTATCTACCGGCCGGGCAGGGAGTTACAAATTTCACGTCCGTTTTTCGTACACGTTTGCGCCCATACGGGCGCCCGTCCGGGCGCGCGCATTTGTGTACACGATTGTTAAGTGTGGAGGGCGGCTTCGCCGTCCCAAGGGGCGCTTCTGGTGTGCCCGCGAAGTTTTTTACAAGTGAATAGGAGAAGATAGGGCGTAGGGCATAGATCTGTTTTCACCTATTCCCTACACCCTATGCCACATGCCCTTCTTCTAATCCAATCCTCCCCTGCGGGGTTTTTTGCGTTTCTTCGCTGCCGGCTGAGCCTGTTTGCCTGTCCGGTTGTCGTCTGCGGGAAGGTCTTCGTCGGGCGATTCGCCGCCCTGAAGCAGGCCCTTCATTGAAAGTGATATCCTTCGGGCCTGCTCGTCGACCTCCAGGACGCGGACACGGACAATCTGCCCGACCTCTACGACGTCGGTGGCAGCGCGGATGTGCCGGTCGGAAAGTTCCGATACGTGCACCAGCCCGTCCAGGCCGGGGGAAAGTTCGACGAACGCGCCGAATTCGGCGACTCGGCTGACCCTGCCGGTATGCTCGCTCTGCTGGGCGTAAAGCCCGGCTGCACCGTCCCACGGGTCCGGCTGGAGATGCTTCATCCCCAGCGAGATTTTATCGGCGTCGCGGTCGATTTTCAGGACCTGCACCTGCACTTTCTGTCCCGGTTTGACGAACTCGGCGGGGTCTTTGATGCGGGCGTGGCTCATCTGCGATACGTGCACAAGCCCGTCAACGCCGCCGAGGTTCACGAACGCGCCGTATGGCATCACCTGGCGGACCACGCCGTCGCGGATGTCGCCTTCTTTCAGTTCGGCCAGGAGTTGCTCGCGTTTACGTGCTGCCTCAAGTTCCTGTACCGCGCGGGCCGAGACTATAACGCGTTTATCATGCCGATCGACCTCGGTAACCTGGCAGCGAAGTTTCTGCCCTATGAACTCGTCGGGGTCCTCGACGCGGTAGAGGCTTATCTGGCTGATGGGCATGAATGCGTCGATGCCGCTGAATTTGACCTCCAGCCCGCCTTTGTTGGTCTTCTCGACGAACGCCTCGACGATCTGCCCTTCCTGAATGTTTTCCCAACTGGCACGTTCGACCGCTCCCTGGCGCGACAGCACCCATAAATCATCGTTGCGGTTGTATCGGGCGACCTCCAGTTCGAGAGTGTCTCCGACGGACGGTTCTTCCTCGAACTGTTCGAGGGGTACGATTCCCTGGTCTTTTCCGCCCAGTTCCACCAGCACGCCCTGGGCGTCAACGTCGATGACAAGCCCCCTGCGGACCTGTCCGGGCGCCACTTCACCTCCACCGTCGATAGCGCCGGCCGGCGGCATGGGAAGGAGCGTTTCGTCGAATAACTCCTCGATGCTCTTGTCGCCGAGGGCCTGGTCTATCTCGCGCTGAAGGGCTTCGTCCAGCCTTCCTGTGCCGTTCTCATCCGATTGGTTGTTCACCGCATTCGCCTCGCTTCGCTGTTGCCGGAGGTTCTTGTGCTTGTTTGTGCGCCGGTTTCTGATTATACTCAAGTTATGCTTGAATTAAAAGGTGAAACTATGCGAATTGAAACACAGTTCTCGATATTTCTGGTCAACAAACCCGGTGTGCTGGCGCAGGTAACGAGCGCACTGGCGAAGGCCAAGATTAATATAATAGCCCTGACGCTTGTTGATTCCAGTGAGCACGGCGTTCTTCGAATTGTCTGTAGCGATAAGATCGAGAAAGTTCGCCGAGTCCTTGCCCTGACGCACGACCAGTTTACCGAGACCGAGGTGTTGGCGATGGACCTTTCCAACAAGCCGGGCGCTTTCGCCGCAGCGGCGGACAAACTTGCAGCCGAACACATCAACATCAATTACGCGTATTGCACCGGCGGGGCGCGAGGCGGAAAGACTACGGCCATCTTCAAGGTCGCCGACTTGAAAAAGGCTTTGCGCGTTCTCAAACCGGTCCACGTCAGCCGAAAAGTTGAACGTGTTCCGGTCAAGTCCTCACCTCGCCGCCGGCGGTAAGGGGTAAATCACATGATATTAGCGACAATTCGGGATGGATTCGTTTTTGGCCCGTGGGAAATCGAAATAATCGTTCGTCTGGTGGCGGCGGCGATTTTCGGCGGGTTTATCGGGCTGGAGCGCAAGCAGCATGGTCGCTCTGCCGGTTTGCGGACTCACCTGCTCGTAGCGCTGGGAGCGGCCATGGCGATGGTTGTCTCGCTGCATTTCGGGGAAGTGTACGGCAAGCCGGGCGGAGTAATGTCGATCCGTGTGGACCCCGCCAGGGTCGCCTACGGCGTGATGGCGGGCATCGGTTTCCTGGGGGCCGGCGCTATTATGCAGTACGGAGCGGGCATTCGCGGGCTGACCACCGCGGCAAGCCTGTGGTGCACCGCCGCCATCGGGCTGGGGACGGGCTTCGGTATGTTCGCCGTCTCGTTTGTCGCTGTTATTATCGTCCTGTTCGCCCTGATCGTGCTGAACTTCGTCGATCGCCGAATCCCCGTAAGATTGACCAGAAGGATTACGCTCAATGTTCCCGGCACCTCCGCCGAAACAATCAATCGCTACGAGGAACTACTGAAGGCCGAAGGCGTCAATGTAATCAATGTGGGATACGCGTGCGATTTCGAGAACGACCACACAACCGTAACGCTGCGAGTTTCCGCCAGGTCCACCCTTATGAGTGACGGTCTGGCCCGCCTCCGCTCCAACGCACCGGAAATCAGGAACATTAAAGTCGATTAATCCCTCTGGAGTTCGCCTATCCTTTCGGCATTACGAAGGCGTACTGGATGACGAACAGTACGGCGAAGACATAGACGATAATCGGACATTCCTTCACCCGCCCGGTAACGAGTTTTCCGAAGGCATAAGAGACGAAACCGATGGCGATGCCTGCCGATATGCTGTATGCCAGCGGCATTGTTACCATCGTCAGGAATGCAGGGATGTACTCGGTTACATCATCCCAGTTGATGTCGCGGATCGCTCGCAGCATCATAGCGCCGACGATGATAAGGGCCGGTGCTATCATGGGATATTTTCCGAAACCGAACTCCCCCATCACCATCTGTACCAGAGGCCCGAAGAACATAGCCGCCATCAGGCACAGACCGGTGATGACGGCAGCCAGTCCCGTTCTGGCGCCGTCCTGGACGCCGGTAACGGACTCGATGTAACTGGTTACGGTGCTGCTTCCCAGGCATCCGCCGATGACGGTGCCTGCCGCATCGGCGGCAAGGGCTTTTTCTGCTCGGGGTAGTTTCCCGTTGTGCATCAGGCCTGCACGCTTGGCCACACCCACCAGCGTCCCGACCGTATCAAAAAGGTCCATGAACAGAAGGATGAAGATCATCGTTACGATCTCGATCCAGTGCCCCGGCAGGGCGCTCCAGAGGTTTGCAAAGCCCGGAACCAGTCCGCCGGCAGTTTCGCCCAGCCCACCCGGCATGGAAACGGGGGCGCGCCATTGAGTTTGACCCCACAGCAGTGCGATTCCAGTCGTTGCCAATATGCCGATGAGAATCGCCCCGCGTATGCGGAACGCCAGCAGCGCAATGGTGATGCCCAATCCGATAAGCGTCAACCAGGCCTCTATGTTCCCTGAAAAGCCCGGAAACATCACCAGACCATCAGGGTTCTTAACAACCAGGTTACCGTAACTGAAACCGATAACGGCGATGAACAATCCGATACCGGCGGCGATACCGCTCTTGAGTGAGTCGGGAATGGCGTTGAGGACTCGCGAACGAAAACCAACGGTGCTCAGTAACAGAAAGATTACACCTGCCAGCGCCGTCAGCGCCAAAGCCATCTGCCAGCCGAGGTATCCCATGCTCCATCCGGCCATCGCGCCGGCGAAACCGACGAAAATAAAGTTCTCACCCATTCCCGGCGCCAGGGCAATGGGGTAGTTGGCCCAGATACCCATCAGGATGCACGCGATACCCGCCGAGATGCACATGGCCATAAGCACCCCGCCATCATCCATTCCGACACCTTTGCTGCCCAACAGGCCGACCTGAACAAAAAGGATATAACTCATTGCCATGAAGGTTGTAACACCGCCGAGGACCTCCCGACCGACCGTGCTGCCGCGATCCTTAATCCCGAACATGATGCGCCCTTTCGATAAAGACGGATGAAATGTCTGCTTATTTGTGGCTTGCACAGGCGGATTTGTCAACCGGATTTTAATATAACAACCCGTGTTGTCGCGACAAGGCGTTAAACAGAGAAATCGGACGGAGTTTAAGCGCAAGTACCCGAAGAAGTGTTTTTTGCATTCCGTTTTACTCTTCCCACGCGCCTATCGCCTGCCAGAGGTCCTGGAGGTGTCCTGCCGGAACGACCGGTTTATCGAAGGCGCAAGACTCGATGTGGCCGTCAAGGAAAGCGACATTGTACAGACCCTCATGCCACATTTTGCCCGAGCAGGGATTATCGGCAAAGACGGCAAGTGTGCCGGGGTTGCGATTGACATTCAGTGGACCGTTCGGTTTGCCGGCGTGACTGGAAAGACCACCCCTGTAAGCATACGTACTGAAAACCCTGGTCTTCCCGTCGGCGGGATTGCGATTATTGTCAAATGCCCTAGGCCAGCCTTGATTGTATCCGATTCCGCCGCTGTCCGTGGCCGATGGACAATAATAAACCCGCCCGTTATCAACGTAACCGCCTTTCCAGAGGAGTCCCAAGCCATACCAGCCTTCCTGACTGCTCAGGCTGGGATCGTCAATTCGCCGACTGTCGTATGGTTCTATGGGCGAGCCGCGATCAGGGTCGCCCGCCCAATAAGACCGCTCTATCGGTCCGGGCGGCAGCCAACCGCCGTTGCAAATGGCGTACATCGGTATCGCCGCGGTCAGGCCGCGAAGAGATGCCTGACAGTTGACCACATGCGCCTGCTCCCGAATGCGCACTAAAGGGGTAGAAACGATCCCCACCAGGATCGAAATGACACCTATCGTTACCAATAACTCTACAAGCGTGAAACCACGCCCCCTGCCAACGACAGGTATGAAAAACCTCTCTTTGCGAGAAAGAATCATCGCTATTTCAAAAAGCACTAATAAAGGTCAGTGCCGGGATTTATTTCGCCGACGATGAGCGATCAGGCCCGCGCCGACCAGCATGAGCACAAGACTCGTCGGTTCCGGGATGATGATTATTGAGCCGTCCGTTATGTCGGCAGAAACGCCTGCGAAGTTGGTCCGGCCTTCAAGGGTATCAATTAAACTGAGACTGTATTGACCTTCAAAAAGACCCGTGGTGTCGATGGTAAGCGTCGCCAGCAGACCATCGGTCAAGGCGGAACCGCTAACTGTCGTCGTTCCCAGATAGGCATCGCGCGGGTTGATGTAACTGCCGGGGTTGACGCCCGTGTTGTTGCCGTCGAAGATTGTCCCCGTCAGTATGTCCACATCCTCAAAGATAGGCCCGGAAGTACCGCCGCCGATCCGGACGTTGAACTCCAGTCCCTGGACCGACCCTGCCCCTGTAACATATATCGGGATTGACTGTCCGGTCTGGTTAGGCTGTAAATAATAGGTGTTCAAAACGATGTTAGGTTCAGCCACAGCAACAGCAGACAATACAAATACACCTATGATGCAGATTGAAATCCTGTTCATGCTTGTGCCTCCTTTATAAGCGCTTATAAAAAACCACTCTTTTTATATTATTATACACCAAATATCATATTTTTCAAGTACAAATTTTCGATTTATGGCGCGGTGATCAATTTCAATGCCGTTGTGGAGTTTGTTCCGTTGCTGCGTGCTATTATCTCATCCGTCGGGCCTACTTTCCTGTCGCGGTTGAAATCATAGACGTCTTCAATCCCCGCCGGGCCTTCAGACCCGCCCAGCGTGTGAGGGTTATTCCGCGCGCCGATCTCATCGGTGGGCTTGACCGTCGCATCGCTGGCCGAATTGCCCGTCTCGCCTATGGCGTTTCCGAAATAAAACACATCGGGCAAAGCAAGCCCCGTTGCGGACGTCGATTTGACGGTAACCTGCAACCACTGTTTCCGGATCGCATTGTCGGGCCAGATGATGGTAATGCGGTCCGAGCCTTCGGCGCCCGCACCCTTGCGGACCGTAACGCTACTGGGGGCAGGAGCGTCGGACCAGTCCGAAGGAGATGCGGCAACGATAATGACCCGGACATCGTCAATCAGCATCTCCGTTGACTCGTCAGGGAAGTTCGATTGGTTGTTGTAAGCGCCGATTATCAGCGTGTGGTCGCCGGCAGAGAGCGTTCCCAGATTCATCTGTGCGTGCTGCCAGCCGGTAGTTATCGGATCGCCGCCGTTTCCGTCGCCGGTAATCCTTGCCAGGCGGTCGCCGTCCGTCCCGACCAACTGCCCGTCAACACTAACCAATGCTTCAGAGTATTCATCCGGATCATAGTTTGCAGACTGCGTCAGTTTATACCTCACCGACAGGGTTGCTTCTCCTTCAGCCGGCAGATTGAAGGTCCGGCTCCACCCGCCGGACATGCCGCCGGTAACATAGGGGTTATCGACAGCCCCCACGAATACGCGCAGCGCCCCGCCGGAGTAACCCCCGGAACCGATTCGGGTTCCGTCGGCATATGCCGGATTGTTCGTGCCGCGGAACGTATCGTCGATGTAAGAGAAACTATCGGTTCCACTGTCGAAATTCGCATCCAGCACTGTTTGGGCGGAGGGAGGGTCCGGATTTCCTGTCTTGAAAGCAAAGTCTGCCGCTGTCGGCGTGCCCGGCAGCTCGGAAATATCGACCATGACGCCGTTGATCCCCCGGCTGAAACTCGTGTAATTGGCGAACGTTGCGGTCTGGCCCGGAAGCAGCGCCGTCTTGTCCGTGGCGATCGCTCCGTCGTCGTCGGCGTTGGCGGCTGCATTGTTACCGTCGAAGGCGGAGTTGTTATAAAAGACGTGCCGTCCGACTACCGTCGCTTTGGTCTCGGATTCAAGGGCTCCGACATCCGGTTTCTCTCCAATGAAGTGTAAGCCGACTCCCTCTCCATCTTCCCATTGAATAGTTTTATCCACTGTTATGACGTCGTTTGCATAATCCACCTTTACTACTCTGAGTTGCCCGGTGTTGCCGATTCTTATCAGGCTCCCTTGAGATTCGCAAAATCCGCCGCTGAACCATTCCTTATCCGGAACATCTGCATTGAAACCGGCGGTGAACCAATCTGCATCTTCAACCTTCACCTCTTTACCGTTTCCGGCTCCGACCGTTGTGGTCAGGAAGGTGCCGGTGTCTATGCAAGGGGAATTTTCCTTGAGTTTGCAGTCATCCGTACGGGGATCAGGCTCATAGTGAGGATTTAATCCCTTCAAGACAACAGGGGTAAACGGACCTACAAAGAGGGGCTCTTCCGAGAAATCCGTCGGGCCTTTTCCGCTCCAGTCGGGATAAATACAATTATATTCGAAGACAAAGTTCTGTATCTGTGGTTCGTACACCATACTCCCGTATTCGTAGAAGATATTGTTAACGAAATGTAATCTTTCCGGCGTTTCAGAACCTATGCTACGTTTACAAAATGCGAAGGTGTTGTGAAATATCCTCACGTCTGTACACTTAGCCAATGCACGTATGCCTGGGTTATCGGTAGTCCCTCCGATGCGTCTCATTACATTGCCGTATATCAACACGTGGGCAGGATTGCCAGGTTCGTAACCTGTATAGCTGTCCGAAAGATGGATACCCGCCCCCCGGCCGCCGTCCACGCTTTCCAATCCTTCCATGTAATTGTTCCTAATCACGGCATACTCTACATTGGCGCACCAAATAGGGGTTTTAGCGCGATAACCCGTTGCAGGACGAAATACATTTCCCTGCACAATGATATAGCGGGACCTGTTGTCTTCGCTTCCTATGTCTAGGTTCTGCCCGATATATTGTGCAGTGTACAAAAAACCTTCATATACGTTATTCTCCGATATTCCATACCAGAATTTCCGCTTGAAGGAGATCGCCTGATGATGTCTTCCGAACACATAGTTGTTGTGCACGTATGCATACATCCCGTAGTTCATGCTCAATCCGTAATCCTGGTTGGGTCCTTCAATGGTATCTATGAACTGATTTTCGTAGAATTCAAAATGGTGGGTCAGTGAGAGATTCCCCCCCGAGTGTCCCCAAATTACTATCCCATTGGCGCGAGCACCGTCTTCGAAAATACACTTGCCAATCTTGATATATGAGGCGGGATCACCAATACCTATAGCAGATCCGCTGCTACGTCTTATAAATCTTATCCCTTCTATGACAATGTGGTGTCTTCCTGTTAGTCCAATATAACCATCTCTTAAAATAACCTGTCCTGGTTGTTCTGCCTTTACGACGATTGGAGCGTTTCTCGTCCCGCTATATGTAAAGCTGACCGATTCTGCACCATAATCGCCTGATTTTATAATCAGGATATCTCCTGCCTTAATCCTGCTGCAGCCATAATCGATTGTCCGCCATGGACTTGACTCTGTACCCGGGTTGCTGTTGTTCCCGCTGACAGAGACATAGTAGGTGGTCCCCGCCGACGCCGCGTTTACGCCTATACCAAACAAAAACAACACACAAACCGACCTGACCAATATCTTCGTGTTAATAGTACTCATAATTCACTTCTCCTTAAAAGTGTCATGAGAAATGAAAACCTAATGTTGGCCAACATTTCATACCTCCGGACTCCGTGGTCTCAGCACATAAATTATAGCAAGTATCCGACTTACAATCAATTCAACAGCCTCCGTTCAAACCGGAGACTTACGGCGCCGTAATCAATTTCAATGCTGTTGTGGAATCGGTTTTGTTGTTTCGTGCTATTATCTCATCCGTCGGGCCTACTTTCCTGTCGCGGTTGAAATCATAGACGTCGTCGATCCCGGCTGGGCCTTCAGACCCGCCCAGTGTGTGAGGGTTATTCCGCGCGCCGATCTCGTCGGTGGGCTTGACCGTCGCATCGCTGGCCGAATTGCCCGTCTCGCCGATGGCATTTCCGAAATAAAACACATCGGGCAAAGCAAGCCCCGTTGCGGACGTCGATTTGACGGTAACCTGCAACCACTGTTTCCGGATCGCATTGTCGGGCCAGATGATGGTAATGCGGTCCGAGCCTTCGGCGCCCGCACCCTTGCGGACCGTAACGCTACTGGGGGCAGGAGCGTCGGACCAGTCCGAAGGAGATGCGGCAACGATAATGACCCGGACATCGTCAATCAGCATCTCCGTTGACTCGTCAGGGAAGTTCGATTGGTTGTTGTAAGCGCCGATTATCAGCGTGTGGTCGCCGGCAGAGAGCGTTCCCAGATTCATCTGTGCGTGCTGCCAGCCGGTAGTTATCGGATCGCCGCCGTTTCCGTCGCCGGTAATCCTTGCCAGGCGGTCGCCGTCCGTCCCGACCAACTGCCCGTCAACACTAACCAATGCTTCAGAGTATTCATCCGGATCATAGTTTGCAGACTGCGTCAGTTTATACCTCACCGACAGGGTTGCTTCTCCTTCAGCCGGCAGATTGAAGGTCCGGCTCCACCCGCCGGACATGCCGCCGGTAACATAGGGGTTATCGACAGCCCCCACGAATACGCGCAGCGCCCCGCCGGAGTAACCCCCGGAACCGATTCGGGTTCCGTCGGCATATGCCGGATTGTTCGTGCCGCGGAACGTATCGTCGATGTAAGAGAAACTATCGGTTCCACTGTCGAAATTCGCATCCAGCACTGTTTGGGCGGAGGGAGGGTCCGGATTTCCTGTCTTGAAAGCAAAGTCTGCCGCTGTCGGCGTGCCCGGCAGCTCGGAAATATCGACCATGACGCCGTTGATCCCCCGGCTGAAACTCGTGTAATTGGCGAACGTTGCGGTCTGGCCCGGAAGCAGCGCCGTCTTGTCCGTGGCGATCGCTCCGTCGTCGTCGGCGTTGGCGGCTGCATTGTTACCGTCGAAGGCGGAGTTGTTATAAAAGACGTGCCGTCCGACGCACTTTGCCAATTTCCCCTCAATCGCCTGGCGATAGACGTCCATCGGAGTAAAGACATCCGATGGCGTGTTGGCGTTCCTGTCATAGAGATATATCAGCAGATAATCGATCATACCGGCAACAGGGCTTGTGAAGGTGAACTGCTGGCCGGGATTCTTTATATCGACGGTGCTGTAATGGTACGCGCCGTTTATCGGAATACTGAACGAATCAGGGATTGGCAAATCAGAAACTCTTGGCCTGGGAACGTAGTTTTCATCTTCCACCACGAATCCGATAACGCGCCACTTTCCGGCAAAGGGCGCCTTGAATTTGGTGGTGTAAGACCCGCCGGCGGCGATAAGTTTGAGGACATCTTCGCGCTCCCAGTGGCCTTTGCGATTGAGCACGGCGATGATGACCTTGTCTTTCAGGTGAGCGTACTGTGCTCCGCAACTGGGCCTGTCGTTCGGCGGAAACTCGTCTTCCCAGTACCGGTCAGAGTGGTGACCCAGGTAGGTCAGCCTGCTCTTTTCGAATCCGGGCGGGGCGGTCATAAACCACATCAGGCCGTAGATGCTTCTACCTCGATGGAAGTTGATTATCCCTATCGTGTCCGGTTTGGCGGGCCTGTTGTTCTCGTAACCTGGCCAGGTCGCTCTTTTGCCGTCGAGGATGTATTCGTCAGACTCACTGTTGAGGAATGCGCAGATGCGGACTTTCCCGTGCAATCCCTGCTGGTTGACATACTCGACGGGCCTGACCTCAAGCCAGCATTTATCGCCCAGAATGCGATAGGTTGTCGTTATTGGAAGCGGTGTTCCGGTTCTCATACCCTGACCGGCATGCTCGATGAGAATCTCTTTTTCGGTGTACTTCAGTATCTTCGGTGTCGACATCGTACCCATGCCGAAGTTACGTATGCCGGTGTCGTGGACCTTGTATATCTCGTTATCGACAAAGTCGCCCTCTGTATCCGCCAACTTGGCTATGAGGCTGATGGTATCTTCCTTGTTCGTGAAGCAGAACAGGAAGAATTGCTCGTTTTCGAATATAAGGTCGCCGACGGGTTTATAGTCGGTCTTACCATAAGGCACGGGCGACCATTTGGGCTTATCCGCCATGCACTGACTGGCGGGACGTTTCTCTGTGTACGTCTTGTTGGTGTCCCATATGCGAACGGTGCCTGCCGGTAGCGGTTCGTAGGCTCCCGTTGCCGGACCGGCAGCGTTAAATATGGCAGTGACAATGGTTAGTACAAGCACTAACCTTATCATCATGGTTATCCTCCTTTCGCGGAATAAATATTATACTATAGAGCCTGTTGCACAACAAGTCCTGAATTCAACGATTAGATTCGGTGGCTGCGCAAGAGGGACGGCTCAATTTTCTCGTTCCCACGCGCCTTGTCCGTATTTCGTCTATGTGAATCAATCACATTTCGTCGGCTGGCAGGCCAACATCGC
>JAXHSV010000078.1:0-12485 GCA_034190305.1 Planctomycetota bacterium | reverse complement strand
CGAGAATCCGCGTCAGCCAGGTCTTGATTGACGAATGGCCCTTGAACGACCCGATGCCGCGGAAAGCACCCGCGTATGTCTCCTGTAAAATATCCTCGGCATCCGCCCAATTCCCCACGAGGGAAAGGGCCAGCCCGAACAGATATTGCGAATACTGATCCACCAGCCCATGGAAGGCCGAAGGGTCACCTTTCCGAATTCTTCGCGCAATCTCTGCGTCGCTGTTCGGGGGCCCGGGGCCATTCTTCGCTATTTCGAACTCCTCACCCATATAGTTGTCTAACGCAGCAACTTTATTCCCTATGCAGATTTATTTATTATTCCTTCGTAATACCACATGCGTAAGCCTGTGGATGGAAGTCGGCGGGTCGGGCACCTGCCCACCTGCAGTAGGCAGGCGGGTGCTTGCCCGACATTTTCTTTCTGCCATATTGGCCGGTTGCAAAGGAAGCCTGCCTCTGCTATCGTCTCTGGCGTCTGAATGGAGCCACTTTATATGGCGCACGTTATCTGGATTTCATTTTTGTTTCTTCTCGGCGCTTGCGTGGGCAGTTTCCTGAACGTGGTGATATACCGCCTGCCCCGCGGACAGAGTATCGCCTTCCCGCCCAGTCACTGCCCGTTATGCGGGCGTAAGATTAAGTGGTACGACAACATACCCATTGTCAGTTGGCTGCGTCTGCGAGGGCGCTGCCGATGGTGTAAGGGAGCGATTTCTCCGCGCTATCCGCTCATCGAATTACTGACGGCGTTGCTGGTGTCCGGGCTTTACGTCTGCTATTTCGTGTTGCGGCTACGGGACGGAATCGGCTCTTTTTTCGAAGACTGGCCGATGTTTGTCGCTCATGCGGCGCTTTTATGCGGGCTTTTGGCGGCGTCGGCGGTCGATATCGAACTTTTCATCGTTCCGTTGCAGGTGATGTGGGTATGCTCTGCGGTTGGAATAGCGGCATCGACCTTCAGGCCGCAAGGCTTCCTCCCGTCGGCGTCACCCGCCTTGTCGGCTGCTTCAGTCGGCGCCGTCGTCGGATTGCTGGGTGCTTTGGTGATGCTTCGTCTGGGGTGGATTCAGCGGAGTTTTCTCGACGCCGCCGACAAACCCGTTAGGGAAGAGCGGGAAAACGGCGTGGCGATTACCGCAAAGGACGGCGTCAACCCGCGAAAGGAAATTCTTCGCGAAATATTGTTCCTGACACCGGCGATTGTGCTGTCTGTGGCGGCGTACTTAATTTCGACAAAGATTCCGGTGGCGAAGGGGCTTGTTGATCGGGTTTTCGGTGGGCCCCTTCCGGAAGGTGGCGCAGGTGGGAAAGTTTCGGCGCATCTGGCATCAGGGATGGCTTCGGTCTTCGGTTTGCTCATCGGCATCGCGTGGATTTGGGGCGCGAGGATATTCGGAACGCTTGGCTTCGGCAAGGAGGCGATGGGAATGGGGGACGTGCACATTCTCGCTGCCGTCGGTGCTGTTGCCGGTTGGAAGGTCGCCACCCTTGTCTTTTTTGTATCGCCGATATTCGGATTGGCCTGGGCGCTGCATCTTTTTATCGCCCGTGGTAAGCGCGAACTACCATACGGACCCTGGCTGGCGTTGGGTACGCTGGTCGTGCTTCTGTTTTATGATGCGTTTATTGTTTTCGTAGATCGTTTTGCTGAGATAGTCGCGGCATAATAAAAAACAAACGGAATAGCCGGATTATGGGGATTGGGTGTATCGGCATAAAAAACTCACAACCCGCGCACGGAAGGAATAGGAACCCGCGGGCTGTGAGTATGAAAATCTTTATATATCGCCGTTCCGGCAACAGTGTTAATATATATTCCTGTAATATCAGTATTACTTTTTACGTCGTCGGAGCAGAACGCCGATTCCGCCGATACCAAGCAGAACCATCGTCGCCGGTTCGGGGATGTACTCGACCTGCACAGAGGTTTTCGTCCCGTCATCAGCGATAAGTTGCCATCCGGCGTCAGAACCGGCATCCAGCGTCAGAGCAGTGAAGTCAAGCGAGGCGCTATCTACGCCATTAAGGACCGTAACAGTAGTCCCCAGAGTCGGCGTGTATCCGGCGCCGTTCCTGACCAGCAGCGTTCCGTCCATGACGCTATTGTAAATTGTGCCGGTTACATTGATGGGCGTAACGTGGGCGGATGTGTCGTCCAGTTCGACCTCAAGCGTACAGCCGGCGTTTTGTATGTAGGCAGCCACTTGTATGGACGACGGGCCTGTGCCGACGATCTTGAACAGACCTTTTCCGAAGGTTCCCGCGACATAATTGGCGTTGGTTCCGCCAACCGTGAAATGCCTGCCGGCGCCGACGGTCTGGCTCATGCTTCCACCCTCGATGGTGTATTCGCCCCATCCCAACCACAGATTCGGGTTGTTCTTGTTCTGTCCACCGAAACCGATGGTCATGGAGCTATTCATTTGTATATTACCAGCCGTTTGATTGACCGTAGATGGTCCCTGGCTATATGCGTGGTACCAGCCAACGCCGGTTCCACCGACTGTCAGATCAGCGCCTATGTTCAGATGTCCCGTATTGGGATCGGCGGTGTAGATTCCGACGTAAAGACCCTGATATGCCAGTGCGGTTGAGGTAATCGAAACTGTTCCGCCATTGTTGATTCGGGCTGTGTAATACGTCCCGGCCGGCGGGTTCAGGGGCGGCGCGCCGTTATCCCACGTGCTGTCATACCAATCGCCCGTGGTGCCGGTCCAAATAGTGGTGATGTAGGTTGACCCGAACGCCGGCGCCGCCATCACCACTACCGCCAATGCTGCAAATAAAATCGTTGCCTTTCTCATCTTTGCTCTCCTTTTCTCCACATTACAAAATCCCGCGAAATGTCCTGCGTCATCGTAAGACACTATCTCTGCGGACTATCCGCAGGATGTAGTAGCCGGTATTCTGTAGTCAGCAACCAGTTCGGTAAAATTCCGTTTTTTGACTGACTACCGGCTACGTGCTACTGGCTACCAATCGAAAATCCTCAATTAAAAATGAGAAATTGAATTACCTCCTTTCCGTCGGCATTGAATAAAAAGCATCTTTCCGCTCAATATGGACTGTCGAAATGTTTTGAAGCATTCTGACGGCTAGAATAAACCGCCAATTTGATGGAAAATTATACCATAAGGGTCAAAAATAGGCAATGGATGATAGCGTTATTAAAATGGATTATTCCGCGGATTTTCGGGGGGCGGACCTGTGGGGGTTACCTTAGCCATTTTTCGGCGGTATTGCAGGGGGGGCAGACCGTTGGCGCGGCGGAAGACCCTGCTGAAGTAGTAGGGGTCTTCGATTCCGACCATTCTGGCGATGTCGGAGACCTTCAGATCGGTCAGGATGAGTTCCCTTGCAGCCTCCATTCGGACGTTCAGAAGGTACTGTATGGGGGTAACGCCGGTGGAGGCCTTGAAATGCCGTCCGAAATAATCAACGCTCATATGAGCGGCATGGGCGATATCATTCATTCCTATTTGCGTGTAGTAGTTGGCGTGAATGAAGTCCTGAGCGACCTGGACATACATAGGCAGGTCTTTTACTGAGTCGGTTTTGGACGGTTTGCCCGTTTTTTTTCGGCCTGCGCCTCTGTCGGTGAGAGTGCGGCGGGAACCTGATTCGGCTAAGTTGCGCGGGTGCGCCCTTCGGTGGGGGGGTATAAATGTTATGTCCACGGTGGGATTTGCGGCTTCGGCGCGAAGACATCGATGCATAAATTCCATCAGGATGCAGCGCCCGATTTCGGCGTAATGCGGCGGGCGGGATCGGACTTCCTCCAGCAAGTCGCTTATCAGCCGACTGAAGTGCCTCCCAAGAAGCATGTAAGGAGAGGTTGACTCCACCGCGTCGTCTTTGACCACGATGTGTACGACCTGAACGCGGACACCGAACGGATAGACCATCATCCCCAGGATCAAATTAGGCCATTCGGGATCGAAGTATGTAGATCGATACCAGGTTTTATAAGCCGACATGTGAGAGGTCCCGCCCGGCAGGAGAACTATTCTGCCCGGTGTGAAGACAAACGCTTTATTTTCGATGCAGAAGACGGTTCGTCCGGTCAGGCCGATCGCCATGTCGTGCTCACGATGTCCCGGGGGACAGTAACGGTCGCATCTCGGTTCTTTGATGCAGTCGTCGGGCGTGATCTGCTCGGGAAGGATAAGTTTGCTGATCCCGTCGCGTTCAATCCAGGGGATGACTCGCTCGGCGATAACATCATGGACTGTTTCACGGATTGTCTTCATTTCATTACTATATCAGTAGCAGGAACTTGGGGTCAGGGACTTGGGTTTAGGGGAAAACGAAAAACATGGAATCTGTTTTTGCTTTTACCGAGTCCCTTATCTCTGGTCCCTGGCCTCTTTCTTTATGTTGATACCGTATTTTTTGATGCGGTATCGCAGGTTGTCCCTGCTGATGCCGAGGGTCTTTGCTGCGCGGGTCTGGTTTCCGTTGTTTTCTCGCAGCGCCTTGATAATCAGCGCCTTTTCCATGTTTTCCAGAGAATTTCCTGATTTCGGCGTCTCTTGTCCGGCCTGGGGAATCGAACGATGCGTTTGGGCATGGGTCTGACCGTCGGGGGATGCAATATCGGCGGGGAGCTGGGGCAGGTCAATGGTTCCGTCATCGGCCAGAAGGCACGCCCGCTCGAGGATGTTCTGGAGTTCGCGGATGTTTCCGGGCCAGTCATAGCGAGCCAGAGCCTGCATTGCCCGGTCGGTGATGGCGGGGCGGACGGTCTTGAGTTCCGCCGACAGGATGTTGAGGAAATGTTCAACGAGGATCGGTATATCTTCGCGTCGCCGTCGCAGAGGCGGTATTGTGATTGGGAAGACGTTCAGGCGGTAGTACAGGTCGTCGCGGAACCGCCCTTCGCGCCGGTCGGCGTCGAGGTCGCGGTTACTGGCGGCGATTACGCGAACGTCGCACCCGATGGTCCTTGTGCCTCCGATGCGGACGAATTCTTTTTCCTGAAGGACGCGGAGGAGTTTGACCTGAACGGCGGGGGCGATTTCACCTATTTCGTCGAGGAAGATGGTGCCTTCGTCGGCCAGTTCGAACCGTCCGAGCCTTTGTCCCGTGGCGCCGGTGAAGGCGCCGGCTTCATGTCCGAATAATTCGCTTTCCAGCAGCGTTTCAGGAAGAGCGGCGCAGTTGACGGCGATGAAAGGGCGGTCGGAGCGGGGAGAGTTCTCGTGGATCGCCCTTGCAGCCAGTTCCTTGCCCGTACCGCTCTCGCCCAGCAGCAGGACCGTTGCGCCCGACGGCGAGACGCGCTCGATCAGGCCTGATACCTCAAGCATTGCCGGCGAATCGCCGAGTATCTTCGCCGGCGGGCGAAAAATTTCCTTAAGACCGCGATTTTCCCGCCTGACGCGGTCATGCGATTGTGCGTTGGCTGTGGCGATAGCTGCAAGATTGGCAAATACCTGGGCCAGTTCCTTGTCGCTGTCGCCGAATTGTTCCGCCCCGACGGGATTTATAACCTCCACGACACCGAGTACCTCACCCCTGTGGATCAGCGGTGCCGCCACCAGGCTGCGGGTCTGAAAGGCTACGCGATCGTCGATTTCCTTGTAGTGGGCCTTTTCGTGTGCGACATCGTTATGAATTTGCGCTTCTCCGGTGGAAACCGCCTTTCCTGAAAGCCCCACTCCGGCGTCGTATTCGACCCCTATCAACTGGTCGGACCGGTCGCCGACGGCGGCGAGGAAAACCTGCTTTCCGCGTGCCCGGTCCAGCATGATGACACTGGACGCCTCCGCCCTCATTACAGCCGCCGCCGCTGCGGCTATCGCATGAAGTGTTTCGTCAAGCCCCTGGGCGGCGTTGATTGCCGCCGAAGCATCCACCAGCGCCGACAGCGCCTCCTTAGGAAGATTTCGAATAGAAATCATAGCAAGTGCCCGGTATCGCATATCGGCCAGACAGCAATAGCCGATCCTTTGGTGCTGATTGCCGACCGCCGATGTCTGACAGATATCTTCATTTGAGTTTGGTTACGCCGAACCTTACGGTCAAGAAAAAATTGCGACTTAACGGGCTGTTTCCTATGATGCCTCGTAAATGTGTTTGCCGACAAGAGACCCGAATCGATTAATCAGACCATGAAAATCAATGATCTGGCAGACCTGAACCGTCTGGAGCACATTTCAGACGAGCAACTGCTTCTGCGGTACACGCAGGGCGACGCGGGGGCATTCGCGGCGCTTACGCGGCGCTACGAGCGGGAATTATTCGGCTTCCTGGCGAGGTTCCTGGGCGATGCAACCCTGGCGGAGGATGTTTTCCAGGAGACGTTTTTACAGGTTCACATCTCCGCCGACGCCTTTGATTTTTCGCGCCGCCTTAAGCCCTGGCTGTTCACTATAGCAGCCAACAAGGCAAGAGACGCTCTTCGGACGCGATATCGACGACCAGCCGCCGAACTCGACGCAGAGGTTTCTACCGGCGAGGACGATGTTCATTTCATCGATCTTATACCTGCAAATATTCCTCCACCAAGTGCGGGAATTGAGAACCAGGAGGCGTCCGACGCCGTACAAAGTATTGTACGGCAGATGCCTGAGAACCTGCGGGTCGTGCTGTTGTTGAGTTATTTCCACGGGTTCGCCTATAAAGAGATTGCCGAGATGCTGTCCGTGCCGCTTGGGACGGTCAAGAGCCGTCTGTACCTGGCGGTGAGGGAGTTCGCACGGAGGTGGACATCGGTCGTAAAAAAGAGCATAGAATGAGCAAATTGGGCGACGAGCAATTACTGATTGATTTTGTTCTGGGGCAGTGCGGCGAGTCCGCCGCCGAGGATGTCCGTCGTCGTATTGAAACCGACGGCGAGTTCGCCTTGCTGCACGAGGGCGTCAGTCGCACCTTCGCCGCCCTGGAGCTGTGTCAGGCGCCTAATCCGCCTGAGGGTCTTTCCGACCGTACGCTGGCGCGTGTAACGTCAGCCGATCGGGACGAGGCGATTCATGCCGTTCTGTCGGCAGGCAGCGGGACGTTCCTTCCGAGGTTTTCCATTCGGGGTTTATCCGCCTTTGCGGCGGCGGCTCTGATTTTAATCGGTATCCTGCTGCCTTCAATTCGCCAGGCGCATCGATTGGCCCAAAGGAGCCTCTGCGCCAACAACGTCTGGGATGTCGGCGCCGGACTAAACCACTACGCCAACGAAAACAACGGCGACTTCCCATCGTCTCCGGCGGTAACAGAGGTATGGCTGGTGCGCCCCGGAAGCGAACACGCCAGCAACTCCTCTGCGCTGTTTTTACTGGTTCGCGGCGGACACGCCTCACCGGAAGTGTTTCAGTGTCCCTCTGCCGGTGGACGGACATTCACAGCATCGGCGGGCATGACGGATTTTCCGTCGCCGCAGTCGATAAACTACAGTTACCAGTACAGCCTCAACGTTCCGGTCCGTCGGGACCTTCCGAATATGGCTGCGGTATCCGGTCAGATGGTTATTTTTGCCGACGCCACGCCCGTTTTTACCGGCGGGACATTCAGCCCGGACTGCACCAGGCGGACTGTCAGCAGAAATCACCCCGACGGCGGGCAAAACGTCCTGTACCTGGACACTCACGTGAACTGGGTTACGGATTGTCGCGTCGGCGTCGGGGGCGATAATATCTGGCTGGTTGAAGGCGTCTCCGATTACACCGGAAAGGAAAAACCCACCTCGCCGACCGATACCTTCCTCCTTCCACATCCGGAATGGTGAAAAGACAGGGTTCAGGGATTAGGGAATAGGATTTAGGGAAAAGCAAAAGAAGAAAATAAGCGTAATCCTCAATCCGCAATCGTGATGTACAAATCCATCGCCTTTACCTACAATTCATGCTCGAATTTGGAACGGTGTGCTTATGAAAATTACCGCTTTTTTATGTTTCTTCCTGTACGTGCCGGCTTTTGTGCACGTAGGCATTGCCCCGGCAATGACGCCGTCTGAAGCCGATGAATCCGTCGCCAGTCAGTCTGCTGCATTCAAGCAGCCGACAACGATGCCGTGGTCGCTGACTCTCCCTTCCGACAATCTTGAAGTTCTACCGATAAACCGGGCGGAAACCGTCGAAGACGCCCTTGCTTACAGCGATGATGAAAAAATAATCCTGGACGATGTCCGCGACGGCGACGGTCAGTTGAGCAGACCGGCTTTGTATATCATGCTTCGTCGGGCCCGGATGTTGCCGGGGGTGGATAAAACGCTCGAAGAGGCTGAGCGACCTAATCCCAAAGATTTCTGGCGCGAGCCGGAGCGTTACCGAGGCCGACTTGTTCGCGTCAAGGTTCGCTATGGAGGCAGGACCACTGCCTGGACGGAGAATGTTACACCCACTCGGTGGTGGGGCAGGCGGGATGTCTGGATGGTGGATGTATTGGTCGAATCTGAAAAGACAAAGCCGCCGACGTACAGGCGAGTGCTGGCCGTGATGGGCCATGAGCCGCCGAAGAACCTTTTGGATCGCCAACCTCTGGAACTCGTCGGTATTTTCTACAAACTTGCGAGATTGCGTGAAGACGCCGAGGAGGGCGACCCGGATATAATGAACGAGTATCCGGTTATAGTCGCCGGCGCGCTGTTTGCCGCCCCCAGCCCAGGCGAGAATGGTTTCCAGTGGGGAGCGGTCCTTATGATCGTTGCGGCGATGGTCATGTTGTTCGTTTTCATGCTTCTGCGCCGGAGCGTTTCCCGCCGGCGCGCCGCCGGGAGGCGCGAATATCCCCCGATGAGGCCTGATGATTCCGCCGGCGGCGCCGAGGCGGGTCCGATGGAGGAAGTGAACGAAGAACTCCGCCGACAGGTTGAATCCTATCAGGCTGAAAGAAGAGGCAAAAATGCCGGTAACACATGAAATTCGCGTGGAACTGGACGATCGATCCTACACGGTTACCGTGGGCGTGGACGTGCTGGAGCAGGTCGGTCTGCTTGCCGCGCCGGCGGGCGGCGCCGGACGGGCCGTCATTATCACCGACTCGACCGTCGGGCCGTTGTATGCCGATACCGTCACCGACAGTCTTGTCCGCGCCGGCTTCGGCAGCGACATAATCGACATGCCCGCCGGCGAGCAGCACAAGAATCTCGCCACTTACGGGTCTGTCATGGACCGCCTTTTAGGCCTGGACCCGCCGATCGACCGGAAGTCCGTCATCGTGGCGCTTGGAGGAGGCGTTGTGGGGGACCTGGCCGGTTTCATTGCCGCTACCGCGCTGCGCGGACTGCCGTTCTTAAACGTCCCGACCACGTTGCTGGCTGACGTAGATGCCGCAGTCGGGGGAAAAACGGGAGTCAACGCTTCATCGGGGAAAAACCTTATCGGCGCTTTCCACCAGCCTGCGGCGGTTATTATCGACGCAGCCGTATTGAAAACCCTGCCCGCCGGCGAACTCGGAAACGGTCTGGCGGAGTGTGTCAAACACGGCGTCATTCGCGACGATTCACTGCTGGACTTCATCGAAGGCAGCGTTGCGAACATTGTGGCTGCCGATGCCGATACGCTTGCCGAACTTATCGGTCGCAACGTTGCTATAAAGGCTGCCGTTGTTTCATCCGATGAGCGGGAATCCGGCGAACGTGCGCACCTGAATTTCGGACACACTATCGGGCACGCCATCGAAACAGTTGCCGGTTATGGTCTGCTTTCTCACGGACAGGCTGTTGCGCTGGGGATGATCGGGGCTTTTCATATCGCCGAATCGCGCTTACTTATCGACTCATCGGTAGCCGGCAGAGTGCGGAAAATCCTCACAGAACTGTCTCTTCCGGTTCAATTCGACGATTTACAGGACCTGCCCGCAGAAGCACGCAACCCGGATCGCCTGCGTGAGGTTATGGCCCACGATAAAAAGGCGCTCGGCGGCGTGATTCGCTTCGTGCTTCCTGTAGCCCCCGGAAGCGTCGCTGTTTTCGACGACGTTACGGACGAGCAGATCGAAGCGGCCATAGCGGCGATGGGGTAGCGGTTTTTTCCGGCTGGTGATTTCACTGCCTGCATGTCGATATATCTTCCGTGATTAAAACTGTCCTGAACCGCGATCATCTTGAAACCGTTCTGTCCGAGGCGCTGGAAAGTTGCCGTCGCCGCTTGTTTATCGCCACAGCCAACGTGAAGGACCTGCACGTACCGACCGGACCGCGCCGGGCGCACAGCATCCTGGAGGTCTTCGAGCAACTATCCTCGCGCGGAGTAGAGATACGGCTGTTGCACAGCGGCGTACCGTCCGGACCGCTGTTGAAAAGGCTCAAGCAGCATGTTCCGGAGAACTTCATAATGCGCCGCTGCCTGCGCGCTCACGCCAAGGCCGTTATCACCGACGGGCGGATGATGTACTTAGGTTCAGCCAACCTGACCGGAGCGGGGCTGGGCGCGAAGGGTTCGCGCCGGCGTAACTTCGAAGCCGGCATCTGGACCGACGAACTCGCCCTGATTGACCCAGTGGCCGATATGCTCGACGAAATCTGGACCGGCGCATACTGCGACGATTGCAACAGGAAGGATCACTGCCCCGCACCACTGGAAGAACCTGCGCTGTGAATCATTCGACCAGGAAGATTTACAGGACGCCAACGGCATTTTGTCGTATAATTAACAACGGTCGGCCGGTGGAAGACCGCTGCCCGTCGTTAAGGCGGGTGGAGGAAAGTCCGAGCACCACTGAACCACGGTGGTGGGTAACACCCACCGTTCCGCTGGTGGCACAGTTTTTCAACCTGTGCACCGAACATTCGGCGTAGCAGCACAGGTTTAAAACCTGTGCCGCCGGCGGGGCAGGGAAAGTGCCACAGAAAATATACCGCCGGTTCCGGGGCCAATGTAAAATTGGCAACCCCTTTACCCGGGGTCGGTAAGGGTGAAAAGGTGCGGTAAGAGCGCACCGCGGCGATGGCGACATCGTCGGCTCGGCAAACCCCACCGGGTGCAAGGCCAAGCAGCAGTCTATGGCGCGGTTCGGGCCGATACAGACTGTGGGTAGGCCGCTTCCGTACGGAGAGCCGGTCAGCAATGACCGGTCAAGACAAATGGTCTTCGCCCCGCACTCGGAAATGCCCGCCGGGGACGGGGAACAGAACTCGGCTTACAGCCGGCCGACCGGGGCATTTTCAACAGGGCATGCAGCGAGGCTGCTTCCGAACTTTTATTACCATCCAACCGCCTTGAGCCATTCGTGCGAGATCATAAGATGTCCTGTCGGCGGGGGGTGGACCGGGTCCGGACAGATAAAATTGTCCAGGTTGCAGGCCAGGACGCGCTGGAACATTTCGTGCAGGCGAACGTGGATTGCGTCAAACTTCTCGGCTAGTTCAGTCACGATGTCGATATACTCCGGCAATACCTTCAGCACCGCGGTGCGCCAACTGTTCGGGTCGGTCGCCCGGCTGATGTAGAACGGATCCATCAGGATCAATCTTGCCGAAGTGTTCTCGGCAGTGCTCTGGAGGCATTGTTTGTACGCCTGGCGGTAGATGTCGGGCGGGACGGGTTCGGGATCGTTGCGGAGCATGCGGTGCAGGTCGTTGATTCCGACCAGGACGCTGAGCCAGTCGGGTTTATGGGCTATCACGTCGTCGTCCCACCGGTCGCGCAGCCCCACGGTAGTGTCGCCGCCGATGCCTTCGTTGATAAAGCGAATTTTCCGCTGCGGGTACCTGACAGTCATCAGTGTAACAACCATGCTGACGTAACCTGCGCCCAGCGGGGCGGCCTCTTCCCGCCGGCCGCAGTCCGTGAGACTGTCGCCGATAAATACAACCGTCTGACCGTTCTGGATCGCCACTTTACAGTTGTCGGACATAGTTCTCCTTTCGATGCGCTATGCGTTCGTGGGAATCTACATATATCGCAGGGGCGAATCAAGGTCTGAACGGATTATTCCTTGAGGCGTTTGATATCTGCGCTGAGAGCGGCGAGTTTGGCCTCTATCCGCTCATATCCACGGTCGATGTGATGAACCCGATTGATGGTCGTTGTACCTTCAGCCGCCAGTCCCGCCAGAACCAGCGCCGCCGACGCCCTCAGGTCGCCGGCCATTACCCGCGCGCCGACCAGCGGTTTCCCGCCGGTCGCAGTTCGTGAGACTGTCACCGATAAACACCACCGTCTGGCCGTCCTGAATTGCCAGGTTGCCGTTGTTGGACATAGATTCTCTCCTTCAAAGATGCTGACGGAAACACACACACCGTCCGGCCAAATCAATTCCCCGCTAAATTGTCCAGACCTTTTATGAAGATGGATAGCGTCAAGTATGTTGTGTAAGTTCCGAAAGCGGACAAACGCAGGTTTTCGCAAAATCGGTCGAAGAGCGGACATTACAGCCCAGCCATAGCCATAGCTGGGCTGGGTCTGGCATTATAACTTGTTCGTCATGGCCTGGTTCAAAGATGTCAATTTTGGGTAACAGTGTTCATTCGTCCCTGCGGGACTCAATATCGGTGTTCTTCTCAAGTCCCAGCAATAAATTGCTGGGCTATTTTCACAAAGTCCCTGA